>JAHJSN010000145.1 GCA_018830445.1 Alphaproteobacteria bacterium | reverse complement strand
TTCTGGATCAAACATTTGATTCCCGGGTGGAGGTCGTCAAATGTTTGTGAATCCAGAACACAATCAAAAGGTTGCCTAGTGTTCCGGGCTGACATTCAGGTTCCCGGCAGGGAACCATATGTCAGAGTCGGAACACTAGCCTTTACTTGATCGCTTCGACGACGCCCTCGAGCCGCGTCGGCTTTCCCTTCGCCGGCTGTTTCAGCAGCCGATGGCGCCAGTCGAACGCCGTCGTCAGATTGATGCCGACGCGCTTTGCGGCCTTGCGCAGCGACAGGCCGTCGACCATCGCCTGACCGTAGGCAGCGAGCTTGTGGCGCTTCTTGAGAGAGGCCAGCGGCGTGCCGGTCAGCGCGTTGAACGTCTTCTTGCAGGACCGACAGCGATAGCGCCTGAGGCCGCCTCGCTGATCGAAGCACGTTTCGCCGACAAAGCGACGTGCCCGCACTGCGACGGCGAGGGGCCGAAGCTTTCAACCCAGACGCGGCGCTGCACCCTGTCCTTCTTGCACAAGTCGCATCCGCCGCAATGCGGGCACACGGGCTGATGGTGGCTCGTCAGGTCGTGAATGACTGGGTTGAACCCGCTGGTTTTGGAGATTGTAAAGCCCGGCAGCTTCAGCATAACGTCAAAATCAGGCATCCTCGTCAATCCTATGATCTATCAGTCCTGCAAGACTGCAAATCATAGACTGCGATTCGAGGATGCCCCCTTATCTGACGGAGAGCCCTCTCACCCCTCGTCAATGGGGCGGAGTCTAACTCAAACGGGAGGAAATCTCCCAGGGCAGGTCAACCCCTGCTTTCGGCACGTCTGCGCCGGCCGAGGCTGGAACTGCGTAGCGCAAGTGGAGCAGCGGAGGGCTTGGCCGGCGGTCGCGCTTCAGTTGCGGGTCTTGAAGCGCCAGCTGTCGTTGCCGGTCTCGATGATATCGCAGTGATGGGTGAGGCGGTCGAGCAGCGCGGTGGTCATCTTGGCGTCGGTGAAGACTCCCGGCCATTCGGCGAAGGCGAGGTTGGTCGTCACAATGATCGAGGTGCGCTCGTAGAGCCGGCTGATCAGGTGGAACAGCAGCTGGCCGCCTGATTGCGCGAACGGCAGTTAGCCCAGTCCATCGAGGACGACGAGGCCTGCCCGGGTCAGCGCAACGGTCTAACTGTCAGGTGAATACGATCTCAGCACAGGATAACGCTCCCGTTGGCACGTTATCGCTCAGGAGGCCGGCTTCAGTTTCGCGAGTAAATCATCGCCAACGGGAACGCCATCGCGGGCGGCGGCGGCCCGAAGGTGCGGTTTGCGGGAGCCGGGCAATCTGGCGCCGCTGCCGTCGTCGATTGCAGCGGCGAGTTTTTCCATCCTGTCGGCGAAGGCATCCGATCCGGCAAAAGCACCGGGGTCGATGGCGATGATGAACTGACCGACCGCGGGCGGCTTGCCTTCACCGTCGAAGAATGAGCTTGCTTCGAACGACTGATTGGCGCCGACGAGGGAGGCCGCGAGCACCTCGACCATGAAGGCGAGCGCGGCGCCCTTGGCCCCACCGGCGGGTTCGAGAGTACCTTTGAGCGCGGCCTTGGCATCGGTCGTCGGGTTGCCGTCGGCATCCTTGGCCCAGCCTTCGGGAATGGCTTCGCCCTTCTGGGCTGCCGAAAGGATCTTGCCGCGCGCGACCTCTGATAGCGCGAGGTCGACGACAACCGGGAAGGCGTTCCTGCGCGGGGCGGCGAAAGCGACCGGGTTGGTGCCGAAAAGTGGGCGGCGGCCACCCCACGCAGTCATCGCGTGCGGGGTGTTGGCGAACATGAGAGCCAGCATGCCGGAGGTGGCGAGGCGTTCGGCGGCCTGGCCGAGCGCGCCTGCATGATGGGAGCGGACCAAGCCCGCAGCGGCGATGCCGCATTCACGCGCCATGCCGGGCAATATCTCGGTTGCCTGTTCGAGCGCCTGATAGGCGAAGCCGTGGCGGACATCGATCATCAGGCTGCCCGGCTTTGTGCGGGAAATGACCGGATCGGCGTGGCCGTCGGCTTTGCCGGTGCGGGCCTGTTCACAATAGCTGTCGATGCGGGATAATCCATGGCCCTTCAGGCCGTCGATCTCCGCCAGAACGAGCGCGCGGGCGATTGCGGCAGCGTTGGCTTCGCTGACGTTGGCGCTCATCATCGAGCCCGCGACGAGTGTTTCGAGTTCGGCGACCGCAACGCGGGTGGACTGGCTCACGAGTTTGCCTCCTTGAGCACACGCAGTACGTTCTCAGCGGTCATCGAGCTGATGCGCTCGTTGCTTTCGATCGTCACGCCGGCGACGTGGGGGGTAAGGATGATGTTGTCCAGCCCGGCAAACAGTTCGCCGGTCGCTTTGTCGACCGGCTCATTTGCGAAGACGTCGATGGCAGCGCCGCCGAGGTGGCCCGAACGCAGGGCGTCGGCGAGGGCGGCTTCATCGACGATGCCGCCGCGTGCCGTGTTGATGAGGATGGCGCCGGACTTCATAACGGCGAGTTGTTGTGCTCCGATCAGTCCCCGGGTTGCCTCGGTGAGCGGGCAGTGCAGGCTGACGACGTCGGCGGTGCTCAACATCTCGTCCAGTGAATTGGCGCGCGCGGTGGTCTTCCACGCAGGGTGATCGGCGTCGAGGTAATCGTCATGGGCGATGGTGGCGAAACCGGCGGCGCGGGCCAGGTCGCCCGTCGTCTGGCCAATCGAGCCGAAGCCGATCAGCGCAACAGTCTTGCCGGCGATCTCACGACCCCGGCTCAGGGCGGCGCGCGGCCACTTGCCGGCCACAAGGTCGGCGGTGCCGAAAAGGGCGGGCGTGCGCAGCAGCAGCATCGCGGTGCAGAGAACATATTCGGCGACGGAAGCGGCATTGGCGCCGACGGCGGGGAGCACGGCGATGCCGCCCGCCTTGCATGCGGCAAGATCGATGTTGTCGAGGCCGACGCCGAGGCGGCCGACGGCTTTCAGGTTCGCTGCGCCGGCGATGAGATCGGCGGTGACCTGAGTGCGATTGCGGACGATGATCGCAGCGGCATCGGTTAGCGCAGCGGCGAGTTCGCCGGGCCGCTCGCAGAGCGACTCGTCGAGGTGGACGTCGTGGTGGGCGCGCAGCGTTGCAATCGCGGCATCGTCCATGAATTCGCTGATGACGATCTTGGGCATGTTCTATTTGTCGTGTTGGATTCGATTATTCGTAGCCGAGCAGGCGGCGCATTTCGCCGAGCATGTCGGGTTTCAGTTCGACGCCGATACCGGGATCACCGGGCAGGCGCACATAGCCGTTCTCAATCGGGATCTTGTCGGCGAAACCGCCATAGGGCTGGAAAACACCGGGATAACTTTCCGAACCGCCGAGCTGAAGGCCGGCAGCCATGCTGAGCGCGAACTGATGGCCACCGTGCGGGATCAGGCGGCGGCGCGACCAGCCGTGCCGGTCGACGACTTCGAGGAAGCGCTGGTATTCGGTGAGGCCGTAGGACAGGGCCGGGTCAAGCTGGATCCAGTCGCGGTCGGAGCGCATGCCGCCGTAGCGAATGAGATTGCGGCCGTCGTGATGTGAGAAGAGGTTTTCACCGGTCGCAATGGAGCCGGAGTAGTTCTCGCAAAGGACTGCGTTGAGACGGTAATCGAGCGGGTCGCCGGCCTCCTCGTACCAGAACAGGCCGTAAGGCTCCATGGCGCGCGCGTAGGCAAGCGCGGTGTCGAGATCGAAGCGGCCGTTGGCATCGACGGCGAGGTATTTGCCATCGCCGACGACATCGATGACAGCTTCGATGCGTTTCATGTCGAGTGACAGGTCGGCGCCGCCGATCTTCATCTTGACGTAGGCGTAGCCCTGTTCGCGGTAGCCTTCCATCTCGGCCTTGAGGCCGTCGAGTTCCTTGCCGGGATAGTAGTAGCCGCCGCCGGGGTAGACGAGCACCTCCTGGTCGAACTTGCCGTCGTTGAACTGATCGGAGAGGAGGCGCCAAAGCGGCTCTTCCGCGATCTTCGCGGCAGCGTCCCACACAGCCATGTCGAGCGCGCCGGCGGCGTGCGCACGGTCGCCGTGGCCGCCGGGCTTCTCGTTGGTCATGAAGATCTTCCAGACCGCACGCGGGTCGAGGGCTTCGGTATCGTCAACGAAGTACTCGGCGGGTTCGGCATCGAGGATGCGCGGTGCGAAGCGCTCGTCGATGATCGCGGTGCAGGCGTACCGGCCGTTCGAGGAAAAGCCGTAGCCGATCACCGGCCTGCCGTCGCGGATGACATCGGTTTCGACGGCGACGAGGTTGATCGTCATGGTCGAGAAGGAGATGTAGGCGTTGCGGATTTCCGACTTGATCGGTCCAGCGGCGGAGCGGATGCGTGTGATTTTCATTTTTTACGGTCTTGAAGCGTGGGTTTCAGAACCACGTCCCTTCGGGCAGAGGGACCTGAAGGACGCGAGCGAACAGCAGGTAGAATCCGCCGACAATCGCAGCGCCGGCAACGGGGTAGACAATGAAGCGATAGGGAGTCCAAGGGTCGTACATGGCGGTCAGCATGATGGCCGCGAACACGATCAGGCCGGTTGCCAGGAAGCCGAGAAACGGCATGGCGAGTGCGGCGGCGATCATGGCTGCGAACAGCGCAAGGCGGCGGGGGACGGACTGGGCGCCGGCGATTCCCGGATCCTTTGCAGACGGCGACCAGCCGAGCAGCCACTGCAGCACGAGCAGTACCGATAGGCCGATCATGACAGTCGCGATGGTGCGCGGGAAGACGTAGGAATCCGCGTCGGTGTAGGTGGTCGTGTCCCAGATGACGACGGCGCCCAGGGCGATGAAGATCGCAGCCATGAATGGTGTGGAGATATCGCGGTTAGGCTTCCGGGCAGCGTCGCTCATTGCACAGTCTCCTTGGGGCTGCGGCTGAACAAACGAACCAGCGACGGGCCGAAAAGCGAAATGACGATCATCGCGATAATTGCCAGCGAGATCGGCCGGCCGAAGAACATGCCTATGAGGTTTTCGGCGGCAGCGCCGATGGTCCATGCCTGGACGAAGCCCTGTTCGGCAATCGAGCCGAGGATCAGGCCGAGGACGATCGGCGAAGCGGTGAAGCCGAAGCGCCCGAGCACCCAGCCGATGCTACCGAGGATGACCATGATTGCAACGTCGGAGGTCGAGTTACGGATCGAGTAGGTACCGATCAGCGTCATGAAGGCCACGGTGGGAACCAGCAGGGCTTTCGGGATGGCGATGATGGAGGAGTACGCGTATCGGCCGATGATCAGGCCGACGGGCAGCATCAGGATCGTCGCCAGGAACAGGCCCCAGATGAAGGTGTAGACGATCGAGCTTTCGGAGGTGAACAGGTTGGGGCCGACCTTGACGCCTTGCACGAGGAGCGCGCCGAGGATGACGGCATCGGGCGGTGTGCCCGGGATGCCGAGCACGAGGGTCGGAATGAAGCCGCCGCCGACGGTGGCGTTGTTGGCCGATTCTGTAGCCTGAACGCCTTCGGGGGCGCCCTTGCCGAATTTTTCCGGGTTCTTCGCGGTCCGCCTTGCTTCCGAATAGGCGACCAGGCCGGCAATCGAGCCGCCGGCGCCGGGCAGAATACCGACCATGGTCCCGATGACGGACGAGCGCATCAAATTGAACTTGCCGCGCCAGGAAATGGCAAGCGCTTCCTTGAGACGAATGCCCTTGCTTTCGCTGGTCACCTTGAGGTGCTTGTCGGGCGTGGCAACGAGGTCGATGAGGACCGGGACGCAGTAAAGGCCGATCAGGGCGGAGACGGTTTCGATACCGCCGATCAGCACTTGCGAACCGAAGGTAAGGCGAATATCGGCACTGACTTCGGCGACGCCGATGGCCGACAACAGCAGTCCAAGACACCCGCCCATCAGTGCCTTGATGAGGTGACCTTCGGACAGAGCGGCGATCAAGGAAAGGCCGAAGACGGCGAGCCAGAAATACTCGACCGGGCCGAATGCAAGTGCGACGCCGGCAAGCGGCGGGGCGAGCACCAGAAGGAAGGCTGCGCCGACAAGTCCGCCGCAAACGGAGGCTATGCAGGCAAGCGTCATGGCAAGGTCGCCGTCGCCGTTCTTGGCCATCGGATAGCCGTCGAAGGTGGTGGCGATCGCCGAGGGCGTGCCGGGCGTGTTGAGGAGTATCGCGGAATAGGCGCCGCCGTAGATCGCGCCGGTGTAGATCGCGCCCATCAGGATCAGGGCTGAGGCCGGCTCCATCGAGAAGGTGATGGGGACCAGGACGGCCACAGCCATCGTTGCGGTCAGACCCGGCAATGAGCCGATTACGGTGCCCGCGATCACACCGCCCAGGGCGAGCAGGAAATTGAGCGGGCTTAATGCCGCTATCAAATTTTCAAGTGCCGCCATGGGATGTCCGATGGAGAAATTTTCCAGGCCATTGAATGCCTGCCGGGGTGCGCCGCGGTCCAATCGTGGAGGACCGCGGCCGAGCGTGTTGCAGTGCCGTAAAGGACAGGCGCCTTATTCGAGAACGCCGGCTTCCTTGGCGGCTTCGACATAGCCGGGGGTCTTTTCGTCGATGAAGGCCTTGTACTTGTCGGCCGGCACATCGAGGAGGGCAAAGCCGTCGGCTTCCATTTTCTTGCGGAAGTCCGGATTGGCGTTGACCTTGCCGATGGCGTCGGAGAGTTTCTTCTTGATGTCGTCAGGCGTACCCTTGGGAACCGCGATGCCGCGGTAGGCACCCGATACGAAGTTCATGCCCAGTTCCTTGAAGGTCGGGACGTCCGGGAAGCTGGGGTGACGCTCTTCCATCGCGACGGCGAGCAAGCGAACCTTGTCGGCATGCGTCGCGCCGACCGAGGTGTAGCCCCACTGGGCGCTGACCTGATCGCCCAACAGCGCCTGCACGGATGCCCCGGTTCCCTTGAAGGCGACGTAGGTCGTCTTGATGCCCGCGAGCTTGTCGAAGGTCACCTGGGCGAGATGGTTGGCGCTGCCTTTGCCGGAGCCCGAAAACGTCACTTTTCCCGAGTTCTCCTTGGCAAAGTCGATGAGGTCCTGCACCGATTTGAATTTGCTGTCGGACTTCACGACCAGCGCGTCGGGGGTGTAGTGGAACATGAAGAAACCGTCGATGTCCTCGGTCTTGAAACCGACGTCCTTCTGAAGCGGCTTGAGGATGATGTGTGGCAGGTTGATGCCCATCATCGTGTACCCGTCGGCGGGCATCGAATTGAGCTGCGACCAGCCGACGGCACCACCGCCGCCGGGCTTGTAGGAAATCACCAGATCCTGGCCGAACATTTCCTTGAAGTAGGGCTGCTGGTGGCGTGCGGAGATATCGGATTCACCGCCAGGGCCGAACGGAATGATGTAGCTGATGGCTTTCGAGGGGTACTCATCGGCGCAGGCCGGTGCGGCCAGCGTGAAGCCCGCCGCCACGGTGACAGCGGCCAAGGTAGCGCTAATTCGGGTAAGTCGATTCATGTTTTGTCCTCCCAGGAACGACAGACGTGTTGAATGAATTGGGCGGAATTTGTCCGCTTCTCGTTTCCGGGAACGATGCTAGGTGCAAACTAGGCCCCGATTGAGGCCTATCCATTTATAAATCAGCTATATTAATCTGATTGTGTCGCACCGCACCGGCGGGACAGCGGCCTGCAATGCATGACGCGGTACACCTGGAGCCGTCCAATGGAGCTGAAGCAGCTGAAAAGTTTCGTTGCGGTGGCGGAGGCCCTGCATTTTGGGCGGGCCGCCGAGCGGCTTCACATGGCGCAGCCGGCGCTTTCAGCTCAAATCAAGGCGCTGGAAGAGGAGATCGGCGCGCGGCTCTTGTTTCGCACGACGCGCAAGGTCAGCCTGACCTCGACCGGCGCCTTGTTCCTCGAAGAGGCGCGCAGAACGCTGGAGCGGGCGGATGAAGCCTTGCGCAGGGCGCGCTCGTCCCACCTGGACGATATTCCGTGGCTCAGGATCGGCGGGGTCGATACGGCGACCGCCGGACTGTTGCCAAAGATCATCAGGGATTTCCGCAAGAGATTCTCGTCAGTCGACCTCAGGGTTGTCGAGATGTTGACCGCGCCTGCCCTCGAAGCCCTGCTCAATCATCACCTGGACCTGGCCTTCGTCCGCGTGATGCCGTCCGACCCCTTGCTGGAATCCCGGCATGTCTTCACGGAACCTCTGGTCGCCGTTCTGCCTGCTGACCACGAGCTTGCCAGAAAGAGGGCGGTGACGCGTGAACAGCTGGCGGGCGAGGGGCTGGTGCTGCCGCCGCGCAATGCGCGACCGATCCATCACGACATGCTGCGCGACTGGTTTCGCGAAGGTGGTTTTTCGCCGGCCATTACTCAGGAAGCCAACGAGCGGCATATGATCCTCGCTGTCGTGGCTGCCGGGCTTGGCATTTCGATCCTGCCGAAGTGGGTCTCCCAATTCCAGCATCCCGACGTGGTATTCCGGCCGATACGGGAGAGTCCACCGCAGGTCGAGGTGCATCTGGTCCGGCGCAGATCCTATCGCTCGACTATCGCCGACGAGTTCGAGTCGATGCTCGACAAGCATCTGGCGCGGGCTTCATAGCCGCTTTGATTGATAACGAAAACCTATCAATCGAAGCGCATTGCCATGCCGGGGGCATTTCGGTTGAACAACCGCTAACCAGCCGACGCAATTACGCGCGGTGTTGAATGAGGAGCAGACGCCATGCGGACGTATTCGGTTGCAACGATCCCCGGTGACGGTATCGGCCAGGAAGTAATCCCCGCCGGTGTCGAGATCGTCGAGGCGGCTGGGCGCAAATTCGGTTTCGAGATCAAGTGGACCGATTTCGACTGGTCGTGCGACCGGTTCCGGACCACGGGCGCGATGATGCCGGAAAACGGTATTGAGATATTAAAGCCGTTCGATGCGATCTATCTGGGGGCCGTTGGTTATCCCGGCGTGCCCGATCACATCTCGCTGTGGGGGCTCTTGATCCCGTTGCGCCGCGAGTTCGACCAGTACATCAACATGCGCCCCGTGCGCCTGATGCCCGGTGTTGTCTCTCCGCTGCGGGACCGGGGGCCCGAAGACATCGATTTTGTCGTGGTGCGCGAGAACACGGAAGGCGAATACTCCTCCGTCGGCGGGCGCATGTATGGCGGAACGGAGCGCGAGTTCGTGGTGCAGCAGGCAATCTTCTCGCGCATCGGCACCGACCGCGTGATGCGCTACGCTTTCGAGCTGGCCAAGAGCCGCAACCGCAAGAAGGTGACGAGCGCGACGAAATCGAACGGTATCAGTCATTCGATGCCCTATTGGGATGAGCGCTTCGCGGCGATCAGCGCGGACTATCCGGAAATTGCGACCGACGCCTTCCATATCGATATTCTGGTGGCGCATTTCGTACGCAACCCGGACTGGTTCGACGTGGTGGTCGCTTCCAACCTGTTCGGCGACATTCTTTCAGACCTCGGGCCGGCGATTGCCGGCTCGATCGGCATCGCGCCGGCGGCAAACATCAACCCGGAGCGCAAGTTTCCCTCGATGTTCGAACCGGTCCACGGTTCGGCCCCCGATATCGCGGGCAAGGGGATCGCCAACCCGGTTGCCGCCATCTGGACGGCCTCGATGATGCTCGATCATCTGGGCGAGCCGGAAGCTGGAGCGGCGGTGCTGCAGGCCATCGAAGCGGCGCTGGCCGATCCGGACGCGCGCACCGGCGACCTCGGCGGCAAGGCGAACACGAAGGCTTGCACGCAAGCGGTGTTGTCGAAGCTCTCTTAGTTTGCGCCTTCAGATGCCCACGCTTCGGCTTCGCCTCGCGCATCCGGCGCCTGACAAATCTTTGCAGCTTCAGACCCAGAAGCGCCAAGCACGGAAGCAACAGATTAGAAAAAGGCCGGAGCGGTGGGCTCCGGCCTTTGAGTTTGCCTTGTGCGTGGCAGTGCGCAGTTCCTAGGCGCTGCGGTAGAGTTTCGTCATTGAGAACTCGCGGTGGCCGAGGGCTTCGGCGGCGGTGTTGCGGCCGTTCGCGGTGCGCACGATCATGTCGATCAGCGCGTCGCCGGCGGTGTCGAGCGTCATGTCGCGCCGCAGGATGCCGGAGACATCGACGTCGATGTGCTCGCCCATGGTGCGCACCGTGCGCGGGTTCGCCGAGATCTTGATGACCGGGACGATCGGGTTGCCGACCACGTTGCCCTGGCCGGTCGGGAAGGTGTGGACGACGTAGCCGCCGGCGGCCATCAAGGTCACGCACTCGGCAGCAGCGGACGACGAATCCATGAAGTAGAGGCCGGGGCCTTTTGCCGGAGCTTCGGCGGGTTCAAGGATGTCGATATAGGTCGACGTGCGGCCGATCTTTTCGAGGTTGCCGAGGGCCTTCTCCTCGATCGTCGAGAGACCGCCTTCGATGTTGCCCTTGGTCGGCTGGCTTTCGGAGAGATCGTCGACCTTGTTGGCCTCGATGACGTCATCCTGGTAGGCCTTCCACATCTTGTACCAGCGCTCGCCGATTTCAGGCGTCGCCGCGCGTTCCTTGCAGATGTGTTCGGCACCCGTGATCTCGGAGGTCTCGCCGAACACCCCATGGATGCCTTCCGGGATCAGCTTGTCGTACATGTTGCCGACGGTGGGGCAGGAGCCGAGCCCGGTCGTGGTATCGCTCTCGCCGCACTTGGTCGACACCCACAGTTCGGAAATCGAGCATTCCCCGCGCTGCAATTCGGTCGCCCAGTGGACGAATTCCTTGGCCTTGCGGGAAGCCTGCTCGATGGTCCTCAGGTCGCCGTTCTGCTCGATGGAGAAGCCGGCTACCGGCTTGCCGGTCTTGGCGATGCCATCGACGATGCGCTGGGTCCAGCCGGGCTCGATGCCGATCACGATGACGGCGGCGACATTGGGATTGGCACCGGTGCCGATGATGGTGCGGAAGTGGAGTTCCAGATCCTCGCCGAACTGCAGGCGGCCATAGGAGTGCGGGATCGCCAGCGTGCCCTTGATGTTGTTGCCGACCGCTTCGCAGGCGGCGTTCGAGATGTCGTCGACGGGGAGGATGACGACGTGGTTGCGGACGCCGACGCGGCCGTTTTCGCGGCGGTAGCCCTTGAACGTCAGGTTCGAATATTTCGATGCCATTACTTGGGTCCTCACCAGCGCTTGGTTTTGAGATTGTGGACGTGGACGTGATCGCCTTCGCCGGCGTCTCCGACCATCTTGCCGATGTCCTCGCCGTACTTGACGATCGTGTCTCCGGCTTTCAGCGGCTTGAGCGCCACCTTGTGGCCGATCGGAATGTCGTGCTTGGCGGTGAGTTTCAGCGTGGTGTCGTTCTCGGTGACGACACCGAGCATTTCGGTGCCGGCCTTCAGGCCTTCGACAACGACAACGCCGACGTTGTCCTTGGGGCTATGGACGAGGAACTGCGGGATGCTCACGGGTGCTCCTTTGCGGATTTGATCCGTCGTCAGTGACGTGGAGAGAAAATCGGTTGCGAAGAGGTTATCAGGGTGGACCCTTCGACAAGTCTTGTATAAGATATAAGATGGGATTGCAACCCGGTTTTCGAATCTGAAATCGTGAGGGACCGATGGCCGGACAAGATGACGCGACGACGACCGTTCCGGCGCTTCTGCCGCTCTACGCGCAGGTAAAGGCGCGTCTGGTTGCCCGTATCCAGACGGGAGACTGGAAGCCGGGGCAGCTTATTCCCAACGAATTCGCGCTTGCCGATGAACTGGGCGTCAGCCAGGGCACGGTGCGCAAGGCGCTCGGCGAGATGACCGCCGAACAGCTTCTGGTGCGCCGACAGGGTCGCGGCACGTTCGTTCAACAGCACACGCCGGAGTCGATGCTGTTTCGGTTCTTCAACTTTCACGACGCCGTGGGCGAGCCGATTTCGCCGGAGACGCTGTGGGCGAAAGCACGCGTCTGCGTTGCGAAGCCTGCCGAGCGCTCGCGGTTGCGCTTGGCGGCAGGCGCGCAGGTCGTGCGCATTTCGCGCGTGCGTGGGCATGGCGGGCGGCCATTCGACCACGAGACGATCGTCGTGCCGCATGATCTCTTCCCGGGCCTTGCCGAGACACCGGAAATTCCCAATACGCTTTACGATCATTTCCAGCAGGTCTACGCGGTGACGGTGACCGGCGGCGAAGAAAAGCTCGACGCCGTCGTGGCCGGCGAGCGCGAAGCGGGCTGGCTTGACGTTGCGGCCGGATCGCCGCTGCTACGCGTTGAACGGACCATGTTCTCGTTCGATGAAAAGCCGGTAGAATGGCGCTTGAGCGTGTGCGCGGTCGCTAACGCGCGCTATGCGGTGCGGCTTGGGTAGGGTGAAGTGAATAGTCGGCAGTGGGTCGTGGCTCGCTGCAATTCGGTGTCCAATGAACGGTACAATTCAAATCTCTGCACGCGAGCGCGATCTCATCGTGGCGATACACGAGGCCGGTCATGCTGTGGCGTGCGTTCGCCTGGGTGTGCCATTTTCGCATGTTGCGATTGCTCGTGAGGGTGGCGGCGGCGTCGAGACCGGGGCGCTTTGCAGGCCGAAGTGTGCGCAGGAGCATGAGCCATACGCGCAGCGCTGCCGGGCGCAGGCGATCGTCGCATTCGCAGGTCCGATTGCGGAGGCGCGGGCTTTGCGGGACGGCATCACCGCTGCTGTCGGGTTATCGAGCGGGCGCAAGGATGAGCGCGACACGCGCTATTTCGTCCGCGAGATGATCGAGGCGCGGGGTGAGGCGGTGGCTGATGTTGACGAGCTTCCGCGACTGCTGGTCGAGGAATTGGCTGCGCTTCACGGCGAGGCGGAGGCGTTGGTCGAAGCGGAGTTCGCGCTGATTGAACGCGTCGCGCGGAGCCTGGCCGAGGCGGGGCGGCTGACGCGTGATGAGGTGATGGGCGTTTTGGGCTAACGCCCGTGACATCAACTCCATCGTGATCCCGGCTCGGCTGGGAATCCTTCGGCTTGGCTTGGCGACCGCCGGCACGTGCATTGCGCTTTGCCAGTCGGGGAATTATCTCACACGTAAATAGAGCCATCGGGACGCCATTGCCGGTGCGATAACGATCGCATTCCCGGTCGTTCAGCTCTGCGATCCCTGAAAGCACCTGCCCCTCGATTTGGTATTGGCGTATTTCTTGTTGCACCACCATTAACCGCGGTGCTTACATTCGGCGCGCCAGCAAGTGGCAAGACCTCCCTTCGGCGGCGAATAGGCCTCGCCTTGATCACCATCCTCGTCATCCAATACGCACAGCTCTATTGAATGACCCCAAACGGCTGAAAGGATACGACCCTCTGAAAGTTCCGATGGCCAAGGTCGGCGCTGACGAGAAATTTGGCGTTCGTCCGATGATACAGCACCAGCGCTGGCGAGCTCAGCACCGCGCACCGCATGCACGACCAGCGCCTCATGGGAAATGGGGCAATCGAGTCATTTCACGTCCCTGAAGCAGCTGGTCTCACATACTCTTCCGGGCCAAAACGTTTGTGACGGGGGCTAGAAATGAGAATCTCAAATCGCAAACGCGTTATCGTGACTGGCGGGGCTGGCTTTCTTGGGTCGCACCTATGTGAGCGATTGCTCCAAGATGGATCGGATGTCCTCTGCGTCGATAATTTCTATAGCGGAACACGCGACAACGTCGCACACCTGCTGTCTAATCCGCACTTCGAATTGCTGCGTCACGACGTGACCTTTCCGTTGTTCGTGGAAGTTGACGAAATCTACAACTTGGCGTGCCCCGCTTCGCCGATCCACTACCAGAGGGATCCCGTGCAGACGACCAAGACGAGTGTGCACGGCGCAATAAATATGCTCGGTCTGGCCAAGCGCACCAAGGCGCGCATCTTTCAGGCCTCGACAAGCGAAGTCTACGGCGACCCGGAAGTCCACCCGCAGCGTGAGGACTACTGGGGCCGCGTGAACCCGATCGGCATTCGTTCCTGCTATGACGAAGGCAAACGCTGTGCTGAGACCCTTTTCTTCGACTACAATCGACAGCACAATCTCGATATCAAGGTCGTGCGCATCTTCAACACGTACGGTCCGCGCATGCATCCCAATGACGGGCGGGTTGTGAGCAATTTCATCGTGCAGGCGCTGCGCGGCGACGACATCACCATTTACGGTGACGGCCAGCAGTCGCGCAGCTTCTGCTACGTCGATGACCTCATCGAGGGCATTATGCGGATGATGGCAAGCCCGCCAGGGTTCACCGGGCCCGTCAACATGGGCAATCCTGGCGAATTCACAATCAGACGACTGGCCGAAACGGTTTTGTCGTTGGTCGGCGGGCCCTCGAAGCTGGTCTACAAGTCATTGCCGCATGACGACCCACAGCAGCGCCAGCCGGACATCGGTTTGGCACGTCAGCAATTCGGATGGGAACCCAGGATTCCGCTGCAGCAGGGACTCGAGAAGACGGTTGCTTACTTCAGAAAGTTTCTCGCTCGATAAGCATCGATCAATACGAGTTGATTGTCGTCACACCGGTATTATCTGGTCGTCCACGGGTTGCAAGGGCAGAGGGCATTTGCCGGGGGCGTGGTGGTGCGGCTTGCAGCGTGCCGAAAAGGGCTATTGCCGGATTTCTTCGCAGGCCCCTTCACCTTTCGAATTTATGGCCTGGGATTTATCAGTCTCCCGAATTCGCCTTTGCATGGGCGGCCGTAAATCCGGTCAGCGAGAATGCGACGGTGTATTTCTGACCGTTCAGCCCTTCAAAGATGACCTTGAGTTCCTTGCCATGGCGCAAGTCGCGAATCATGTTCGCCGACAGTGAAAGCTTCGCGAACGCGCCCTGCTGTTCGCTCGTCAACGCAACGAACCGGCCCAGCTCCTTGCCGTCGACTTCCGCGACGATTGGCACCGTGAACAGCACGCCATGCGGGAGCGTTGCAACCATGAAATCTTCCGCCGTACCGGGCGTCTTGCGAATGGCAACGGAAACGAAGCGCTGGTTGACTGGCGTCAGGATGACACTGTTGTTCATCTCGCAAAGCAGTTTGCCTTCCGGCTGCGTCGCTGCGCAGCTGACAACCCATCCCGTCACGGTGCTTCCGGCACCTCGTTGAACTGCGCCGTTTTCGGGTGAGGCAGATTGCGGCGCAGCAGCTTGCGCTTCAGATGGCCGATATCCGACTTGTTGATAGTGACCCCGTCCGGTTTTTGAATTGTTGCGGCGCAGCAGCGATGCGTGTTATCTCGTCACTCATGAATTTTGTTAACCCATCCCAGTCGGGCAAGGCCACGCCACCCTGACGCTTTCACCCTTCCGCTAGTGTTCTGGATCAAACATTTGATTCCCGGGTGGAGGTCGTCAAATGTTTGTGAATCCAGAACACAATCAAAAGGTTGCCTAGTCTTCTGGGCTGAGTGTTCCGGGCTGACATTCAGGTTTCCGGCAGGGAAGCATATGTCAGAGTCGGAACGCTAGTGGCCTGTCTCGCCTAAATCGGCGTGCTGGCCGCAACCGCTGACGATTTAGGCGAGACATGAAGGCCACTAGCGAAAACAATGGCTTAGTGTGGCGTTCAGCGCGCCTCAATTGACAACTCCTCTGCGGCACCAAC
>JAHJSN010000144.1 GCA_018830445.1 Alphaproteobacteria bacterium | reverse complement strand
TCGCATCAGTCAACCGCTCTCAGGGACTTCTGATCGAAAAGCGGTACTAGATTCAATATTTTACTAGTACCCTCTGCTTTCAGAAGTTCGTCAAGGTGGTTGCCGCGAATGACTCACGAACTTCTGAAAGCGGGTACTAGGCCGAACCCGCCCCCGCCACAGTTTCCCAGGGAACAGGTTGCAAAAAATCGCCTTACCGATCAGTTTTTCAGGAATTTCCCGATGAGTTGCAGCACCGCCTCGGGCCGTTCGTCCTGCGGAACGTGCCCGCAATCCGAAAGGACCTTCATCCGCGCCCGCGGCAACTCCTTGACGAGCTTCAGCCCGGTGTCGAGCGGCACCGTGCGGTCGTTTTCGCACCAGATCACCAGTGTCGGCTGCTTGACGCTTGGGTAGCGAGCCGTGAGCCGCTCAACGTCACGCGGCTTGATCCGCCGCGCCGTGGTGATCAGCGCGTGCCGCGCCGCCGCGTCGTAGAACGGCTCCGCATAGCCGCGCAGCTCTTCGAAGCTGAGCCGGTCCGCCTGCACCTTGTCGAGCGACAGCCACGTCGAAAACTCCGGCGGGCTCAGCATCAGCGCCACGTATGGGACGACAGGCGTCTTCATGAAGCCGACGAAGGCGGTGCCCGGCTGCTCGTAGGCGGGCGCATTCATCAAAACGAGATCGCGAACCGCCTCAGGGTCGGTCTCGTTCAGCCTCAGTGTCGCCAGCAGCCCGATGGCGCCGCCGAACGAATGCCCGATGATCGTCGCGTGCTTAAGCCCCCGCTTGCGGATGAAGGCCAGCACCACGTTGGCATGATCGTAGGGTGTATAGGCCTGCGTGAACGGCTTCTCGGATTTCCCGAAACCCTTCAAGTCGATGGCGATGACCCTGTTGTTGCGGGACAGTTCGGGAATCAGGTTCCGCCACGTGAACATCGAAGCGCCAAGACCATGCAACAGCAGGATCGGGCGGCCCTTGCCGAATTCTTCCGCGTAGAGGTGGACGGTTCCCTGCCCCGGCGCTTCGACGGCCATGTAATAGGATTGTTCAGGCTTTGGCGGCAGGGCGGAGTTCGCTGGATTGGCCCCACCCGCTATGAGGCCGGCGGTAGCCAGCACAAGACCGCAGACGGCAATTGACGCACGCAGCCGCGCGGCAGTTCCGCTTGCATCACCGAACCATGACCGAAAACCCGGCCAGCTCATACCGAACCCCTGAACGACGCTACACTGATGAACTCAGGCATCCGGTTTAACCGGCCATTGGTTACCAGCCGGTCAACGTATGTTCAGGTTTGGGATGCAATCGGCGGGCAAAAACCGTTCAAGCCTTGGCCTGCCCCTTGCCGGACCCGATCGCACCGCTCGCCAATATCTTCCCGGCAATGAAATAGCTCGCGACAAGCGCCACCGCGAAACCGCCGGCAGCCACCCATCCAAACAGGTTCCAGACATCCTGGCCCGGCACCGGCGCGGTCAACAGAACCGCCAGCGCCAAGCCGATCGAGTCACGAGCCCATAGGTTGGATTAGCGAAGCCAACACCAGCTTGCGCAGTGTTGAGCAAAAAAGCGTAATCCACCGCTTGCCGAGTGTTGAGCAAAGGAAGTAGCGCCCAAATCTAGTGAGCACTGTCGTCCAACTCGCACGGCGCAACCGGCGCATCGTCCATTCATTCTATCTCCCCCTTTCCCGCCAGCCACTCACAACTCCGGGCATGAACTTCGTTCACGGAATTTCCGTGCCCGAGGCACTCGCCACCCAGCCTCGATACAAACCGCGACAGGCAAGTATCGCGCGCAAACGCGCCACGTTCCGCCCCTGCTTTCCCGCGTTTTACCTGTGAAAAACCTTAACAATCCATTGACGCCCATAAAATTCCATGTCATCCCATAGATGCCCGTCCGCACCGGGCATAGGGCCGTGGCGCGGCGCCTCGCTTGTAGAGGGCCAAGCCAGTGCGACCGCCACGGTCCGCCGGCCCCTCCAAAGGGTCCGTACGCGTTAGGGGGCCGATCCGGCGCGGCCGAAGATAAGGAATTCTGGCGCCCGGCAGCTCCGCATTGGGGTGCCCTCAGGGCCGTCCTGATGACCGCTTCAACATCGGCCTGCCGAATGTTGAGCCAGGAACGACCGCTTCAACATCGGCCTGCCGAATGTTGAGCCAAGTTAAAGACCAGCTTCGACACCAGCCTGCTGCGTGTTGAGGCCGGAAATAAAGTGTCGAGTTGCAAGGACAGCTGAAGAAGGATGGACCGCTTTGTCTCGACATTCACCAACAAGATCGATGCGAAAGGGCGCGTCTCCGTCCCGGCACCCTTCCGCGCCGTCCTCGAACGCGACGGCTACGCCGGCGGCATCTATTGCTACCCCTCGCTCGACGCTCCGGCCCTCGATGCGGGCGGCGAGAGACTTGCGCAGAAAATCGACGCGCTTCTCAGCGATCTCACGCCGTATTCGCAGGAACGCGACGAACTTTCCGTCGCCCTCTACGGCGACGTCCAGGTTCTTTCCATCGATGGGGACGGGCGCATCGTCCTTCCTGAAAGCCTTCGCCAGCACGCCGGTCTTCAGGACAGGGTTGCTTTTGTCGGTCTTGGTGACAAGTTTCAGATCTGGGAGCCGGGCCGCTTCGAAGAGCGCCGCCAGGCTGCCCGCGAAAAAGTGCGCGATCACAAATCACTGTTCCGCTCCGAATCCGGCAAAACCCCAGGCGGTTCGGACGAATGACAAGTTAGCAGCGGGGGCTGAGGAGCACGGGATCAATGCCGCGGCGCGGACCCAAAGCGGGGAACGAGGGTAGCGCACCGAGCGGCCGGCATATTCCCGTGCTTCTTGCATCGGTGTTGGAGGCTCTCCAGCCCCGGGACGGCGAAACCTACATCGACGCCACGTTTGGAGCGGGCGGCTATACCCGCGCCATTCTGGAAGCTGCCGATTGCAGGGTGATCGCCTTCGACCGCGATCCGACGGCGATTGCCGCGGCATCCCCGATGCTCGCTGAATTCGGCGATCGCCTGCTGCTCATCCAGGCTCCCTTCGGCGACCTCCTGGATATGGCGTGCGACACCGCCGAACTCCCAACAGATGTAGGTAAAACGCCCAACACCGGCCTGCCGAGTGTTGGCCAGCAAGAACCGCCCAACACCGGCCTGCCGAGTGTTGGCGAAGAAAATGAAACCAGCACTACAGCAACTCCAACGGCGAAAGGTAGCCCGCCCAACATGGGCTCGCCCAATGTTGGCGCACAGACAATCGATGGCGTCGTTTTCGACCTCGGCGTCTCCTCCATGCAGCTCGATCAGGCGGAACGCGGCTTTTCCTTCCAATCCGACGGCCCGCTCGACATGCGCATGGGGAGTGTCGGCTCTCTGAGCCTCGATGAATCTACCAGCCGGACCGACGTCGGCGATGCGGTTCAAGGTATCCCGCCCAACACTGACAAAAATTCACTGTTGGAAGGCAACTCGCCCAACACCGCCACCAATTCAACCGTCGAAGGTAACTCGCCCAACACCGCCACCAATTCAACCGTCGAAGGTAACTCGCCCAACACCGCCACCAATTCAACCGTCGAAGGTAACTCGCCCAACACCGCCACCAATTCAACCGTCGAAGGTAACTCGCCCAACACCGGCTTGCCGAGTGTTGGCGCTCAAAAAAGCGCAGCCGACGTCCTCAACACCTATTCCGAGACCGACATTGCCGACATTCTTTTCCACTTAGGAGAAGAACGCCGTTCTCGGGCTATTGCCAGGGCCATCGTCGCCCGCCGCGCCGAAAAGCCGTTTACGCGCACACTCGAACTCGCCAACCTGATCGCCAAGGTGATCGGGCGCGGACCTACCGGAAAGAACCCGGCAACGCGCACGTTCCAGGCGCTACGCATGTACGTCAACGACGAACTCGGCCAACTCGTCAAAGGCCTTGCTGGCGCCGAACGCGCCCTGAGGCCCGGCGGCCGGCTGGTTGTGGTGACCTTCCATTCGCTAGAAGACCGCATCGTCAAGCGCTTCTTGGCCAGCCGTGCAGGCAGAACCGAAGGCGTCTCCCGCCATCTGCCGGCCCCGGTTGATTCGATTCTGCCGCCAAGTTTCCAAATCATTAACCTTCGCTCGTTAACTTCTTCGAAAGCTGAATTGGAAAGTAACCCGCGTGCCAGGTCGGCACGGTTGCGCTCGGCGGTCCGCACGGACGCGAACCCCTGGCCGGTCGAAGCGGGAGATCTCGGACTGCCGCAACTCGACATGGAGAATTGAGCGCGTCCCAAACCGGGACAACGAGTGTGATGGTTTAGGAATTCGCATATCGATCGCCGCAGCCGCTGGGCGAATTCCTGCCTCTGAATCACACGAACAACAAGAGTGGTGCGCACCTAACGTTTGGCCCCCACTTGCGGCTTGGCTCGATGCCAAACGTTTGGTGCAAAAGCTACACGAGAATCATAGTTTTGCTCGTGTTCCTTATGGCTCCGACACTTGGTCGATAGCGTGCTGCAAGGGGAACCAAGTGTCGGGGCCGGAACACGAGGAGCATAGTGAGGTTTACGGATCGGATGTTCGTTTCGCCGGGCGCTTCAGATGAAACGACGAACTTCTGATCCACCTCACGAGGGGCAATTCAAGGGGTGGCGTTCTATGCAGGTTCTGACGACCATTGCGGTCCTGGCGACATTGCTAAGTGCCTTTGCGCTTTATGCCGTCAATTACGAAACGCGCGGGCTGGCCGAAGACGTCCGCAAGCGTGAACAGATAATCGATCGGGCCCACCGCGACATAGCGATCCTCAAGGCCGAGCGCGCCCATCTCGCGCGCCCGGAACGCATCGGCGAGCACGCCCGCAGGCTTGGCCTGATGCCCGCGACCGCAGACCAGTTCACCGCTTATCCGAACCCCGATCCACTGCAATCGCCAAGCGGGAGGTAAACGGGTCATGGCTGTTTCAAACCGCACCGGGGTGAATGCGCACCCCCGCCAACCCGTCATCGACGTCATCATCACGCCCGGCCTGGCGGAAGAGACACTGAGCCGTACGCGCGCTCACGGACGCCACGCCCACGACACTCCCGAACTCACGGCCCTCGCCGAACGCCGCGCCAGCCGCATTCGCGCACTGCTCGCCATCGCGGTAATGGGCCTTGCATTCCTGTCGGTCGGCGGTCAGCTCATCCGCGTCGCAATGAAGGGACAAAGCCAACAGCAGATCGCCATGAGCGCGCCGATCGCCACCGCGTTCGCCCGCCCCGACATCGTCGACCGAAACGGCCGCCTGCTCGCCGGCGACATCGTCATGCAATCGTTGATCGCCGATCCCTCCGCCGTCCTCGACGTCGATGAGATCGTAGCGAAACTCCGCAAGGTCTTTCCCGAGGTCAACCCGGACCGCATTCGCGAAGCGCTTGCCGACCGCAGCAAGAAATTCGCCTGGCTGCGCCGCGGAATGTCGGATGCCGAAGCCGAACTCATCAACCACCAAGGCCTGCCGGCAACCGATTTCCGCCCGGAACTGCGCCGCTCCTATCCGCTCGGGCGCACCGCCGGGCACGTGCTCGGCTTCGTCGACATCGACAACAAGGGCCTTGCGGGAATCGAAGCCTATCTGGACAGCCGCGAAAAGGTGGAACCGGTGCACGGCCCCTCGCTTTCGGCCCGCCCGCCGCTGCGCCTTTCGATCGACATCGCCGTTCAGTACGCCATCGAAGAAGAATTGGCTGACTCGATGCGCCGCTATCAGGCAAAGGCGGCATCCGGCATCGTCATGGATGCGAACACCGGCGCGATTCTCGCCGCCGCCTCTCTGCCCGCCCTTGACCCCGGCAACGTCGATGAACGTTTCGAAAAGACCCGGATCGACCGCCTGACATCGGGAACCTACGAACTCGGCTCCATCTTCAAGACCATCACGCTCGCAATGTCACTTGATAGCGGCAAGGTGCGCCCCGATAGCGTCATCGACGTAACGAAGCAACTGGAAGTCGACGGCTACCCGATCCGCGACCTGCACCCGCCCGGACGCCCCCTGACGGTCGGCGAAATATTCCTCAAGTCTTCCAACGTCGGTGCCGCCCTGTTGGCATTGGCGGAGGGGCCCGACAATCAGAATGCCTTCCTCACCCGGCTTGGCCTCACCACCCCGATGGCAACCGAGGCTGGAGCCGTCGCGGCACCCAGCCTGCCTGCCCGGTGGGGGGACATAGAAACCGTGACGATTGCCTACGGTCATGGCCTCGCCGTCGCGCCGATCCAATTCGCCGCCGCTGGCGCAGCCCTCGTCAACGGCGGCTACAAGGTCACCCCGACGTTCCTGCGCGATTCACGAAACGCCGACCAGCCGGGAACAACCGTCCGCCATCGTGTCATCCGGCCCGAAACCAGCCGCGCCATCGGCGAAATGATGCTTGCCAACGTGGCCAGCGGGGCTGGTACGGGCACACGAGCGCGCGTCCCGGGCATCAGCGTCGGCGGCAAGACCGGCACCGCCGAAATCGCCGGTGCAGGAGGTTACCGGGACCGCTCCGTCATCTCGTCCTTCTTCGCGGCCTTCCCCATGGAAAACCCGCGTTACGTTTCACTGGTAAGCCTGTATGAACCGAAGGGCACAACCGAAACCGGCGGCGAGATCACCGCCGGGCGCAACGCCGCCCCGGCAACGTCCCGCATAATCGCCAGGATTGCGCCGTTGCTGGGATTGCTTGCCGAGCAAAACGCCGACTGATGGACGTTTTTAAACAAACCGCCGTTTGACGGCCACAACGCCTCGCCATATGAACGCGGGTCCCCGCTTGCCGGTCGAGCATTCGTCCTGCTCGCGGCAATCGTGGCAGAAACTGCCCCACTCCGATCAGCCACCACCGATCAGGCCGATATGAAGCTTTCCCGGATCATCGCAGCCAGTCCCCGCCTCCAGGTAAAACATGGAAAAGCGATCGATCAGATCGATATTGCTGGCCTGACCGCGGACAGCCGTGAAGTGAAGCCGGGCTTCCTGTTCGCAGCCCTGCCCGGAGTAGCGGTCAACGGCTCGAAATTCATCCCCGCTGCGATCGCCTCCGGCGCCGTCGCCGTACTTGCTCCTTTGGGCGAGGATCTCTCCGGAATCGATGATACGATAACCGTTCTATCAAGCGCCGCCCCCCGCCGCGATCTGGCGCTGATCGCCGCCTGTTTCTCAGGTGCGCAGCCAGCAACGGCCGTCGCCGTCACCGGCACCAGCGGCAAGACATCGGTCGTCGAATTCACCCGCCAGATCTTTGCCGCCTGCGGCAAGCAGGCCGCTTCCCTCGGCACCATCGGCGTCGTCAAGCCGGACGGTGGCCGCTACGGATCGCTGACCACGCCCGATCCGGTTTCCCTTCACCGCACGCTTGCCGAACTGGCTGCAGAAGGCGTCACGCATCTGGCTTTCGAGGCCTCCTCCCATGGCCTCGACCAGCACCGCCTCGACGGTGTCGCGCTCACCGCCGCCGCCTTCACCAACCTCGGCCGTGATCACCTCGATTATCACACCGACACCGAAGACTACTTCAATGCCAAGCTGCGGCTCTTCACCGAACTTCTCGGGCCGGAGAGAACCGCCGTCATCAACGCCGACGGCGCTTGTTCGCAACGCGTCCTCGAAGCCGCGAAGGCCCGCAACCAGAAAGTCATCACCACCGGCGCCCACGGCAGCAGCCTGCGTCTTCTCGCGGCAACAAAGCAAGGCTTCACCCAGCAGCTGACCATCGAAGCCGCCGGCGAAGTCTTCGAAGTGCCGCTACCTTTGATCGGCGACTACCAGGTTGAGAATGCGCTTGTCGCGGCAGGACTGGCCGTTGCGACCGGCATCGCGCCCAGCGCCGCGATGACCGCACTTGCAGACCTGAAAGGCGTGCCCGGGCGCCTCGAAATCGTCGGCGAAACGAAAGGCGGTCTTGTCGTCGTCGACTACGCACATAAGCCGGAGGCCCTCCAAGCAGCCCTGGCAGGCGTGCGCCCGTTCGTGACCGGCAAGCTCATCTGTATTTTCGGCTGCGGCGGCGACCGCGACCGCGGCAAGCGGCCGATCATGGGTCGTATCGCCGCCGAACAAGCCGACGTCGTCATCGTCACCGACGACAACCCCCGCACCGAAGACCCAGCTTCGATCCGCGCCGAAATCCTCGCCCAGTCCCCTGGCGCCCGCGAGATCGGCGACCGCCGCGCTGCGATCGAACAAGCGATCAACGAGGCAGGCCCCGGCGACGTTGTCCTCATCGCCGGCAAGGGCCACGAGACCGGCCAGATCGTCGGCGCCACCGTGCTTCCGTTCTCCGATCACGACGTCGCCCGCAACGCGATAGCTGGAGTAAACGGCAATGGCTGAAGCTCTGTGGCGCTGGAGCGAACTCGTCGCCGCCGCCGCAGGGCTCGCGGATGGCTCGCCGCCTGCCAACGTCATCAACGGCATCACGATCGACAGCCGCGCGGTCTCCCCCGGCGATCTTTTCGTCGCCCTGATAGATAAGCGCGACGGCCACGATTTTGTCGCCAACGCATTCGCCGCTGGCGCCGCCGCCGCACTCGTCAACATGGCTTACGAGCGAAAGCCCGCCGATGGCGCACTCATCCGCGTCGAACACACCCTTGAAGGACTGCAGCGGATCGGCATCGCCGCCCGCGCACGCCTTGACGACAATCCGAACGCCCGCGTGATCGCCATCACCGGCAGCGCCGGCAAGACGACCACGAAGGAAATGCTCAAGTCGGCACTGTCTCGGCTTGGACCGACCCACGCCGCCGACAAGTCATTCAACAATCACTGGGGCGTGCCGCTGACGCTGGCGCGAATGCCGCGTGAGACGCTGTACGGCGTGTTCGAAATCGGCATGAACCACCCCGGCGAAATAGCCCCGCTGTCGATCATGGTTCGCCCGCACGCTGCAATTGTTTTAAACGTTCTCGAAGCCCACCTCGGCCAATTTGCCTCGACCGAAAAGATCGCCGAAGAGAAGGCCCAGATTTTCACCGGGCTCGACAGGAATTCCGGCACTGCAATCTTCTATGCCGATAGCGCACATGCCGAGGTTCTCCGCCGCCACGCAGAAGCCCGCGCCGCAAAGATCCTCACCTTCGGTTCGGGCCACGATAACGACGCATATACTGCCGGACGGAGCGGCTTCGACGAAGACCCCCTCAATCCCCAGGAAACAGGTGTGCGGTTCAAGGAAGACAATCTCTTGGTCCAATGCCGGCTTCCCGCACCGGGCCGACATATTGCCATGAACGCCGTCGCTGCGATGCTCACCATCCGCTCTATTGGCGGCGATGTGGTCGAAGCCGCTAGAGGCTTCGAGGCACTCGATGCACCCGAGGGTCGCGGCGCGCGGATTGTTTTCAAAATTCTGGGCGGACACTTCCTTTTTATCGATGAAAGTTACAACGCCAATCCAGGCTCGATGACGGCAGCGATCGAGACCGCAAGACAAGCGGTGCAAGACAACTTCACGCGTCTTGTTCTCGTTCTTGGCGATATGTTGGAGCTGGGCGAGCACTCCCGACGCCTGCATCTCTCGCTGAAAACCACCATCGATCTTTGCCCCAATGTTAAGGTTTTCACCGTGGGCGGACGCATGGCGGCGCTCTATGAGGAACTGTCCCCCGCTCAACAAGGCGCCCGCCAGGAAACACCCGAGGCAATCGAAAAACAGCTCCTCACCGAAATCCGCCCCGGCGACGTTGTCATGGTCAAAGGTTCCAATGGCTCCAGGACGTGGGCGCTCGCTGCGGCCCTTCGGCGTCACTTCGCAGACGGATCATCGACATGAACGAGGTTCCGGCTTGCCCGCGGACAGGGGGTCCGTTAACCAGTGCCGAACGTTCAAAAAAGGCGATGTGATGGATAACCCGCTTCGGCACCACGTCAGCCGGATGGGAACACCATCCAGGTCCGGGCTTGGGCCGCGCAACGATCGAATAAGGACCCCTTCAACGATAAGTGAATCGTGATCCGTGGTGCGACGGATCGACTCGGGAGGATTCCCTGGCGGTGCGAACAGTCGTACGTGCCGTTGGTATGATCGACCGGGATGGCATCAGACTGCGCTGGGAAACGTTG
>JAHJSN010000143.1 GCA_018830445.1 Alphaproteobacteria bacterium | reverse complement strand
GTTGGTGCCGCACAGGAGTTGTCAATTGAGGCGCGCTGAACGCCACACTAAGCCATTGTTTTCGCTAGTGGCCTTCATGTCTCGCCTAAATCGTCAGCGGTTGCGGCCAGCACACCGATTTAGGCGAGACAGGCCACTAGGTGTATACCTAAAATTCGGGTCGAGTTCGCGCACGCGCTTCAGGGCCGACTCGACACGCGAGCGCGCAAACACCAACTCCGTCGAAGGTCGGCCTCCCGGCGAGCCGGCATCGGTCCGCGTCGGGTGCCGTGCCTGCGCCACACGAACCGGTTCGTCATCGCTATCCAACGAACCACCTGCGCCGCCGCCATCGCCGACCCATTGGCCGCCATCGGCACTTCCGGCCGGCGCGCGCGGCTGACTTGGGTCATGCCTCTTCGCCTCCGGACCGGCTTCCGGAAAAGGGACGAGGATGTTTTCGGCCTCCTCGCCAAGAGCATCGTAACCGGCCGCCGCGCGCTTCTCGTCGCGGGTCAGGAAACCCGCCTTTTCGATGCGCGCCCACAGTGCCTCTCGTTCGGTGGAAAGCGCTTCGATCTGATCGAGATCGGGGCGCAGCACCAACGCGGTTTCCCCGAAGGCGGGGGAGAGCCATCGCGACAGGGCTTTGGCGGTGCGGTGCGCAAGCGGCAACACGGTCTGGCGCCAGAACGAGCGGTTGGCTTCCTGGTAGTTCGAATAGGTGTTGTCGCCGGGGATGCCGAGCAGCATCGGCGGCACACCCATGGCGAGTGCGATTTCGCGCGCCGCCGAATTCTTTGCCTCGATGAAATCCATTTCCTTCGGACTGAGGCTCAAGGGCTTCCAGTCGAGGCCGCCTTCGAGAAGCAACGGGCGTCCGGCGTTTCTGGCTCCGGCAAAGCCTGCTTCCAGTTCGCTCTTCAAGCGTTCGTATTGTTCGCCGGTCAGGTGCGCGTCGCGTGCCGCATAGACCAAGGCGCCGGAGGGACGTGCGGCGTTGTCGAGCAGCGCCTTGTTCCAGCTTGCCGCCTCGTTGTGGATGTCGATTGCGGTGGCAGCCGCCTCGATCGGGCTCATGCCGTAGTGATCGTTGAGCGGATGGAACAGCCGCATATGCAGGATCGGGCGGACGCCTGGGGCGACCTCGCCTGCAAAGCGGACGGAGTTGCCGCCAACCGTGTACTCGTAGCCTTCCGGCCAACCGTCGTCGCCTGGGATCACCTTCATGCGGTCGGGACGCAGGACATGGAGTTCGCGCAGGTCGCCATCGAGGCCGACGGCTTCGATGTAGGCGTTACCGGCAACGAGCAGGTGACCGTAGAAGCTTTCGAGCAAATCGGTTCCGGTACCGTCCGGGCAGGGCTGCGCCAGCAGTTCGAGGAACGGGTGGACGTCGTGTTCCAGATCGCCCTCGAACAGCATCAACGGGATCGACGCCGCCGCTTCCGAGATCATCCTGACCGAGCGGTAGACGATGGCGTTCTGCGCGAAGCCTTCGCGGGCGAAGGTGGAATAATCGCGCGGGCTCCAGACCGGTTCGCCCGGACTGTTGAACGCGACGAGCCCACCGACCCTGCTGGCCTTCGTATCGTCGTGACGCATCGGCCAGCGGGGCATGAGCCCCGACAGCGCTTCGAGAATGCCTGGCATCCGAAGTTCCTTGTTTCAGGTGTTCGAATTGGTTCCGGCGTTGAGCCGGGTCGGTGTAACTTAGAGCGCGCGCAGTGCCGGGCGCGGCGGTTCCGGGTTCATCAGATCGGTCAGCGCCCAGACCAGGGCATCGAGTCGGTCGGGACTGTGGCCGCGCGCCTTGCCGTCGGTTCCGAAGCTCAACATCTCGTCTTCCAGTTCGGCGTGTTCGCCGACATGGGCGACGCGGCCTTCGGCATAAAGTGCGGCGACCGGTTCGGCGCGCACCCACTTGCCGCGGCTGGCGCGCACCTTGCGCACGAATACGCCCGGCTCGATCTGGCGCAGCACGCCGACGACGAGGTCGCCACCCTGATTGACTTCGGCAACGATGCGGTCGGCATCGAAGTCGCGGCGCGCGGCGATCGCGGCGCGTGCCCACACCTGCGGTTCGCGGCCCTGCACGCTGCGGTCGGCCAGAATGTAGTAGCGTTGGTCCTCGCCCTTGGCCGCGACGACAATCCCGCACGCATCGGAGGCAGCGGTTGCCGTGACCGGCGGATCGACCGCGACCACAATCTGGCGCAAGGCCGGCGCGGATCGCACCCGCTGGGCTTCGATCCAGTCGCGCCGCCACAAGCAGCCCTCGACGTTCTCGATCAACTCGCCCATCAGTTCCTGGCGGCCAAGCGCGGTGCCCGAATAGCGCCGCGTCATCTCGGCGACGAACGAAGGCGCCAGGTTGGCTGCGTTGGCTGCCGTCGCGCAGCGGCCGATGACTGTCGCTTCATCAGCCAAGAGTCGTTTGAGCAGCGGCACCGGCCGCGGCGTCGTCGTTGCGACCACCTGCGGGCGTTCGCCGAGACGCAAGGCAAACTGCAGCATGTCCCAGGCTTCCTCGCCGTTGCGCCACTTGGCGATCTCATCGCACCAGGCGACCGCGAATTGCGGGCCGCGCAGGCCTTCGGAATTCTCCGCCGAAAACATCTGCGCGACGGCGCCGTTCGGCCAGGTCAATTGCATCTTGGACGGCTCGAAGAGCGGACGTTCCTCGTTTGCATGGATCGACAACAAACCGGAGTCGCCTTCCACCATGACGCTGCGTACGTCGGCCATGGTCTCGCCGACCAACGCAATTCGCTTTGCCGGCGCGGCGGCCAGCGGCGGCAGACCAAGGGCCTGCGCTTTCACCCATTCGGCTCCGGCGCGGGTCTTGCCCGCGCCTCGGCCTCCGAGCAGCAGCCACACCCGCCAGGGCATTCCGGTTTGCGTCGAAACAGGTGGCAGCTGGTCGTCGCGAGCCCAGACCTGCCAGTCGGCATGAATGGCGGCGACGGCCTCGTCACTCAGCGTCGCCAGATTGCGTCTGAGCTGCCCGGTCCGCACATAGTCGTTCAAGGCGCTGCGCAATCTCTTCGCGCATTCGCTCCGCATCACCGGGGTTGATCGCGGGCTTGCGCTTGGCGGGCTTGTCTCGTTCTTCAAGGGTTGCCGCAAAAGCCGTCACCTTTTCGAAGCTTCTGATCATCGAACCCAGTTCCCGGGTTTCCCGCTCGCTTTCAGCGGCGGTCAATTGTTCGTCGCTGTGCATGCGCGCCTCTAGGCGTTTCAATTTCGCGTCCATCGCGTTGTAGAGCCGAGCGATCAGACCGGCGCTCGACGCGGCCTCGCTGCTGGACTTGCGATTTGCGGCTTTTCCAGCCGCATTTGCGGGCTTTCTCGGTGCGCGTTCGGGGCCCGTTCCTGGTCCGCCGGAATAAGGCTTGGCGGGCTTTGATTCGGCGGGCCGCGGGCGCTTCATTCGCCGGGACCAGCCGTCGCGGCGGGCCCGCCGATATATCGCCCCTTCGGAAACGCGCAGACGTTTTGCTACCGCCGAGACGGTTTCCTCACCAGCCTCGTAGGCAATACGGATCGCGGCCCAGGCCGCTTCTTCATGCGACATGACCCCGGCAGCATCCTCTTTTCACAGAGGCCCCAATTTCTCGATGATGTTGGATGATTGCCCGGTGACTTGCGGGGGCTGATCGACTTGCGCCTCACCCTCTTCCGGCCATACACAGAACCTATACGAACAGCGTCTCGCTGTCAACGGTTTTCTTGTTGTTTTTCAATTTGTTAGCATGCCTCCGTGAGCGCAAACGGAGAAGCGTAACCCGATCGCGGCAGGCTGAGGATAACTCGCGGGCTTACTCGTCGTCGAAATCCTCTACGATGTAGCGCTCCAATTCGGCCACCTTCGCCTCGGTCTCGGGCCGGGCCCAGCCACGCACCGAAATGCCGGCCTGATGCACGGTGTTTGGATCTCCCGAAACCAGCGGGTGCCACCAGGCCAGTCCGCGGCCATCAGCGATCCGCCGATACCCGCATGTCGCCGGCAGCCAGCTCAGTTTGTCCACAGTTGCGGGGTCGATCGACAGACAGTCATCGACCAGTTCGTGGCGGCACGGATAATTGCGGCACCTGCAGCTGCCCAGATCAAGCAAGCGGCAAGCCAGGCGAGTTAGATAGATTTCACCGGTGTCCTCGTCCTCCAGCTTCAGGAGACAGCAGCGCCCGCAGCCGTCGCACAGCTGCTCCCACTCGCTTGCCGTCATGTCCGAGAGCGACTTGGTGCGCCAGAAGGGCTGAGGTAATTCTTCCGTCATTAGGGGGGCGATCTCAGGATAATGATTCGGCTATTCAAGCGGCTCGGGGCACCCCGGTCGCCCCACCCGTGCCACAGATCAGGGTTTTAGCTCAATCATTATTGCCTAAATGCGCCAACTGCTGGTTTCGCCGGTCTCTCTGGGGTAGGAAGAGACGGGCGGGCGCGGTACAGGCGGCAGCCCATTCAATTCTCAGCCAAACGGAGACGGCAGGCGTTGAGCGACTGGTTCTTCAAGCAAGGTGGCCGCGACCGCATCATCGACTGGCTCAGCCTCGATTCCAAGATCGATTCGGTGATCTCGGAAACATGGGGTGGGATTCGGGATGCCTGGAATTCGGCATCCAGTTTCTTCGCCCGGTTCAAGCTGACCGGGTGGAAGCGTCTGGCCAACGAACTTGCGTGCGAAGCCCTTACTCTCGGCGCCGGCGGGCTGGTCCTGCTTTACGCCCTGGCACTGCCAGCTTTCCAGGAATTCGACGAGAGCAAATATCAGACCGGCCAGTTTGCCGTCACGTTCCTCGACCAGAACGGCAACGAGATCGGCAAACGCGGCATCCTGCATAACGATGCGGTGCCGCTGGAAGACATTCCCGACTACCTGATCAAGGCGGCACTCGCGACCGAAGACCGTCGCTTCTTCGAACACTTCGGCGTCGACTTCCTGGGCACGGCACGCGCGCTGATGGAAAACGTCAGGGCATCCGGCGTCGTGCAGGGCGGCTCCACGCTCACCCAGCAGCTCGCCAAGAACCTGTTCCTGTCTCCTGAGCGTTCGATCCAGCGCAAGATCAAGGAAGTGTTTCTGGCCTTCCTTCTGGAGTCGCGGCACTCGAAGCGCGAGATCCTGAAGATGTATCTCGACCGCGCCTACATGGGCGGCGGGGCGTTCGGTGTCGAAGCCGCCGCGCAGTTCTACTTCGGCAAACCCGTCAAGGACATCAGCATGGCCGAGGCTGCGCTGATGGCGGGACTGTTCAAGGCCCCGACCAAGTATGCGCCTCATGTCGACCTTGCCTCGTCGCGTGCGCGAACCAATGAAGTGCTCTCCAACCTTGTCGAGGCCGGTTTCTATACCGCAGGGCAGGTGCACAACGCGCGGCTGTTTCCAGCGTCGATCATCGAACACAACGACCCCGACAGTCCTGACTGGTTTCTCGATTGGGCTTTTGAAGAAGTGCAGCGCATTGCACGCGGCAAGGGCGAATACGTGCTGACCGCGCGGACCACGGTCGATCTGAAATTGCAACGGGCTGCCGAAGAAGCGCTTGTCTCGACGATCAAACGGGAAGGCCGGTATGCAAGGGCGCGGGCCGGCGCGCTCGTTTCAATGGAAACCGACGGGGCGGTGAGGGCCGTCGTCGGAGGGACCGATTACGGAGTGAGCCAGTTCAACCGCGCAACCTCCGCACGGCGGCAGCCTGGTTCCTCGTTCAAGCCCTACGTCTATGCGGTTGCGCTCGAATCCGGGATGCGGCCGAACACGACGGTCCGGGATCGCTCCCGCAACTGCGGGCGCTGGTCGCCGAAGAACTACAACGGCAGCTACGGCAGCGGGGCACGCGTACCTTTGCAATATGCCCTGGCGAAATCCTACAACACTACCGCGGTCGAACTCTCGTTGTCGCTGGGGCGCGACAAGCTGATGGAGATGGTCAACCGGCTCGGGGTCAGCGGCGTGCGCAAGACCTGTTCCATGGCGCTAGGTGACGGCGGCGTAACGGTGCTCGAACACACCGGTGGATACGCCACGTTCGCCAACGGCGGCAAACTGGCCAAACCCTATGGCGTCCTGGAAATCGTCAACTCGCGCGGCGAACTGATCTACTCGCGCGAACGCGACGAGAAACCGGCGCCGCAGGTGTTGGAGCGGCGCGTTGCCGAAGACATGAACCAGATGCTGTATCAGGTGGTCCACGCGGGCACTGGCGGGCGGGCCAAGCTCGACTTCACCCATGCCGTCGGCAAGACCGGCACCAGTTCGAGTTATCGCGATGCGTGGTTCATGGGCTTTACCGGCAAGTACGTCACCGGCGTCTGGCTGGGCAATGACGACTTCAGGCCGACGAACCGTATCACCGGCGGCAGCCTGCCGGCGCAGACGTGGCACGCGTATATGTCGGTCGCCCATACCGACATGAATTTTCCCACCATACCCGGTCTCGATGCGCACCCGACCCAGGTCGCAGAAATGCAGCGCGTCGCCTTCCTCAGACAGACAGATCCGGCCTACAAAGACCCGGCGACCCAGTCGTCCACGGCCAGTCTGTTGCCGGACAAGACCCGTAAAGCGTTGCAGGCCCTTGTCGGAACCTTGCGCAAGGCCAACGGCAGCGAACCTGCCGGCGCGGCGCCTGGCACGCCCGCCGACCCCGGTGCGCCCGATCCTGACAAACGCGCTGAACTCGGGGTTGGCCCGCCGGCCCCCAGGGCACCCACGATCCCACGCTGATCCGGACCGGCCGCAACACGGGCTCCGTCAGACACGCAAGCAAGCCGGCACAGGCTTAGAGAAACGAAAAGACCCGCCATGCAATTCGTCCTGCACAGGGCCAAAAAGAAACTCCAGGCGATCGTCCTGAAGGTGTCCGACTGGGCAATCTTCATTGGACTTGTGTTGATTGGCGGGCTCGGCTCCAGCTACTACATGCTGAGTGCGGGAAATTCGCTTACGACCCTCAATGTCGGGCCGTGGAGCACCTGGAAGCATGAGGGGCGCGAGGATGCGGACCCCTACACGCGGGCGCACTTCGCTCGCTCCGGCACGCTCAACCTGACGACCGATATCGCCAACACCTATCTTGCTTCGAGCGATAGTGACGGGCTCAAGCTGCACTCCTCGTGCGAATACGAGATCAGCGGCAGCAACCTCGAAGCGAGCTGGTGGAGCGTCACTGCGCTCGACGACCAGGGGCGGCTTATCAACAATCCTTCTGACAGATACACCTTCACCAGCGACACGGTTGCCATTTCGCCGGACGGCACGTTCACGATTACCCTGGCGCGTGATGCCAGACCCGGCAACTGGCTGCCGACCGGCGGCGCTGGGAGGCTCGCGCTTTCGATGACTCTGCTCGACGGGGCCGCGGCGATCTCGGGCGACACGGAGGCGGAGGCGGAGAAGATCAATCTTCCGACGATCAAACGCGTGGCCTGCCGATGACACTTCATCCCTTAGCCGAGAGGGCGCTGGGCCTGCTTAAACGCCTCGCCTCAATCCGCCCCGATTTACGGCTGGTGTTGGCGGCGCTTGCCGCCATGGGCATCCTGCACATCTGCGCAACGCTTGCGGCCCCCTACCTGATGGGACGGTCCGCCTTCGAGCGGCTATCGCCAATGCTGCCGGTCAACAGCCTCGTCGTGCTGCCAGCCGTCACGCCCGAAAATCAGCCGCTGCCGTTTCTGACACCCGATGTGCGCTACGCCATGTGCCGCTACGACACCGCACAGACTCCTGTCTCGGTGAGCGTGGAGCTACCCGGAAAGGGCTGGTCGCTCGCCTTGCACACTCCGAAGGGCGACAACGTCTATGCGGCGACCGGAGAAGACGAACGCGTCACGTCACTGAGGCTTCGCATATTGCCGACGACCGAGCGCTTCATGGGTCTTACGCCGGAAGCCCTGGGCGTCGCGGACACGTCCGAAAGGCCCCAGGTGGTGCGCAGCGATCGCGGCATCATCGTGCTTCGCGCTCCCGACCGCGGACGTGCCTACATCCCCTTGACGGAAGCAGCCCTCAGCCAATTCAAATGTGCGGCGGAGAAGGTCCGCTGAGGATGCTGCGCTTGAATGGGCCGCATCGTTCGACCCGGCCCAACTCGGTGTTATTCGTCAGATGCGGAACACCGCGCCCTTGACCGAGCGGGCTCGCTCGCGGACGCGGCCGCCGTCGTTGCCCGACTTGACGATCCACTGACCGTTCGCAGCCTGGCCGGTGATGATGCCGACGTGGTGGCGCCATACGACCACGGCGCCGACGCGAGGGCCGCTCGGGCTACCGTAGCTGCGCCAGTTCCATGCAACGTTGAGGTGCGGGCCGCCGCCAAGCTGGGTTCGCATCCACCATCCGCACCACTTGCCCGGACGCGGGCCGACGCCGCCCGAATAGGTCTTCGTGTAGGAATTCGTGTAGGCGGCCGTCTGGGTTTTCTTCTTTTTCTTCGGCTTGTAGGCCTGCTTGGTGTAGCCGCCAGCGCCGAGGTTCGAACGGCCCTTCGAGCCCTGGTCGTACCAGGAGCCATTGCGATCCCCCCACAGGCCGTCCTGCTTCATTGCGAACGAGGGTGCGGCAAACGTGCAAACCAGAAATGAAGACATCAGAGCAAGTGCCATGACTCTCATCGATATTCTCCCGTTACTGTTCAGCGGCGGGGAACATCAAGGAATTGTGGCGAAAACCGGCGCGCGCACCCCGCCGCGCGACAGGATGTCCCGATTTGGGAGTTGCTGGACGTGGGTGACGAGCGGGCGGGGAGGCCGCAACACCGGCCCATACACGCCCGGCTTGTTCAAGTTCGCCGTCGGCTTGCCGCGTAACCGTTATGACGGACGCTCCCGCCCCCAAAAAAAAAGCAGCCCCGCCGGGACGGGCGGGGCTGGCTGGGCGGTGCTGCGTCGCGCTATCAGGATTCCTTGTCTTCCGATGGGCGTGGCGGCGGGGCCTCGTAATTCTGCTCAGCCGGGCCGGAATAGATGCCGTCCGGGCTCTGGCCGCCGCAGCCGGCAACGAGGCTCGACAGAACAGCGACAAGAAGAAGTGCGGCGAGAGGAGTCTTCACCGTGTGCATGGGAGTGGTCTCCAAGGGTCCCGGCGCCGGAAATCGGCCCTGCCGGACCTGACGCCCGAGTCTCTCGAATTCGGGCGGGAGCGGACGCAGCGCTCGGATCGTGGCGAATTCGCGGCGAGGGTTTGCGGTGCAATCGGGATTGCTGCGCAGCCCGTTGCACGGCGGTGACGCCTGTGCGGAGCGGCACCGCGCTGGTGGGGCAAACGCGATTAATCGAGGCTGTGCAATCTGGGCGCAATCAACCGTCTTTCGCGGGTCGCCTTCCGGTGCCGGGCGACTTCGCGCCAGCTCCAGCAGGCGATGAGGATCGCGCCCGCCACCAAGCCCACAAGAATTTTCCAGCCAATCAAAGTCATGCAATCGCCTCACCTACATCCCCACCAGATCCTAAGGCGTCGATCCGGCCTGCAACACGGACCATGGTCGGTTGGATTTCGGGCCTTCAGTCCCACCCAGTGGGGAATTGCCTGCTCCCCTGGCCCTCCACAATCAATTCAGGTTGCGAAGCCGGTCCAGATGCCGCTCGCGCGCCTCGTTGGCGCGGCGATGGCGCGCCGCCCTGTGGCGAATCCAGGCGACATACACGATCAGTGGACCACTAAGATATGCTGCGATCTCCCAGGAAAGCCATTCCATCCGAATCCCTCCAATTCAACACACGCGTCAACAACGCCTGGGTTGGAGAATTATTCCGCAGGGACGCACCTTTTTTTTGCGGCTCGCACCGCCCACCGGCATCGCCTATATTAGCGCCATGGCAATAGATCCCCCGTCCAACACATCCAGAATGGCCTCGGCAAACTCCACCGCCAAGAAGCCGCGGCCGTCACGCGGGCGTTCGGGGAAGCCCCTGCCGCCGCCGGAGGAAACGGCTGCGCAGACGCCGGGGCTGGCCAAGCCTGCCCGTCGCGGCAAGTCCGCCAAGGCCAAGGCGCAATCGGAGCGGGACGCGGCGCAGGCGATGGCCGGCGGCTTTTCCGAAGCCCGGCAGGCGGCCTACGATCACAGCGCGGAAGCGCTGCCGGCCCTGCGCAATCAGGCGCTGACGCCGACGTCCGGCAACATGAGCCTGACTGCCTATCTCGACGCGCTGCTCGCCAAGCCGGAAGAGCGCGGTCCAAACCAGCGCGAACTTCTCAAAACACAGCCGCTGATGGCGGCACACCCGGTCGTGGCGGGCGCCGAAATCGATTTCACGCCGCACCGGCCGGAGCGCCCCGACAAGAGCGAGGGGGGATACCGGTTCGAACTTGTCTCCGACTACTCGCCGAAGGGCGACCAGCCGACCGCCATCAAGGAACTCGTCGCTGGCGTCAATCAGAATGAAAAGGACCAGGTGCTGCTCGGCGTCACCGGCTCGGGAAAAACCTTCACGATGGCACACGTCATCGCCGAGACGCAGCGCCCGGCACTGATCCTGGCGCACAACAAGACGCTCGCCGCGCAGCTCTACGGTGAGTTCAGGAGCTTCTTTCCCAACAACGCGGTCGAGTATTTCGTTTCCTACTACGACTACTACCAGCCGGAAGCCTACGTCCCGCGCACCGACACCTACATCGAGAAGGAAAGCTCGATTAACGAACAGATCGACCGGATGCGGCACGCGGCGACGCGCTCACTCCTCGAACGCGACGACGTGATCATCGTCGCCTCGGTCAGTTGCATCTACGGTATCGGTTCGGTGGAGACCTACACGGCGATGACGTTCGCCATCAAGGTCGGCGACAGCATTTCGCGTCAGCAGCTTCTCGCCGACTTGGTGGCCCTTCACTACAAGCGAAACGATCAGGCCTTCCAGCGCGGTACCTTCCGGGTGCGCGGCGACACGGTCGAGATCTTTCCGGCCCACCTCGAGGACCGCGCCTGGCGGGTGACGATGTTCGGCGACGAGATCGAGTCAATCACCGAGTTCGATCCGCTCACCGGTCAGAAGGCCGACGAGTTGGAACTCGTGAAAGTCTACGCAAACTCGCACTACGTGACACCGCGCCCGACGCTGCAGCAGGCAGTCCAGTCGATCAAGAAGGAACTCAAGCAGCGGCTTGAAGAACTCTATGCCGTCGGCAAGCTGCTCGAAGCCCAGCGCCTCGAACAGCGCACGATGTTCGACATGGAGATGATGGAGGCGACGGGGTCGTGCGCCGGCATCGAGAACTACTCGCGCTACCTCACAGGCCGACGCCCCGGCGACCCGCCGCCGACGCTGTTCGAATACCTGCCCGACAACGCGCTCGTCTTCGTCGACGAAAGCCACGTCACAATCCCGCAAATCGGCGGCATGTTTCGCGGCGACTTCCGGCGCAAGGCGACGCTTGCCGAATACGGTTTCCGGCTGCCCTCCTGCATGGACAATAGGCCATTGCGGTTCGAGGAATGGAACGCCATGCGGCCGCAGTCGGTGCACGTTTCGGCGACACCGCAATCCTGGGAACTGGAGCAGACGCAAGGCGTATTCGCCGAGCAGGTGATCCGGCCAACCGGACTGATCGATCCGGTCATCGACCTTCGTCCGGCGAAGACACAGGTCGACGACCTGCTCGACGAAGTCCGCAAGACATCCGCCCAGGGCTACCGAACGCTGGTCACGACCCTCACCAAGCGGATGGCCGAAGACCTCACCGAGTATATGCACGAGACCGGCATCCGGGTTCGCTACATGCACTCCGACATCGATACCGTCGAGCGCATCAAGATCATCCAGGATCTGCGGCTCGGCGCGTTCGACGTTCTGATCGGCATCAACCTTTTGCGCGAAGGGCTCGACATTCCCGAATGCGCACTGGTCGCGATCCTCGATGCGGACAAGGAAGGCTTCCTGCGCTCGGAGACATCGCTCATCCAGACCATCGGGCGCGCGGCGCGCAACGTCGACGGGCGGGTGCTGCTCTACGCCGACCGGATGACGGCGTCGATGGAGCGCGCCATTGCCGAGACCGACCGGCGGCGCGAAAAGCAACTCGCCTACAACAAGGAACACGGCATCACGCCGCAGTCGATCAAGAAGAACATCGCCGACGTCCTGAGTTCGGTCTACGAGCAGGATCACGTCAGTGTGGCGCCTGGACTCGCCGATGCACCCGCCACCTACGGTCACAACCTCGGCAAGGTTATCGAAGACCTCGAAGGTCGCATGAAGTCGGCGGCTGCCGATCTCGAATTCGAGGAGGCGGCGCGGCTGCGCGACGAAGTCAAACGGCTGCGTGAAACCGAACTTGCCATCGCCGACGACCCGATGGCGACGCAAGCCGACGTCGAGGCCCGTGCCGGACGTTATGCCGGTCCTGAGAAATACGGCGCCAGGGCCAACCTTCCGGCAACCGGCAAAAGCCGCATTCGCAAACCTGAACTGGGCCAGATGGGTCCAGGAACGGACCGCGAGGTGCCGAGGCGGGAGGCCGACGTCGATCCGCGTACCAAGGGCGGGGCGTTCGGCGAGAAGATCAAGGGCGCGCACAAGCCGACCCTTGACGAGATGGGGCCGCACGCAATGAATGCGGTGCCGCGGGGACGCACCGAACCGCAGCGATCGGCACGCACCATCGAGTTCGACGATCCTGCGCAGACGAAGAAAAAGCGCAGCGGCGGGCGGCGCCCGAAGAAGACCGGGCGGCCCGGCGGTTGAGCAACGGCAATCAGAAAGACGGCGATTGTGACTTCAGCGCCATCGCCACCTTGAACCGAACACTCTAATCTCGCGTTCAATCCAGTTCGATGTTCAACAGAAGCGGGGGATTCCGGATGCGCGCTATGACCTTGACCGCAACGCTGCTTGCCGCCGCTCTTGCTTTGCCTGTATCGACGGCGCCGACCCAAGCTGGAGGCGTCTTCTCGGCCCTCGCGGGGACATGGTCCGGCGGCGGTTCGTTGCGTCTTGCCAACGGCAAGCGTGAGAAGCTGACCTGCCGCGCCTACTACACGAACAAGACCAGTTCCGCCCTTGGCATCGCCATTCGCTGCGCAAGTCCGTCAAACAAGATCCACATGCGCGGCACCTTGCATCAGGGCGGATCATCGGTTACCGGCACGTGGGAAGAGCGGACCTTCAATGCCGGCGGCAGTGTTTCTGGAACGGCAACCAGTTCTGCGCTACGTTTGTCCATTCGCGGCAGCGTTGCCGGCTCGCTTTCGATCTCGATCAACGGCAATCGGGCAACAGTCAATCTTTCAACCAACAAGGCCGGTGGCGTCAGTTTGAGCTTCCGCCGCAGTTGATCAGACACGAAACCGCGCGGATCTGGCGCGCACCGAGGACACTGACATGACGAGATACTGGAACATGGTACTGATCGGTGGCGCGCTCGCGGCGCTGTCGCTGCCGCCATTGGATAGCGCCGCTGCGCTTGGCTGGCGTAACCAACAGGCCGCCGAAATCCAGCAGGGCTTTACCGTTGCCGAGAGCCGTCACGGCAACGGGACGGTGACCGGCGCGGTTCGCAGGTCGCGGCTCGGCCCGCAGGTGCAGCTTCCAAGCGGGCGCTGGGAATACTGCCGCCGGCTATGTTCGGAAACGCTCAGGGTCGAGACGATCGACTTCTGGGATTCGCGTGACAACGGCCTCATCTCGGATGAATGCGGCGTGTTCGGTTGCCTGACGATCAATGGCGGCTATTGAAGGCAGGCCTAGTGTTCCGACTCTGACATATGGTTCCCTGCCGGGAACCTGAATGTCAGCCCGGAACACTCAGCCCGGAACACTAGGCAACCTTTTGATTGTGTTCTGGATTCACAAACATTTGACGACCTCCACCCGGGAATCAAATGTTTGATCCAGAACACTCGCAACGGGCCGCCCTGTCTGGCTGCGGCGCTTGGCTATTTCAAGAACGGATTCGAGCGACGCTCCATGCCGATGGAGCTGCCCGGGCCATGGCCCGGAATGAACGCGTAGGCGTCATCGAGCTTCAGCAGCTTCGTCTTGATCGCGCTGATCAGCGCATCGTGATCGCCGTAGGGGAAATCGGTCCGTCCGATAGAGCCCTGGAACAGCACGTCACCCATCAGGATGAATTTGTGGGCGTGATTGACGTAGACGAGCGAGCCCGGCGAGTGTCCGGGACAGTGGGAGATTTCGAAGTCGTGCCCGCCAATCGTCAGTGTGCCTGGTTCATCCAGCCAGCGGTCGGGCGTCACCTTGCGCGCCGCAAAGCCGTATTCGCGGCCCTGTTCTTCGAGTCCTTCGAGCAGGAAGGCATCGGCCTTGTGCGGGCCTTCGATTTCGACACCGAGGGCTTCTTTCAATTCCGCCGCGCCGCCTGCGTGATCTATATGGCCGTGCGTGAGAACGATTTTTTCCGGCGTCATGCCGACTTCCTCAATCGCCGCGCGGATGCGATCGATTTCTCCGCCGGGATCGATGACTGCGCCTTGTCCGCTTTTCTCGTCCCAGATCAACGTGCAGTTCTGTTGGAACGGCGTCACCGGGATGACGGCAGCCTTCATTGAAGGTTTCTGTTGTTCACTCACAGGGTTCTCCGGTTAAGGTCAATTCCGCGGCACCGGAGCAAACTGCCGGCCTTTCGTCAACTCTGCGCGCCGGTGTCGGCCGGATTGCGAGTTTCAATGAAAAAAAGCGGGGCCGCCGGGCCCCGCAATTGTCGCTATGGAAGAGAGTGTCGTCAGACGATCAAGCCACGGCAGGCTCATCATCGGGATCGCGCAGAACGTAGCCGCGGCCCCAAACCGTCTCGATGTAGTGCTGGCCGCCGGTTGCAGCCTGCAGCTTCTTGCGCAGCTTGCAGATGAAGACGTCGATGATCTTCAGTTCGGGCTCGTCCATCCCGCCGTATAGGTGGTTGAGGAACATTTCCTTGGTCAGCGTCGTGCCCTTGCGCAGGCTGAGGAGTTCCAGCATCTGGTACTCCTTGCCGGTCAGATGCACGCGCGAGCCGCCGACTTCGACCGTCTTGGTGTCGAGGTTGACTTTCAGCGTACCCGTGGAGATCACCGATTGCGCGTGGCCCTTTGAACGGCGCACGATGGCGTGGATGCGAGCGACGAGTTCGTCCTTGTGGAACGGCTTCGTCATATAGTCGTCGGCCCCGAAGCCGAGCCCGCGCACCTTGTCCTCAATGCCTGCCAAGCCTGAAAGGATGAGAATCGGGGTCGATACCTTGCTGACCCGAAGCGCTTTCAGAACCTCATAGCCGGAAATGTCCGGCAAGTTGAGGTCGAGCAGGATAATGTCGTTGTCGTAGAGTTTGCCGATCTCGACGCCGTCTTCGCCCAGTTCGGTCGTGAAGACGTTGAAGCCTTCCGAACGTAGCATCAGTTCGATGCTCTGAGCGGTCGCGCTGTCGTCCTCTATGAGAAGCACCCGCATGCCTGTTCCTCTCTCTTCCGGCCCGCCGTCCCCGGGCCGTTGTCCCTATTGCTGAAGAGAACGCGATGACTCTCTTCCACAAATACTTCATTAGTGATTTACCAGCCAGAGGTTAACAAAACCTAATAACCCCTTGCAAATAACACGCGAATTAGAACATTCGTTCACACTTGGCACACGATAAGCCGCCCCACGAGGCCTTAAGTCGGCTTCGCAAGCGTTTGTTCCTTGACAGAAAACTCTGGAAATCATACCCGGGCACATAAGCGGGCGTTGCACCCGCCCGCGGACGGGCACGATTGAACGGTGGCTGGTGAAACAGGCCATGCCCGAGCAGCTTTTCTCGCCGACTCGAGCCGTACCCCCACTAAAAACCTCCGGCTGTCACTCCCATCCCGTGACATTTCAACAGTTATCATTATTCGCTGGCTGCCCCTAGAGGGCTCGGGGCGAAATTGAGGCCTGCCGGGCGCAATTCGTTCTTGAACGGCGCCTGCGTTGCTTTAGTGCCACGTTAAGTGTCCCCGGATACAATAAGACATTGAACCGGACCCGCCGCGGTCAGCTTGACGTTTTTCCTGCTCTGGAGCAGGTTAACCTTGATCAGTGCAGTTTGCACTTTAAGTTTGAGCACGATTGGCACGGTTCTTGAGTAATGAACTCGGTGATTTGGTCGAAAGAGTGAGGGGTATCGCGCCATGAAGTCCCGGGACAGCTTTGTTCGCGTCAAGCGTTTCGAACTGGACGAGAAGGCCCGCAGGGTCGATGAATTGCAGTATATGATTCGGGATTTCGAGCAGCTTGCTGCGGATCTCGAGCGCCAGATCGCGGCCGAAGAGGATCGCACCGGCGTCCGCGATATCGGGCATTTCGCCTACTCCACCTTTGCGAAAGCCGCCATGCAGCGCCGCGATAATCTGATTTCGTCGGCGGCGGAACTGCGCGCCAAGCTGGAATCGGCGGAGAAGGATCACGACGAGGCGCGTGCCCAGCTTGCGCGGTACGACAGCGAGGATAATCCTGCGCTGGCGGTTGCCGAAGGTGCCGGGGCACGCTGAGGCGCATCGGCCTGCCGGCCGGTCGTCACGATCTCACCGGATGTCGTCATGGGATATTGTAACATGCGGCGGCCTGGCAATTTGCCTGCCGCCGTATTTTCGTTCATGGATGCACATGCGAAATTCTTCGCCTCGTAGCAAACATTCTGGATTGATTAGAGAGAGAGCATGCAACGGTTCGCGGTGCTCGGTCGGTACCTGACAATTGCTGCATTGTTCGCGGCTGTCGGCGGGTGCTCATCAAATATCAAACTGGAAGACCTGCAATCGGGCGCCACCGGTGCCCTCAAGGCTATTCCCCAGGCCGCCCAGGCGATCGTCCCAAAAGCGGTCAAGCCTCCGGTCGGTTCGGCGACGGAGGTCTACACGCGCGTGGCCCGAGGCGCGCTGACCTGTTGGATGGGAGGCCAGGGCGGCATGCGGGCGACCCACCTGTTCCAGGCCGATGCAAAGCCCAGATCCGAGGGCGGAGCGGCACAGATCGATATCCATGAGCGCCTCAAGGACAAGCCGAATGTTCCTGGGAAAAGGGTTTTTGCTGTCACCATAGCGCCGCTGGGCGAGGGGGCTTCAGTCACTGTCGACAACCTCGGGCTACCCCAGCAGGAGGGGGAGGCAATGAGCCTGGACGTCGAAAGGTGGGCGGCTGCAGAGGAGGGTTGCCCCAAGGAACCGATCACCGAGGGCTGGGCAATCCCGGCCGCGGTCACCGAACCTGCTCAAGCGCGAAAGCCAAAGCCTTAAAGCCGGGCCCGCCCGTAAATCTACGAACCGGCACGACGGCAAGGCAATATGATTGGCCCGCCCGCAAACAAGGCGGAAATTCGCACTGCGGGCTTACGTAGTATCCACTCAATATCATGGCAGAAACCGCTACGGATTACTCCCTGTAATCTTGTAGCCTCGTTGCGCGCAGACCGGCCAGGCCGTGCTTTTCGATGGATCTCTGCCACGAAAGCAGTTCATCGACCGTGAGACGATAGCGCTCGCAGGCTTCCTCAATGCTGAGCAGTCCGCCGCGCACTGCCGCGACGACTTCGGCCTTGCGCCGAATCACCCAGCGCTTGGTATTGGTGGGCGGAAGGTCGGCGACGGTCAAAGGACTCCCGTCGGGCCCAATGACGTAGCGAACACGCGCTCTCATTTGTTGCTCATTCATGGTACGCTTTACACTCTTTTTTTGACGCCTATCACCTTGATAAACCAACGCCATTAAGGATGGCCTAAATTCATCAGTAAACTTCCAGCCACTACTTGTTTTTTCCAGTATCCACATAGGTTATCTCTCGTTCCTAATTGAGACTACTGGTTCACAACCTGTTGCTGCTCTGATTAAACCTGGTCACTCCTTCAGTTTTGCGTAAGTTCTGTCCATTCCTGACCCGCCGATAAGTCATGTGCCATAGTGACACGACAGGAATTCTTCGACTTCCAAAGCAAGTCGGGGGCCAAATCGGCGCACTTGCATGTTTCGCTTGGATATCCCTAATGTCTGGATCGCGATGGTGCGCCTCGAGGCGACGGTCGACTTAGGGTCGGTGTGAACCAGGTTGGCCCATTGCTGTTCCAATTTGGCGCTTTAGGTGCCTTCTGCTCGACCTCTGACTTAGCCGACAATCGGTAACCCATGAGAAACCCTTCAATAATAGCTATAACTTCGTTTCAGGCAAGGCCGCGCCGGGTTGTGGTTGCAATGTCGGGCGGCGTCGATTCCTCGGTGGTGGCCGCGCTTTTGAAGCGTGCAGGGCACGATGTCATTGGGATCACGCTGCAGCTTTACGATCACGGCGAGGCGACCGCACGCAAAGGTGCATGCTGTGCAGGGCAGGATATCCATGACGCGCGTCGGGTTGCAGAGGCCCTGCAGATTCCGCATTACGTGCTCGACTACGAAGAGCGCTTCAAGCGGGCGGTGATCGATGCGTTCGCCGACAGTTACGTGGCAGGCGAGACGCCGATCCCCTGCGTCAACTGCAACACGCAGATCAAGTTCAAGGATCTTCTTGAGACGGCTACCGAGCTTGGCGCCGACGTGCTTGCCACCGGACACTACATCCGCCGCCGCGAAGGCGAGCATGGGCCGGTTCTTGCCCGGGCCGAGGACGCCAGCCGCGACCAGAGCTATTTCCTATTCTCAACGACGCGCGAGCAGCTCGGCAAGTTGTGGTTTCCACTGGGAGATCTCCCCAAATCGCAGGTACGCGAACTGGCGCGCGAGCTTGGCCTCATCGTTGCCGACAAACCCGACAGCCAGGACATCTGCTTCGTGCCGTCGGGCAGCTACGCCGACATCATCGAGCGCCTCAAGCCGGAGGCATTGACCCCCGGCAACATCGTCCACATCGACGGCCGGGTACTGGGTGCGCACAACGGCATCGTGCATTATACAATCGGCCAGCGCCGCGGCCTCGGCATCGCCTCAGGTGAGCCGCTCTATGTCGTCAGGCTGAACGCGGAAAAGAACGAAGTCGTGGTCGGCCCCCGGGAAGCACTCGCCACCCGTACCGTCAACCTGCGCGATGTCAACTGGCTCGGGGACGAACCGCTCGGGGCAACGGCGCGGGACGGCCTGGAGATCCATGCGCGGGTACGATCGACCCAGGCGCCCGCACCGGCCGTGCTCCATGCCGGCGAGGATGGCAGCGTTACTGTCGTGCTGCACGAGGCGGCAAGCGGAATCGCCACAGGGCAGGCCTGCGTATTTTATTCCGATGGCAGCGGGCAGGCGCGGATTCTTGGCGGGGGTTGGATCGATGGTACCGAGAAGGACGGTCGATTGCCGCTTGCAAGCTGATCCTGCGGGAGGCCGCGCAATACCTTGGCGGCTTGGGGCGGTCGGTCGCGATTTGGCGCAGCACGCAAGCTTGACAGGCGCGCCACCGGCTCCTTATAGACTGCGTTCCCGTTTGGTCGGCATCACCGACTGAGGGCTTGGCGGAGTAGCTCAGCTGGTTAGAGCAGCGGAATCATAATCCGCGTGTCGGGGGTTCAAGTCCCTCCTCCGCTACCAAATTCCAGAATAAATTCGCCTATCCATATCTTCTTGTTTGAGCATCTGCTGATCGCGCCGGGCATTCATGATTTTCGCCAATACCGCGGGCAGGGGCAAGATCGGCTGTTCAGGGGATGAAGGTCTATCAGACCTTGCTGCTATCTCGCCGTCTCCTTCAGTAGCTAAGTTCCATCCCGCAAAGCGCGCGGGGACGCGCGCACTATGAGTTCCCGAAATGTGCATCCGACACCGCGCACATGTCCTGCGCCGAGAGCGCGACCGACATGGAGGCGGTCTTCAACCGCATCGGAGAACAGGCGATAACCCTGCGGCCGACCAACCAACCAACCAACCAACCAACGAACCAACCTGGCGCGGTCCAGCTGCTAGTGTTCTGGCTCAAACATTTGATTCCCGGGTGGAGGTCGTCAAATGTTTGTGAATCCAGAACACAATCAGAAGGTTGCCTAGTCTTCTGGGCTGAGTGTTCCGGGCTGACATTCAGGTTCCCGGCAGGGAACCATATGTCAGAGTCGGAACACTAGTACCGCCGATCAAAAGTCCCTGTGTCGCATCAGTCAACCGCTCTCAGGGACTTCTGATCGAAAAGCGGTACTAGATTCAATATTTTACTAGTACCCTCTGCTTTCAGAAGTTCGTCAAGGTGGTTGCCGCGAATGACTCACGAACTTCTGAAAG
>JAHJSN010000142.1 GCA_018830445.1 Alphaproteobacteria bacterium | reverse complement strand
CCTGTTGGTGCCGCACAGGAGTTGTCAATTGAGGCGCGCTGAACGCCACACTAAGCCATTGTTTTGGCTAGTGGCCTTCATGTCTCGCCTAAATCGTCAGCGGTTGCGGCCAGCACGCCGATTTAGGCGAGACAGGCCACTAGGTAACCTTTTGATTGTGTTCTGGATTCACAAACATTTGACGACCTCCACCCGGGAATCAAATGTTTGATCCAGAACACTAATGGGGTTTCGCCCGCCCGGGTTCGGCTGCTCCCAGAGTTGGCGTTGATAATTGACGGTCGACATGGCAAAAGCCGTTTCTCGAACTCCCCTGACAGCCACGCCAGATTCAACGCGTCGCCCGTGCAAAGGCCATTCCCGATGAGCGACGTGCCAACCGCAGCCGTGCGTCCGAGCAAGTTACCGATGAACGGTTTTCTGCTGCTCGCGGCGGTGACGCTGTTCTGGGGCGTCAACTGGCCAGCCATGAAGACCGCCGTCGCGGAAGTGCCAGTGTGGTGGTTTCGCGGAATGTGCGTGTGGGCCGGCGCGATAGGGTTGCTGACGATAGCCAAGCTATCCGGCGCTTCGTTGCGGATGCCGCGAAACGAGATCCCGCGCCTGTTGCTCGTTTCGTCGTTCGCGATGCTTGGATGGCAGATATGTTCGGGCTACGGGGTGTTGCTGATGCCGGCGGGGCGGGCTGCGATCATCGCTTTCACCATGCCGGTCTGGGCATCGCTGCTGAGTGCGCGATTGATCGATGAGCCGGTCACCAGGCCCAAAATCATCGGACTGTCTCTCGGCATGGCGGGCCTTGCCGTACTGATGGGGGAAGATCTCCTGGTCTTCGGCACGGCGCCGCTCGGCGCCTTCTTCATGCTGGCGGCCGCGCTCTGCTGGGCTGTCGGGACGGTGCTGTTCAAGAAGTATACGTGGACGCCTCCAATCGCCGTGCTGGTGGGATGGCAACTCGCGGCCACGGCAGTCCCGATCAGCATCATTGCGGTATTATTCGAGCCCGCGCCGGATTTCTCCAACCTCAGCTCGCAAGCGATTTTCTCACTCGCCTATATCTTTGCCCTGCCGATGGTGTTCTGCCAGTGGGCCTACTTCAAGGTGGTCAGTATCTTTCCCGCCCTGGTGGCAGCCATGGGAACCCTTGCGGTTCCAATCGTCGGCGTCTATTCGAGCGCGCTGATCCTGGGTGAACCGGCCGGCTGGCTGGAACTCGTCGCACTGGCGCTGATCTGCATGGCGCTGGCGAGCGTCCTGATACTTCCGGAATTGCGGCGGTAACAGGTAAATGTAAGGTTAGAACGTCGGCGTAATCCGGTGCCGGATTGCGCGCAAATCAAGGTCCGATAGGCAACGACAGCCGGCCCGAGACCGCAAGAAACCGGCTAGGAAGGAAACGTCATGAGTTCCAGAAAAACCAACGGGCAGAGCAAGGTCTACGACAGTGTCGTCGACACGATCGGCAACACGCCATGCATTCGCATCAACAATCTGGCGCCGACACACGTTCATCTTTTCGTCAAGGCGGAGTTTTTCAATCCGGCAGCATCGGTGAAGGACCGGCTGGCAATCAGTATCATCGAGGAGGCGGAGCGCCGCGGCGACCTCAAGCCGGGACAGACCGTGGTGGAAGCGACCAGCGGCAATACCGGCATCGGCCTTGCCATGGTTTGCGCGGCAAAAGGCTATCCGCTCGTTGTCACGATGGCCGAAAGCTTCTCGATCGAACGGCGCAAGCTGATGCGGTTTCTCGGCGCGAAGGTGGTTTTGACGCCGCGCGAGCAAAAAGGCTTCGGCATGTACCAGAAGGCCGTCGAACTTGCCAAGGCGAACGGCTGGTTCCTGGCGCACCAGTTCGAGACCGCCGACAATGCGCTGGTCCACGAGAATACCACGGGCCGCGAAATCCTGGCGGACTTCAACGGCAGGCGGCTCAACTATTTCGTGACGGGCTACGGCACCGGCGGCACAGTGACCGGCGTTGGCCGGGCGCTGCGCAAGGAGCGACCCGAAGTGAAGATCATCCTGAGCGAGCCGGCCAACGCGCAACTCGTCGGCAGCGGCATCATGCAGGATCGCAACGCTGACGGTGAACCGGCGGCCGGTCACTCCGCTTTCGAACCGCATCCGATCCAAGGTTGGACGCCGGACTTCATTCCCATGGTGCTACAGGAATCGATCGACAACAGCTACTATGACGAACTCATTCCGGTTGCCGGCCCCAAGGCCATCGAATGGTCACGCAAGCTTGCCTCACGCGAAGGAATCATGACGGGGATTTCAGGCGGCGCATCGTTCGCGGTCGCCATGGAGGTGGCGCAAAAGGCTCAAGCCGGTTCGGTCATTCTCGCGATGCTGCCGGATACCGGCGAGCGTTATCTGTCAACGCCGCTGTTCGAGGGTATCGAGGACGTGATGACGGAAGAAGAAATCGCGCTGATGAAGTCAACGCCCGGCTATCAGATGGCAGGCGCTTAAAGCCGCCCTATAGCACCGAAGTATCCCACCTCCAGGCCGATTGGTCTGGGGGCTTTTCTTTTTCCGGATTGACTTCGATCGACTTCAGCCCCAGGCGCGCTGACGCAGCTTGCCTGACCAATTGGAATAGACGTCCCGGGCATGAAGCGGATTTATGAGCAGCTTCAGGCGGCGGCGCAGATGGCCGCGCTCGGTTTGCAAGCGATGGGCTTCCATGCGGAAAATGTCGCCCGGAAGATTGAGACGCGCGCGCCAGCGCGGCCAGTGGAGACGGGGAATCGCGCGGGCCGCCCATGCCTGTGCCGAGGGTGGCAAATCAACACCGCTATCCTTGCCCGTCACCTGCTGCCAGGCCGCGACCAATGCCGCGACTGCTTCGCGCTGATCGCGCCTGCCGAAGCCAGAAAAAACAGCATTCCAGTCGATCCGGCCGGCGCACTCGCGATTAAGCTCGATGAGGTCGAGGACGTCCTTCAGGACGATGCGGTGGATGGCGTGGTTGCGGTTGTGGAGTTGCGCATGAACGAGAAGATGCGCAATGCGATGGCATAGCGAAGGCACGAAAATTCCAGCCTTGCCGACCGGGACCAGGGTTGCGTCGCCCAAAACCGCAGCCGGGGTGAGGCCGAAGTCTTCGAGGCCGAACAGCCGGGTGTGCAGTTCGACGGAAAATGTGCGGCAAGGGCTGATCAGCGGAGGAAAGTGCGCTTCGACCTGCGGGTCGTAGTCTTCGCTCGACGGCAGATAGCCAAGTCTTCCGAGCGCCGCAACGCAGTCTGGGAGGCGGTCTACGGGCACCAGCAGATCGATGTCCGACATGAAACGCCAGGGTGCGGGCGGGGCGTTTTTGCGGGAGGTCAGTAGAAACGCCGCGCCCTTCAGCGCGCAGGGAGCGACGTCGATTTCGCCAAGCGCAACCGTGATGGCGTGAGTAGCGCGCAGGAGCATGGCGTTGCGATCGGCGTTGGCATCATGGATCGCGGAGATGAATTGGCGTGCCTCGAGCGCAGCGCTTCCCTCCGCATTAGACACACTCAGCGGCTCCGCCAGGGCCTGCAACACGAAGTGCGAACTGGCGAATGCAACAAGGCGGTGCCATGACACGTCGGCAAGTGGCAGGGGGGCGATACCGCTTCGAGGAAATGCGCGCAGGAGCGAAAGCGTCAATTCGGCGTGGAGCGGTTCCCGAATCATGGCGCACCCATGATCTTTTGCACCGCCTGCAATCCGGAGGCGGTGTCGGGAAATGCGAGCCGCCACGCAGGCGTTTCGTTGAGGAAGGTCGTCAGCGGCACAATCGACCGGTTTGCACCGACCACCTCGCTGCCTGAACCGACCAGGAGACTCAGTGCTTCCTCAGGGGTGAGGCGCTGCAAACTTGTTTCGGAGTCGCCGGGGGTGAAAGCCGGGAAGACCAGCGCGCCCACCGCAACGTTGCCGGTGCCAACCGGGGCCGATCCGGCGGGGGAGGGATCGACATAGCGCACGCGGCGTTCGCCGACACGATACGTTTCCAAGTCCTGCAATTCCGGGAAATAAGCTTGCAGCGCCGACCAGCTTCCGCTTTTCACGCTGGCTGCGAGTGGAAACGACAAGACGGATTTGCCGCTACGGTGCAGGGGGGTCAGGTCGTCGGCAAGGTAGGTGGCGCCGATACCGACAAGCGCCATCGTCAACGTCGACTTGCCGGAGCCCGTGGCGCCAGCGAGAACAAGCGCGCGCCCTTGCAGCGCAACGCATGAGGCATGCAGCAGCGCAGCAATGCCGTCCGGCGGCAGCAACGCCATCGACATGGCCTGCAGGCAGATTCTGCGCGCCGTTACCCGGTCTAGGCCGGTCGCGATGGCGACACGTTGGCGCCAAACGCCGAATGACCGTTCGTCGCTCGAAACCAGCATATCGATTTCATGCGCAGCGGACTCGGCCGCCCGCAAGGGCGTGAGGGCCGCGGCCAGAAGACCTGCCAATTGTTCGTCGACGCACTTCAGGCGAACCGGGGGACCATCTGCGAACCGGTAGACTTCATCGAGGACGAGGCTGTGGCCGAGGTGCGGTTCCGGCAAGAGCGGCAGACAGGGGCGATGCGGGGCGGGCGCCGCCAGAAACCCTTCAGAGCGCAATTGCGTCATCAGCGCTTCTGTGCAGGGGGATGCGCCGTCGATTTTCTTGCTTGGATGGGCGCGGCCGTCGCGAGGTTCGAAGCGCGATGTATCGAGGCCATCGAACGAGGAGGCGAGCATGGTCGCGGCGCTATCGTTCAACAGAGCTAGGGCGTGGTTGTCGCGGCGGAACAGGCAGAAGCTCTCACCGACGTTGACGAGTTCCGCCAACGAAGCCGGATTTGCGGAACTCGACGGGGCTGGCATCAGCAGCCGGAATGGCCGGCGCGCTGCAGGCCGAGGTTCCATGCGGGGTTGTCGCAGGCGGGCACCGCCGATGCCTTGCCGCTGGTGAGGACCAACATGGCCGGCGCAACGCTGGCGGCGAGGCCGCCCATTTTCAATAGGGCTTCGCGCCGTGACGCATCGTGCTCGCTTTTGACACTGGTCTCCGGGCCTTCGTGGCGCGGCAGGTCGTCTTGTTCGGACTTGCTCATATCCGCATCCATTGTTCGATTTCGTTGAAGCGTATCGGAAAGTACTAAACAATTGTTAAACGCTGGCCCGATAATGCCGGGAAGCGGCGTCCGCGCCGGCAGCACTTCGGGCGGGATTTGGCGCTAGTGTGGCGTCGCGCCTTAATTGACCTATTGGTGCCGCACAGGAGTTGTCAATTGAGGCGCGCTGAACGCCACACTAAGCCATTGTTTTCGCTAGTGGCCTTCATGTCTCGCCTAAATCGTCAGCGGTTGCGGCCAGCACGCCGATTTAGGCGAGACAGGCCACTAGT
>JAHJSN010000141.1 GCA_018830445.1 Alphaproteobacteria bacterium | reverse complement strand
TTTGATTCCCGGGTGGAGGTCGTCAAATGTTTGTGAATCCAGAACACAATCAAAAGGTTGCCTAGTCTTCTGGGCTGAGTGTTCCGGGCTGACATTCAGGTTCCCGGCAGGGAACCATATGTCAGAGTCGGAACACTAGCGTAGAAAAACAGAGTATGTTCGGCACAAGTGTAGGCGGTCTTGTGCCTGCAACATGCTCGCAGTCGAAGCCATAGTATGCGGATATGATTCCACGAAAAGCCTCCGCACACTTGGATACGAGGGAAACCAGCCCTGCGCGCGACCCGACGCCGCCGCAGGGCTTCTTTCAGGGGCCGGTATGATCGTCCTGCGCGTTATCGTCAACGCTCTCATCATGGCCGCCGAGTTGGGCGCCATCGCCGCGGTCGCCTGGATCGGCTGGCAGTTCCCCTACTGGTTCGCAGCAGCAACCGCCACCCTTGCCCTGCTCCTCGGCCTAAATCTCGACTATCTGCGCCTCAAACACGAGTACCCGTTCTATTTCGAAGGAAGCCAGCCCCGCTTTCTCATCGGCCTCAGAGCGCTTGCAACCGGCGATTCGATTATCAAGGCCATCGTTGCAGGACTCGTCGCGCTGCTGACGTTCTCAGGTAGCGACGACGAGCGCCGGCTCATCATCGCGATTTGTTTCGCTGTGGCCGTGTTCGCCGGCACCAGTCTCTTGCGCAGGCTATCGATGACCTTTGGCGCCAGTCCGGCGCGCTGGGGTTTTTTCCGCCTTGCCGTGCCATTGGGGCTGGTCTTCTCGACTGGCGTCGCGGTCGCCGCCGCCTTCCAATACGTCAAGACCGCCACCTTGACCGACATCGGCCGCCAGCTGGTCTTCGACATGCCGGCGCGGCCCTCGATCGAGCAGGTCAGCGATCTCTTGTTCAATCTCAAGCAATACGTCGACAGCGTCATTGCCACGTTGCTGACGACGATCATGCCGGCGGATTGGGCGCAGGTCGCAAGCCTCGTCATTTCGGTCAATGTCCTGACCGGCTTCATCGTCGCCCTCTACGCGCTGGTGGTGGCCGAGTCGGTCCGTTGGATCGAGCGCCGGGTGGCGGTTTAAAAGAAGAAATTGTTGATCACGTACACGAGGAGCCTGTTCACAACAGCCGCGCCTGCTCGGGGTAGTAGGTCATGCCTCGCGACACGGCATCAGGCAGAGGCGTAGCGCAGCCGACATTACGGTTCGCATAACGCATATTATGGAAAATATTGGTTGTTCCATTATAAAACCAAGAATCTTGTGGAGGATGGCGGCGACCGGTAACGAACCCCCGGCCGCCGCCTATCTTGCTCATCAACCCTCGTACTTGTCGGCCACCAACCGGTCCAGCAACCGCACACCCCAGCCCGAACCCCAGCTCTGGTTGATGTCGTTGCGCGTGCCGTCCATTGCCGTACCGGCAAGGTCGATATGCGCCCACGGCGTCTCCTTATCCTTGACGAAGCGCTCAAGGAATGCGGCGGCCGTGCAGGCCCCGCCCCAGCGCCCGCCGAGGTTCTTCACATCCGCGTTCTTGGAATCGATCATCTTGTGGAACGACTTGTCGAGCGGCATCCGCCAGGTTTTCTCATCCGTCGCCTTCGAGGCGTCCGTGATCCCGGCGGCAAGCTCGTCGTTGTTGCAGAAAAGCCCAGCGAAATTCTTGCCGAGCGCCACCATGATGGCACCCGTCAAGGTCGCCAGATCAATCATCATCTTCGGCTTGTAGCGATCCTGCACGTACCACATGATGTCGGACAGGACGAGGCGGCCCTCGGCGTCGGTATTGAGCACCTCGATCGTCTGGCCGGACATCGACGTGACGATGTCGCCCGGCCGCGTCGCTTCTCCCGACGGCATATTTTCCACGCAGCCGATGATACCGACGGCATTGACCTTGGCCTTGCGCGCTGCGAGCGCGTGCATCAGGCCGACGACACAAGCCGCACCGCCCATGTCACCCTTCATGTCCTCCATGCCGGCCGCCGGTTTGATCGAGATCCCGCCGGTGTCGAACACCACGCCCTTTCCGACAAACGCCACCGGTTCGTCATTCTTCTTGCCGCCGTTCCAGCGCATCACAACGACGCGCGCCGGCCGCGGGCTCCCCTGAGCCACGGCAAGCAGAGCCCCCATCTTCAGCTTCTTGAGATCCTTGACCTCGAGAACCTCGACCTCGATCCCGACCTCCTCGAGCGCCTGGGCGCGCTCTGCGAATTCGACCGGCCCCAGCACGTTCGCGGGCTCGTTGACGAGATCGCGCGCCAGCATCACGCCGTCACCGACCGCCTTTTGCCGCTCAAACGCCTTCTCCGCCTTTTTGGGATCGGCGCAGTGAACCACCAGTCTCTGAAGACCGTCCTGCTCGGGCTCGTCTTCATCCTCCCTCTTCTTGGTCAGGTACTTCTCGAACTTGTACGACCTCAGATAGGCGCCCAGGGCCATGGCAGCAGCTATCTCATGCTCGGCGAGTTTCGTTTTACCGGCGATCTCGACAACGAGGCTTGCCGATGACGCCTTGCGCGTGTCGAGCTTGGCAAAGGCCGATCCACCCGCCATCACCCAGTCGTTCTCCTCAGCCTTCTTTGCGACGCCGCCGCCAATCAGGATCAACCGCTTTTCCTTGAGGCCGGCCGGCGCCAGGATTTCGACCGAAGATTTCGCCTTGCCCTTGAATCCCGCCGCCTCCGCAGCCCGGCTTAGGTAGCCGTCCGATGCCTTGTTCATGGCTTCGCCCGCTTGCCCGAACTCGGGCCCCTCCGCGACGAGCAGCCCGACGGCATCCTCGCGCTTGTCTTTGAGTGACTGAAAGCTGACGTCGAGGCGTGCGGCCGACGATGCGGGCATCGAATTCTCCTTGATCCTGAACGGGAAATAAGCACCAGGCCGCACAACACCCCTGCCCTCCAGCCAGCTTAATTGGCCAGAACTCAGCGACGGCGGACGGCCGGAAACCCAATGATTGCCGGACTAGAGCGTGTCCGACCTAGATGGAACCAATTCTGTTTCTCAAGCGGCGTGTCGGGCCAGCAGGAGGGCGGTGAAGTGCGTAGTGGTTCTACGCGCAAGTCGCCCGACGAGTCGTGGCAAAGCACGCCTCCAGCATGACCTCGCCGCCGCTTGGAAACCCTTCTTGACGAAGTCAAGCTCCGCTTGAACGGGCCGGGCGACTTTGCCCCGATATCTTCGCATCCCGTCTTATCCGTAGCCCCGCTACGCATTTCGCCGGTTCACTCGTTCTCGGGGCAAATTTGCCTCGGCAGAACGATTCCATCTAGGTCGGACACGCTCTAGGATGGGGCAGACCGGCGCCAATATCAAGCCGGACCGCCACGACCGCACAAACGATGGACGTTTTTGCCTATCGGACAGGCAGCGACCCCCACCCATCGGCTCGAACCGCGCGGTAGGTTTGCTTGCAAACCCAACGGACGGCACATTTCTGCAACATTCCCCAATTTACCCCCAACAAGTCGGCGAGCCAGCCGAATTTCCGCCACGCTGACGTGGAACGCAGGTGCCGAACTTCGCCGGTACCGTATAGACTTGACGCCTGGTCTTTCGGCCAGGAAGAACCTGGAGTTCGCGACGCGATCCTGCGACCGCCGAGCCTCCGACGGCCGATCATGGCAATTCCGCCGCCAACCGACCCGCGCTCCAGGGAGCCGAACCCAACCCAATGACTTCGATCATCTTTCGATACGTCTTCCGCCAGACGTCAGCTGCTCTGCTGCTGATCCTGGCTTCGCTTGGCGGCATCGTCTGGATCGCTCTGGCTTTGAAACAGCTGAACGTCGTCACCTCCCAGGGACAGGACGCCTGGATGCTGCTCAAGATGACGACCCTCGCATTGCCCAATCTGCTTGCCATCATCGCTCCATTCGCCCTGCTGATTTCGGCCCTTCATGTTCTCAACCGGCTGAACGGAGACAGCGAACTCATCGTCATGACTGCCGCCGGCGCCACCATCTGGAACGTCGCCCGCCCGCTTTTCGCCGTTGCGATTCTCGTCACCATCGCCGTCAGCTTCGTCAACCAAATCGGCATGCCCTGGAGTCTGCGCCTGCTGCGCGAATACATCGTCCAGATGCGCACCGATCTACTCACCCAGGTCATGCAACCGGGTCAGTTTTCCACGCCGGAAAAGGGTTTGACCTTCCACATCAGGAAGCGTGAATTCAACGGCGACTTGATCGGCCTGGTGGTCAACGACAACCGTAACCGCAGCGAATCGCAGACATATCTCGCCGAGCACGGACAGATCGTGAAGCAGCCGCCGACCGCCTACCTGATCATGAGCCGCGGTCATATTGTGCGCCGCACCGACCCCAAGGAGCCCGCACAGATCATCGTCTTTGATAAGTATATCATCGACCTCGATCGCCTCGACCAGCGTAAGGACGAGCGCTACGATCTAAAGCCGCGCGAGCGCTATCTCAACGAAATCTTGAAGCCCGCCAAGGACGATCCCCTCTACCGGGAGAACCCCGGTCTTTTCCGTGCCGAGCTGCACGAGAGGTTCGCCAACCCGCTCTACCCGCTTGCCTTCATCCTTATCGCCCTTGCTGCCGTCGGTCAGGCTCAATCGACCCGCCAGGGCCGCACCGAGCGGATGGTCATCGGGTTCGTCGCCGCTGTCGGCGTCCGCATGGCCGGGCTTGCCGCCAACAACCTTGTTGTGCTCAACGCCGCCTACGTACCGCTTCTTTATATCATCCCGTTGGCCGTCTCCGGGTTGGCCTTCGTCGCAGTCCTGCGTAACGCCAAACCGACCAGCGGACCGAAGTTGTTCGATCGAATCGAAGACCACCTGTCGCCAGTGCTCCGCCACCTTCTGCCCAGAAAGCCCAATGATGCCGACCTTGCCGGCAATGCATCGGTGCCCATCAACACGAGGGAACGGCCGGCACAATGAGAATCTCAACGCTCTACTGGTACCTGGGACAGAAATTCATCACCGCCATCATTGGCGCGTTTCTGCTATGTTCCGTTTTAATCTTTATGATCGACTTCGTCGAACTGCTTCGCCAGGCAGGAAAGTACGACGACGGCGGCGCCGTGCCCGCCCGGATACTATTCTGGATGACGTTGCTGCGCCTGCCGGCCTACACCGAATTCCTGCTCGCCTTCGCAGTTCAGGTCGGCGCCATCGCAACGCTGCTTTTTCTCAGCCGAAAGAGCGAGTTAGCCGTGATGCGTGCTGGCGGCATGTCGGTCTGGCAGTTTCTCATGCCGGGCCTCGTTATCGCCTTCGTCCTCGGTGTGTTCGCGACGGCCATCTACAACCCGATTGCCGCTGACGCCCGCGAGCGGGCCGAAGAACTTTTTGCCGAATCCTTTGGCCAGGAAGGCAACCTGTTGCGCTCCAAGTCCGGTGAATCCTGGTTGCGCCAGAACGGAGTCGACGGTCAGTCCGTGCTGACCGCCTCCCACGCAACCAACCGGGGACTGAAACTGACAGCGGTCTCGGCATTGCTATTCGGTCCCGACGGCAAGTTCTCCGCACGCGTCGATTCTGACAAGGCGGAGCTCAAGAACGGCTACTGGGTAATGACGGACGCCTGGATTGCGGCCCCTGGAATCGAGCCTACCAAACACAAGACATTTCTACTTTCGACATATCTCACGCCCGAACGCGTTCAAGACGCCCTTGGAACGGTCATCTCGGTCTCGTTCTGGGATCTTCCAGGTTTGATAGAAGTGGCTGAAAAGGCTAATATTTCTACATCAAGGCTGCAGATCCAGTACGAACTTCTGCTGTCCCGTCCACTGCTCTGCATCGCGATGGTTCTTTTAGCTGCGACTGTGTCGTTGCGGTCATTCCGGTCGGGCGGCATTCAGACTATGGTCATCACCGGAATGCTCGGGGGACTTGGGTTCTTCTTGCTCGCTGAGGTGTCGCGACAGATAGGGGTGGCTGGACTTGTTCCGCCGTGGGCAGCGGTCTGGCTGCCTATTCTGCTTGTGAGCCTGATTTCACTAACGGTGCTGTTGCACCAGGAGGACGGTTGAGTGACGCGTTTGGCGCGAAAACCGCAGAATCGCTGCGGCAGGGGGCGCGCTGAAACACCTGACCACGCCCTGGCAGGGCGGGGACCGATTGGCCCTGTCCGGATCCGGATGGAGCGATCGCAGTCGGTCGGGCTGTTAAGCGCCCTTGTATTGAGCCTTGCCGCGTTGTTCACAACGGCGGCAATCGCGCCGGCTTATGCGCAGGATCCGAGCGTCGCCAAGTCCGGCGGCAGCGGCTCCGGCGGCGGCAAGACGACGTTCAAGAAACCCGGCAACGACCTTCTTCCCTCAACCGATATCGACCGCACTCAGCCGCTCTATCTCCAGGGCGACCAGCTGATTTACGACAACTCCGGCAACAGCGTCATCGCGCGCGGCAACGTCGAGATCTATTTCAACAACAACGCTCTTACCGCCGATGAAGTCGTCTACGATCAGTCCGCCAATACACTCACAGCCGCCGGCAACGTCATCCTGCGCGAGCCAAATGGCAACATCATCCGCGCCGACCGCTATACGTTGACAGACGATTTCCGCGACGGATTCGTTCAGTCGCTCAGCGTCGTCGCCAAGGATGATACGCGCATTGCTGCTGCCCAGGCGACGCGCCGGGAAGGCAACGTCACCGAATTTTCCGACGCCAAGTTCACGCCCTGTAAATCCGAGGGCGGAATGCCGCCGCTGTGGTGTATCTCCGCGCGGCGCATCATCCATGATCAACAGGACGCCACGGTTACCTACCAGGACGCCCAGTTCGAGGTTTTTGGACAGCCCGTCGTCTACCTGCCCTATTTCCAGCACCCCGACCCATCGGTAAAACGCCGTTCGGGCTTCCTGGCGCCGACTTTCGGGACATCGAGCGACCTCGGCTTCTCGACGACGGTTCCGTATTATTTCGCACTCGCGCCGAACTACGACTTCACCTTCGCGCCGCGTTACACGACCAAACAAGGCGTGCTTTATCAGGGCGAGTGGCGCCACAAACTTGCCAATGGCGAATACAAGATCCAGATGGCCGGCATCGACCAGCGCAGTGGATCACTTCCCGACAAGGTTAGCGACGAGGACCGTGAGGACCTTGAAGGTTGGCGCGGCAGCATCAGGACCCAAGGCCTCTTCGAGCTGTCGAGCTGGTGGAATTTCGGCTGGGACGCCACCATCGAAAGCGATGATACCTTCCGCCGCTTCTATGGCCTCGAAGGTCGCCTGATCACCGATCGCGTCAACAAGGTGTTTTTCGAAGGCACCTCCGACCGCAACTATTTTGGCGCCACCCTCTACCAGTTCGGCGGACTGTTGATCGACGACTCGCAGCGTTCAGAAAGCCTCGTGCATCCGGTCATCGATTATAATTATGTCTTTGCCGATCCCATTTTAGGCGGCGAGTTGCGTTGGGACACCAACGCCTACAGCTTGTCCCGAGACGAGGTGATTGTGCGCGGCCTGACGCCGCAAGAGCGTGATTTCGTCGGCGCCGATCTTGCCGAAACGGCGCAGAGTTCATCTCGCATCGCCACTGAACTGACTTGGCGCCGTACCCTGATCGATAGCATCGGCATCACCTACACGCCGTTCGCCAACCTTCGCGGCGACGTGCTCCAGTACAACAACTACCGCGATCCTCTGGCCGCCGACCCCAGGGCGGAGTTCTTCGATCCATCCCTGGAGGATGACAGCCTCGTCAACGGCGTTGCATCAGGGGGCGTCATGGTCGCCTATCCCTGGGTGGCCGCATCCTCAGCTGGCGCCCATACGATCGAGCCCATAGGCCAGCTGATCGGACGCACCCAGACCAACAACAAGCGCGGGCTTCCCAACGAAGATGCGCAGAGCCTCGTGTTCGACGACACCAACCTGTTCGAAATCGACAAGTTCTCCGGCTACGATCGCACTGAGACCGGCACGCGCGCCAATGCCGGCCTGCAGTACACATTCCAATCGAATACCGGTGGATTTGCCCGCCTGCTCGCCGGCCAGAGCTTTCAGTTGTCCGGCGAGAATCCGTTCGCCGACCCCGGACGCATTGCCGTCGTAAACCCGAGAACTAATGCTCTAAGGCCCGATCCTCAGTACCTGCACAATCCATCGAGCGGTCTAGAGACGACGCGTTCCGACTACGTCTTCGGCGCCTACCTCGCCCCGGTCGAGTCATTCCGTGTGATTTCCCAGACCCGTCTTGATGAGGAATCGCTGGCAGTGCGGCGTGAGGATCTCTTCGTGAGCGCCGACATCGGGCCGATGACCACTTCGGCGACATACACCTATGTCTCCGCCGACCCCTTGTCCGGGTTCGACACCGCCCAGCAGGACGTCTCCGGCAGCCTTGGCCTGAAACTAACCGACAACTGGTCCGTCCTCGGCCGCGTGCGCTATGACATCGATGCGGAGGAGCTGCTGTCCGACGCCGTGCAGCTGCGTTACGCCGATGAATGCTTCGTCCTCACCGCGACGTATTCGGAGCGCTTCTTTGAGAACGAAGACATCGACACCGACAGGACGGTATATTTGTCGTTCGAGTTCAAGCACCTCGGCCTCGTCGACTATAAGACCGACATCTTCGGCGACGAGACGGCGGAGAACTGAGCCCACCTGCTGCGATGCGCCGGATTCGATCCCGACGCGGACGGCGGCACACACCAGTTGGCTAGTGGCCTGTCTCGCCTAAATCGGTGTGCTGGCCGCAACCGCTGACGATTTAGGCGAGACATGAAGGCCACTAGCGAAAACAATGGCTTAGTGTGGCGTTCAGCGCGCCTCAATTGACAACTCCTGTGCGGCACCAA
>JAHJSN010000016.1 GCA_018830445.1 Alphaproteobacteria bacterium | reverse complement strand
CTGCCATCGATCTCAACACCGCGCATTGTGCGTCCGTTGCCGTCACTGGAGACTTGCCTGCCATGCTCCACCCCCCGAATCAGATGGAAACAGGGAATCACAATCGGGATTCGTTGGGAATCCCGCACCAACCTGCTTAGCAAATAAGGCGGCGGCGATGCCAGATCATCACCTCGACAAGATCTGCCCTCACCACAACTGCTTGCGGGTCACTCGTTTTTAGGGCTATCGGCGTTCCATGCTTTACCGCGCCTTTGCAACCGTCGGCGGCCTTACCATGATAAGCCGCCTCCTCGGGTTCGCCCGTGACATCCTGATCGCCGCCGCCCTCGGCTCCGGCGTCGTCGCTGATGCGTTCTTCGTCGCCTTCCGTTTTCCCAACCTGTTCCGCCGCCTGTTCGGCGAAGGTGCCTTCAACGCCGCCTTCGTGCCGCTGTTCGCCAGGCGACTGGAGGGTGAGGGCGAGGGCGAGGCGCGCCGCTTCGCCGAAGAGGCATTGTCGGTGCTGGCGGCGACGCTGATTGTCTTCTCGCTGATCATGATCGTGACGATGCCCTGGATGATGCTGATCCTCGCCCCGGGCTTCATCGCGGATCCGGCGAAATACGATCTCGCCGTACTCTTGTCGCAGATCGCATTTCCCTACCTCTTGTGCATGTCGCTGGTAGCCCTCCTGTCCGGCGTGATGAATTCGCTGAACCGCTTCTGGGCGGCCGCCGCCGCACCGATCCTCCTCAACGTCATTTTGATCGCCGCGATATCGCTCGCCATCTGGCTGGGGTTCGGGCAGCGATTTGGCGCGGGAATTATTCTTTCGGTCGGCGTAGCCGTCGCCGGCATCGCTCAACTTGCCATGCTGTGGATCGCCGTGCGCCGGGCCGGCCTCAAGTTGAAGCTTCGCTGGCCGCGTTACACCCCCGGCGTCAAGCGCCTCGTTGAACTTGGCATCCCCGGCGTCGTTGCCGGCGGCATCACCCAGATCAACATCGTCGTGGGAACGGTGATAGCATCCCTCCAGGCCGGCGCGGTTTCCTATCTCTATTACGCCGACCGCCTCTACCAGCTCCCGCTGGGGATCGTCGGCGTTGCAATCGGCGTCGTCCTGCTGCCGGATCTCGCCCGCAAGCTGCGCGCCGGCGACCAGAAGAGCGCCATGGACAGCCAGAATCGCTCGCTTGAGTTTGCATTGCTGCTGACGCTGCCTGCCGCTGTCGCCCTGACCGTTGCAGCCGAACCGATCGTGCGTGTTCTGTTCGAGCGCGGTGCCTTCTCGGCCATCGATACGGACTCGACCGCCCAGGCGCTTGCCGCTTTCGCGCTGGGCCTGCCGGCCTTCGTGATGATCAAGGTTTTCCAGCCGGCCTTTTTCGCCCGCGAGGACACCGCGACGCCGATGCGCTTTGCGGCCATCAACATGGTGATCAACGTCGTCGGTTCGCTGACTTTATTCTATGTCTTCCAGTCGCTGGGACGCCCCCCGCACGTCGGCATCGCGCTGGCGACCTCGATCGCCGGCTGGGTCAACGCGTTGATGCTGTGGGGTGCTCTCGTTCGCAGCGGCGATTTTCTCTCCGACCGCCGTCTCGTCCGCAACCTGCCGCTCATCGCGATGTCGAGCGCCGCCATGGGAGCGGCGATCTGGTTCGCGGTTCCCCCGCTCGCGCCGTATATGGCAAGTGCGACCGCGCTGCCCGTCCAGGCAGGCGCCCTGGCCGTCCTGGTGGCGTTGGGCGGCATCGTCTTTTTCGCCATCATCTTTGCCACCGGCGTTTTCAGCGTGCGCCAACTCGCCCGTCTGCGCGGATAAGGCCGGACCGCGAGCGGCAATAATAGGCAATTGCCAGCCGTGCACCGGCAACCCGCCTGCCTTGAATCAAAAAATATTCTCCAATCGGCACACACGGCAACCGCTCATTAATCACCCGCTGCTAGTTTCGGTTTCAGCACAGAGGTGGCGCCAGCGACCCGCTCCCCCTAAGCGGCCCCTTGAACTGGCACGCGGTCCCTCACTGCATGCCTTGGCCACCTCTGCCGACGCCTTATGTTGTGCGTCTGAAAGGTCCGGAAGCACCCCCTTCCGGACCTTTCTTATTTCTTGAGCGCTGTCGGCCCGGCCCTTGCGCGCCACTCGCTGACGGGCCATAACCCGCTGCTGATTTGAAACCTTGAACGGGCTTCGCGCGCGCTTGCCTTGCAGGACGCAGCCGGCCTCGGGGGAGCCATCCTCAATGAAATTCAACGAACGCGTCTTCTCCGGCATGCAGCCGACCGGCAGCCTGCACCTTGGGAACTATCTGGGCGCCATGCTGAAATGGATCGACCTTCAGAAGACGCACGAGTGCATCTACTGTGTCGTCGACCTGCACGCGATCACGGTCTGGCAGGACCCTGAAGAACTGCGCCGTTCGATCCGCCAGGTTACCGCCGCCTACATGGCCGCCGGCCTCGATCCGGAAAAAAGCATCCTGTTCAACCAGAGTCAGGTCTCTGCCCATGCCGAATTAGCCTGGATATTCAACTGCGTCGCCCGTCTCGGTTGGTTGAACCGCATGACCCAGTTCAAGGAGAAGGCCGGCAAGGACCGCGAAAACGCGTCGGTCGGGCTTTACGCCTACCCGAACCTGATGGCCGCCGACATTCTCGCCTACCGGGCGACCCACGTGCCCGTCGGCGACGACCAGAAGCAGCACCTCGAACTGGCCCGCGACATCGCGCAGAAATTCAACAACGATTTCGGTGATTCGATCCGCGCGGCGGGCTACGAGGACGGCGAGTTCTTCCCGCAGCCCGAGCCGGTCATCGTCGGCCCGGCGACGCGTGTCATGTCGCTGCGGGATGGCACCCGCAAGATGTCGAAATCCGAACCCTCCGATCTGTCGCGGATCAACCTCACCGACGACAACGATGCCATCTCGAAGAAGATCCGCAAGGCCAAGACCGACCCCGAAGCCCTGCCCGGCGAAACCGACGGCCTCGCCGGACGCCCCGAAGCCGACAACCTCGTCGGGATCTACGCTGCCCTTGCAGGCATTGCCAAGTCCGAGGTTCTCTCCGAATTCGGAGGACGCCAGTTCTCCGATTTCAAACCGGCTCTCGCCGACCTGTGCGTGGCACAGCTCGGACCCATCGCCGATGAGGCTCGCCGGCTGATGGATGACCCCGCCGAGATCGACCGCGTTCTTGTCGACGGGGCCGACCGCGCGCGTCGGATTGCTGATCCAATCCTGGGAGAAGCAAAGGAAATCATTGGATTTATCCGGTCCTCGTCTTAAACGTGGACATGGCCCGGCTGATCATGGACAATTCACCCGCCCTTGCCGAGTGTCCCGCCAAACGGACGCGAGGCGAATCTATTCGCATGAAGGAAATGGCGTGCCGACAATGAAACCCCGTCGCTCCTTTGAAGCCGGTCATCAGCGGAAATTCCTGCTGATCATCGACGAAGCCCCGGAAGTCGAAAGCGCAATTTATTTCGCTGCGAGCCGCGCGGCCCATTCCGGCGGCACGCTCGTGATGCTCTATGTGATCGAGCCGCAGGGCTACCAGCACTGGATGGGCGTGCGCCAGATCCACGTCGAGGAAGAAACCAACAAGGCCAAGGCGCTGTTCCGCCTGCACCGCCGCAAGCTCAATCAGGCCGGTTTCGAAAACGTGATTTCCGAAGACGTCATCAAGGAAGGCTCCAAGGTGGACACCATCATGGAGGCTATCGACGACGACGAGGATATCGGGCTGATGGTGCTGGGCGCATCGATCGATCCAAAGGGGCCGGGCCCGCTCGTAACCACTTTGGTGGGCGGTAAGGCGGCCGGCGCCTTCCCGATTCCGATCACCGTTGTTCCTGGCCAATTGTCGCTCGACTACATCAGGGCCCTGGCCTGAGCGAGGGATTGCCGACTGTTTTTCAACAGCCGGGGCGTTTGGTATTCTTGCCCGGATGGTAAAATACGAGCGCGGGACTCGACATTTCGGTTTTCCTGACCTACGTCATCGCCTAGAATGGTTCTAAATAACCAAAGCGCCGACGCCCGCTCATCCTGGTTTGCCGGGCTCGGTCGTTTGTCGAACCGGGAGACTGATCAACATGTTTATCCAGACCGAAGCCACGCCCAACCCGGCGACCCTGAAATTCATCCCCGGACGCTCTGTCCTGGCCAGCGGCACCGCCGAATATCGTAGCGGCGACAACGCCGAAGCGTCTCCGCTTGCCGTCAAGCTGTTCGAGATCGACGGCGTTACCGGCGTTTTCCTCGGTTCCGACTTCATCTCGGTGACCAAGGGTGAAACAGAATGGCAGCACCTCAAGCCGGCGATCCTGGGTGCCATCATGGAGCACTTCATGTCGGGCGCTCCCGCCGTTGTCAGCGGCGAAGGCAACGACGTCTCGAAAGGCAATTACGATCCAGCCGACGAAGAGATCGTTTCGACCATCAAGGAACTCATTGAAACCCGCGTCCGCCCGGCAGTCGCCCAGGACGGCGGCGACATAACTTTCCATGGTTTCCGGGACGGCATCGTCTTCCTTCAGATGCGCGGCGCCTGCGCGGGCTGTCCGTCGTCGACGGCGACGCTCCGCCACGGTATCGAAAACCTGCTGCGTCACTTCTGTCCTGAAGTCCAGGAAGTCCAGGCCGTCCAGTAACCCTGTGAAACACCGCGGCGATTAGCCCGCGCGTCAGCGGGCTTTTGCAAGGAACCCCGTCGTATCGGCGGGGTTTTCCATATCGACCGCCAGCAAATCCAAAAAATCAGACTGACAGGAACCTTCGAAAATGCCGAACCCGGAACCTTTGAACGCCGCCGCCCTCGACCAGCTGTTTCTTGGCGCCCGCTCATTCAACTCCTGGCAGGACAAGCCCGTTACCGACGACCAGCTGAAACGTGTGGTCGATATCCTCAAGATGGGTCCGACCAGCGCCAACTGCTCGCCCGCGCGAATTTGGTTCATTCGCTCTGACGAGGCCAAGGCCCGTTTGAAGCCGCACCTGTCCGAGGGCAATGCCGACAAGACGATGCAGGCGCCGGTTTGCGCCATTATCGGGCAGGACATGGAATTCTACGAGCATCTTCCCAAGCTGTTCCCGCATACCGATGCCAGGAGCTGGTTTGCCGGTCAGCCCGCCAAGATCGAGGAAACGGCATTCCGCAATGCCACCTTGCAGGGCGCTTATCTTATCCTTGCCGCCCGCGCGCTGGGCCTAGATTGCGGTCCGATGTCGGGTTTCGACAAGGACGGCGTCGATAAGGAATTCTTCTCCGGCACGAAGATCCGCTCGAATTTTCTTTGCAACATCGGCTACGGCAGTCCCGAAGGGCTGTTCGCGCGAAGCCCACGCTTCACTTTCGACGAGATGGCGCAGGTGCTTTAGCCCGCGGGGGGCGCGTCGTCTTCGACAGGAGTGCTCTTAAAAGGGGTGAAAATTCCCGGTTAACCCTATAGGGTGGCCACCCATGAACATCCTCGCCTTCGACACCTGCTTCGATGCTTGCTCGGCTGCCGCTTCGCGCGCTGGGGGAAAGACCGTCGCAGCGCGCTTCGAGCCCATGGCGACGGGACATGCCGAGCGCCTCGTCCCGATGATTGCCGAAGTGATGCAAGAAGCCGGCTTCGAATTCAGCGAACTCGAACGCATTGCCGTGACCAACGGACCGGGTACGTTTACCGGCACACGCATCGGCGTAGCAGCGGCCCGTTCGCTGGCTCTGGCCGCCGCAAAGCCGCTGGTGGCGGCAACCAGCCTTTGGGTCATGGCCGAAGAGGTCGCAGATACCCTGGCCGCCAATGGCGAAACGACTGCCACCGACATCATGATCGCCACCGACGCACGCCGGAGCGAAGTCTACGTCCAGCATTTCAGCCAGCGAAAGCCGCTCGGCGAACCAGCCTTACTCGATGCGACGGCCGCAGCGCGCCTGCTTCGCGAAAGCCGCGCTTGCGTCCTCGCCGGATCCGGTGCCGAGGCGGTCGCTGCGGCAGCGGCCGAAGACCGCAGCGGCCTCGCCGTTCGCCTCATCGCCCCCCATCTCTTGCCCGACGCACGGTTCCTTGCCCGGCTTGCCACGCGGCTTGAGGTAACAGATTGTACCGTCGCCCCGCTTTACCTTCGTCCCGCCGATGCCAAACCCCAGGCAGGCCATTCGAATCTGCGAGCAGTTCCATGACGACCAACGACTATCCGCCGATCGAAGACCGCTACGTCAGCCTCCTGTGGGCGGAACCCGAAGCGGCTCCCGATATCGCCAAGCTCCACGCTGAGCTGTTCGACCCCGCCTGGGATATCGACGCAGTACGCCGCATGCTCGTCGATCCATGCGCCAGCGCACTCGTCGCCAAGGTCCGCCTGCGCGAGTTCGGCCCACCCGTTCCCGCCGGATTTGCCCTTGGTCGCGTCGCCGCTGACGAGGCGGAAATTCTCTCAATTGGCGTCAGCGCCCCATTTCAGCGCCGCGGCCTCGGACGCCGGCTGGCCGAGGGTTTGTCGCGGGCAGCCAAGTCCATCGGCGCCAATCGCTTGTTCCTGGAGGTGGCCGCTGACAACGAATCGGCCCGCCAGCTTTATGCAGGTCTCGGCTTCACCGAGGTCGGCCGCCGCCCCGGCTACTACGAACGGCGCGATGGTGCTGCCGCCGACGCACTGACCCTCTCGCGGGATCTCAACACCACGACATGAGCGCCATCCGCGCCGGACGCATCCTTGCCGGCTTCTTCGTCCTGACAGTCCCGTTGATGCCGCTTCAGGCTCTGTTCGTCAGGGTCTCCCCGAAGCTGGCGCGAACCTTTCCCAATTGGTACCACCGCCAGGTCTGCCGCCTGCTTGGCATACGCCTGTCGATCGACGGCAGTCTCGCCGCCGATGATCCGGTCCTGATCATTTCGAACCACACATCCTGGCTGGATATTCCGGTGATTTCCGCGGTTGCGCCGGTCTCCTTCGTCGCCAAGAAGGAAGTCGGGCACTGGCCGTTCGTCGCCTCGCTGGCAAGATTGCAGCGCACCGTGTTCGTCGATCGCGAGCGCCGCACCGCCGCCGGAGAAACCGCCCGTGAAATCGCCGGGCGATTGGCGATGGGCGACAAGCTCGTGCTCTTTGCCGAAGGGACCTCCAGCGACGGCAACCGTGTCCTGCCGTTCCGCACCTCACTGTTCGCCGCCGCCAAGCCGTCGCGAGCCAACACGGCCGAAGCGATTCCCCAAGCAACGGCGGAGCAGCCCGCGCCAGGCGGATCGCGCCTGCCGGTGACCCACCTGCCGGTGACCCAGGTGCAGACCTTGACGATCTGCTACACGCACCTGCACGGCGTCCCAATCGCGCGCGCCGACAGGCCGCTCGTCGGCTGGTATGGCGACATGGAAATGGGCTCGCACGCCTGGCAACTCCTGAAGGCCGGGCCGCTTGACGTGAAGATCAGCGTCGGCCCGCCGGTACCCCTTGCGGACTTCAAGGATCGCAAGGAGCTTGCCCGCCACAGCGAAACCGAAATCAGATCCGAATTGGTCCGGATATTGCGGGGCAGAGGACCCGCAGAGCCAATCGAACTGGCCGAAATCCCGCAAGAAAAGGTTTCATTGCCGGTGAAGCAGTCAGGCGACACCCGCAACTTCGTCTGATCCGGGAGCCCGCTTCTCTTTGAGTCGCATTGACTTGTCGGCGATCCCGCAGCAGTGTCCGCCGCCGTCGTTCAGCCGCGATACATCACCGCTGCGCGAACGTCAGGCCGCCACGGTGTTGCCTCAACGCCACGAGACGTCGTGTTGAGCAATGAACAGGCCAAGTTGCCCGAAGGGCTCCGCGAAACGCCCCGACTCAGGTAACTTGCTAACCGACGCGGTGCTTGAACAGGCCGCGCCCGCGAGGAGAACAGCGATGCCGGGGACCAAGAAGGTCTTCGTAAAAACGTTCGGTTGCCAGATGAACGTCTACGACTCCGAGCGCATAGCCGAGTCGCTCATACCGTTCGGATTCTCCGGCACCGACAACATCGACGAAGCCGAAGTCATCGTCCTCAACACCTGCCACATCCGCGAGAAGGCCGCCGATAAGGTCTATTCGGAACTTGGCCGCCTGCGTCAGGTCAAGGAGGACCGCCGCGCGAAGGGCAAGCACACCATCGTGACCGTCGCCGGCTGCGTCGCCCAGGCCGAGGGTGCGGAGATCCTTGCCCGGTCGTCAGTTGTCGATCTCGTCGTCGGTCCGCAAAGCTACCACCGCCTCCCTGACCTGGTGTTCCGCGCCCAGACCGAATCGCGCCGCATCGTCGACACGAATTTCCCCGAAGAGGACAAGTTCGCAGCCCTGCCCGACCGCTCGATTTCGAAGGTTTCGGTGAAAGGTGCCGCCCGCGCCGCCTCGGCGTTCCTCACCGTCCAGGAAGGCTGCGACAAGTTCTGCACCTTCTGCGTCGTGCCCTATACCCGCGGCATGGAATTCTCCCGGCCGGTCGATAGCCTCGTCGATGAGGCCCGCTCGCTGATTTCGCGCGGAGTCCGCGAACTGACGCTCCTCGGCCAGAACGTCAACGCCTATCACGGCGCCGGTCCGGACGGTAAGGACTGGTCGCTCGCCCGCCTGATCGGGGCGATCGCCGAACTCGATGGTCTGGAGCGGCTGCGCTACACCACGAGCCATCCAAACGACATGGGTAATGACCTGATTGCCGCCCACCGCGATCAGGAAAAGCTGATGCCGTACCTGCACTTGCCGTTCCAGGCGGGTTCCGACCGTATCCTCGCTGCGATGAACCGCAAGCACACCGTCGACCAGTACCGCCGGCTGATCGCCCGGATTCGCGCCGCGCGCCCGGATATCGCGCTGTCGACCGACATCATCGTCGGCTTTCCCGGTGAAACCGAATCAGAGTTCGAGGAAACCCTCAGGCTGGTTGAGGAAATCGGCTTCGCGCAGGCCTTCTCCTTCAAGTATTCCCCCCGCCCAGGCACACCGGCGGCCAAGAGCGATGAACAGTTGCCCGAAGAAGTCAAAACCGAACGTCTGCACCGCCTCCAGGCGTTGCTTGCCTCCGAGACGACACGCTTCAACGCCGGTTGCGTAGGCCGCGTCATTCCGGTTTTGTTCGAGCGCGCCGGCCGTCGCGATGGCCAGATCGTCGGCCGTTCCCCATATCTCCAACCGGTGCACGCCAACGGCGCCGCCGATTTGCTCGGCCGGGTCATTCCGGTGGAAATCTCGGAAGCCGGCCCGAACAGCCTGCTCGGTGTCATACGCGCGGCATGAATCGTTGCCTACTTTGCTCGATAACGGTTCGGTATCAGATGCAACCAGTTGCGGCATGCTGGCGTTTGCGTCCACAATGCACCTGCGAGTCGTCCGAGAAGCGAGACGGAACCGGTTGATGGGAGACTTCTGATTTGCCACCATTTCGCGGTCAGCCTGTGACCGGGCAGGGGCGCCCAGCGAAGCCCCAGATATCGAATGCGCGCATCGTCGTTCCCTTTGAGGACAACCGCCATCTGACCCAGTTGCTGGGCGAGTTCGACAGTCATCTGGCCCTGATCGAGGACCGCCTTGGCATCGAGGCGCACGCCCACGGCAACGTCATCATCCTGACCGGCTCGGAGTCGCAGTGCGCGCTGGCCCGCCAGGTTCTCGAAGAACTCTATAAGCGGATATCCAAAGGCGAGGCCGTTGGGCCCGGCGATTTCGACGGCCTGATCCGGCACGCCCGCCATGAAGTCCCTTCAGATGGCGCGCAGGCCCAGATCGCCACCCGCCGCCGCGTCATCAAGGCCCGCACCCCGATGCAAAGCGCCTATATGCGGGCGCTTCAGGAGGTCGATCTCGTATTCGGCGTCGGCCCAGCAGGTACCGGCAAGACCTACATCGCCGTCGCGATGGCCGCCCACTGCCTGGAAAAGGGCCTCGTTGAGCGCATCATCCTTTCGCGTCCGGCCGTAGAGGCCGGTGAGCGCCTCGGCTTCCTGCCCGGCGACATGAAGGAAAAGGTCGATCCCTACCTCCGCCCGCTCTACGACGCGCTCTATGACGTCCTGCCTCCCGAAAAAGTCGAGCGTGATCTGGAACTTGGCGTAATTGAGATTGCCCCCCTGGCGTTCATGCGCGGTCGCACACTGGGCAACGCCTTCGTTATTCTCGACGAGGCTCAGAACACCACCAGCATGCAGATGAAGATGTTTCTCACCCGTCTCGGTGAGAATTCGAAGATGGTGGTGACCGGCGATCCCTCACAGATAGACCTGCCGCCAGGGATGACCTCCGGCCTGGAGGAGGCTGTGCAACTCCTCGACGGTGTCAAGGGGATCGAGGCGGTTCGCTTCACCGGCGCCGACGTGGTGCGCCGCGAACTTGTCGCCCGGATCGTCTCTGCCTATGATAAGGCAGAGGAAAAGAAGCAAACCAGGAAATGAGCGACGACAGCGACAGGTGCCCTTCCGGGTCCGACGACGAGCCTCCACAGACCGGGCCGGCTGGCCTTATAAGCGTGGATGTTATGGAAAACGGGGGCGACTGGACGGCCGTAGCGGATGCCGCCGGTGCCGCGCGCGATGCTGCGCTTGCAGCCGCCAATTTCGTTGAAACCAGGCTGTCCGGCACCAGCGCCGCCATAGCGCTTGGCAGCGATGAAGAGGTCGCCGCACTCAACGCCAGCTATCGCGGCAAGCCGTCCCCGACCAACGTTCTGTCCTTTCCCGCCCCCGAATTTCCTGCTGGTATCGAGCCCTCCAGCCCGTCGGAACGACGGTTTATCGGCGACATTATTCTCGCCGCCGAAACCGTCCACCGCGAGGCCGCCGAACTGGGAATTCCCCTCAAACATCACCTGCAACACCTCGTCGTACACGGTTTGTTGCATCTTTCGGGTTTCGATCATGAGGATGACGAAGCCGCCAGCACCATGGAATCATTGGAGACACGCATTCTGGCAACCCTGGAGATCCCCGACCCTTACGCGGAAGATCCCGCCACGGCGGGCTGCTGAAAAGACCTCGGACTTAACCTCCTGGACTGCCATAACTTGCAATTGGATATGACGATCGAGAACCCAAGCGATACCAACGACGCCATCCTGAACGCCGAACAGCGAAGCGGACCGGGCCTCGGATGGCTGGCCGCCATTCGTTCGAAACTTGGTCTTGGCGAGGCGCCGAGCTTGCGCGAGGCGCTCGAGGATGCCCTGCGGGAGGACGCCGGTGTCAACGCCACGTTCAGCGCCGAAGAGCGTCAGATGCTTCTCCGCCTGTTACGCTTCGGCGGCAGCCGCGTCGAGGACATCATGGTCCCGCGCGCCGACATCATCGCGATCGAGGAAGACGCGCCTGTTTCCGATCTGCTTCATGCCTTCGAAGAAGCCGGTGTTTCGCGGATGCCAGTCTACCGCGATACCCTCGATGATCCGCGCGGCATGGTCCACATCAAGGACCTGTTTCGCTGGCTGATGTCGCAGGCCCGCGCGGAAGGTTCCAACGGCTCCGGCGCCAACGCCGACAAGTCCTCCGCGACGGCTGCCAGGAAAGCGTCGGCCGGCTCGGCCGGCGCGCCGCCGGAATGTCTGACATTCGACCTTTCGCGGCCCGTCGCCATGGCCCGCATCAAGCGTCAGGTCCTTTATGTGCCACCCTCGATGCCGGCCATGAACCTGCTGATAAAGATGCAGTCGACCCGCATTCACATGGCGCTCGTCGTTGACGAATACGGCGGCACCGACGGCCTTGTCACCATCGAGGATCTCGTCGAGCAGATCGTCGGTGATATTGAGGACGAACACGACGAGGAGGAAGCAGCCCACATCGTCGAGGACGCCAAGCTTGGCCTCGTCGCCTCGGCCCGCACGCCCGTTGCCGAATTGGAAGAGCGCCTCGCCCGCAAACTTCTGACCGAGGACGAGGAAGAGGATATCGACACCCTCGGCGGACTGGTCTTCTCCATGGTCGGCCGCGTCCCGGCCCGAGGCGAACTCATCCGCCACCATTCCGGCGTGGAATTCGAGGTTCTTGATGCCGACCCCCGCCGCGTCAAGAAGTTGAAGATCCATGTCGAGCCGACGAATAGGGCCGGTAATGCGCCTGCGGGCGGCGAGCCAGATGCATCCCGATCCTGACGAGCCCCAGTCCACCGGCGTCCATGCGCCTGCGCTCCGCACCGGATCGCAGTATTACGATCGTGCAGCCGCACTCGCATCGAACCATGCCCGGTGCATCTCGGCATCTGCGGGCTGGCGCCGCCGGGCAATCGCCTTCGCGGTCGGTTCGCTGTCGGTCCTCGCGATGGCGCCGTTCTTTCTCTGGCCGGTGCTTTTCCTAACGCTTCCCGTCCTCGTCTGGCTGATCGATTCGGCACCTGAAGATGCGGACCGGCCGATCCGCGCCGCCGCCCTTGATGGCTGGTGGTTCGCCTTCGGCTACTTCTTTTTCGGACTGTTCTGGATCGGCGAAGCCTTCCTCGTCGAGGCCGACATCTTCGCCTGGCTGATACCTTTCGCGATTACCCTGATGCCGGCCGGCCTGGCGCTATTCATGGCCGCAGCTACCGCCGCCGCAAAGGCTTTCTGGAAGCCGGGACTTTCGCGCATTCTCGTACTCGCGATTGCGATTGCCGCCGCGGAATACCTGCGCGGCCACATCTTCACCGGCTTCCCCTGGAACGTGATCGGATATGCACTGGCCGCAGACGAGTTCTCCATGCAGTCCGCCGGCATCCTCGGCATCTACGGCCTGACTCTGCTGACGGTCCTGATTTGCACCGCGCCGCTGGTGATCCTGTCGTCGCCCGCCAAACCGCAACGGTCGGTTGCCGCAACCTTGTTGCTGGCGGTGCTGCCGCTGGCGGCGACTTACGCATATGGATATTCCGTCTTGCCCGGCCGGCCGCTCGCCACCGTCCCGGGCGTCAAGATCCGCATCGTTCAGCCAAGCGTGCCCCAGCATCACAAGTGGGCCCGCGAAAAGCAGGGCGAAATCTTCAACGACCACCTGGCTCTTTCGCAAACGAGCCAAGCCGGGCGGACCGGCGACTTGTCGGGCATCACCCATATCGTCTGGCCCGAAGCCTCAATGCCCTTCCTGCCGCTGGCAACTCCCCGGGCATTGACTGCGATCGGTGAGTTGCTGCCCGAGAACACCTACCTGATCGCCGGTGCGCTGCGCCTCGAAGCGTCGCGGCTAGGCGACGAGGTTCGCCCCAGCGTCAAAGCCAAGGGCAGGGTCTTCAACTCGATGATCGTTTTCGGCCCTGAAGGTGGTGCCACTGCGGTCTACGACAAGCTGCATCTTGTCCCTTTCGGCGAATATCTGCCCTTCACGGAGACCCTCGAATGGATCGGACTGGAGGCGCTCACCAGAATTCGCGGGGGCTTTGCTGCCGGACCGAGTCCAAGACCGCTTCTCTCGGTTCCCGGTCTGCCGCTGATGGGGCCGCTGATTTGCTACGAAGCGATTTTTCCCGCGGCCGTCGTCCAGGGCGATGTCCGCCCTTCGCTTTTGATCAACGTCACCAATGACGGCTGGTTCGGCAACATGACCGGCCCCTACCAGCATCTACATCAAACCCGCGTTCGCGCAGTCGAAGAGGGCTTGCCGCTGGTCAGGGCGGCCAACAACGGAGTTTCGGCGCTTATTGACCCCTTTGGCCGAATGACCGGTTCGATCGGCCTCAACGTGCGCGGAGTAATCGATACGGCGGTTCCCGCCCCGTTGCCTGCGACTTGGTACGCCCGCTTCGGCGATATGACCTTCTTTGCGGCTATACTAGTCTTCGCCCTTGCAGCGTGGGCAATGATGGCCTACCCAGCTTCACTGGCGGATTTCGAGATTTGAGGGGCCGATAGACCGGTTCTGAGCGGGGTCGGATACGGGTGAGGGAGGTATCGGTTACAGTGATGGCCAAGCAGGTGAAACGGCGGGAGGAAGCTGGCGACGAGCGCAATGCCCGCAGCCCCAACCCCATGGATATTCATGTTGGCACCCGCGTGCGATTGCGCCGGATGCTGCTCGGCATGAGCCAGGAGAAGCTCGGCGATCAGCTCGGGCTGACCTTCCAGCAGGTCCAGAAATACGAAAAGGGCATCAACCGGATCGGCGCCAGCCGCTTGTTTGACCTGGCAAAAACGCTCGGGGTTCCGATCGACTATTTCTTTGAAGACGCGCCGCTTCCGGCGCTCGGGATGGCCGAGGATCAAGCCGGGTACGACGACAAGACAAACGATAACCCCGTGTTTGATTTTCTTTCGACCCGCGAAGGGCTTGAACTCAACAAGGCGTTCGTCAAGATCGGCGATCCGCGCATCCGTAAATCGATCGTCGAACTGGTCAGAAGCCTGGCAGGCGAAAACCACGGCAATTGAGTTGGTCGTTTCACCGCACTTGACCCGTTAATCAAACCTTGCGAGAACGCGGCGACTTCCAAAACGCCAGCCCGGGTGATTGCAGCGGTCGGATTACGCTGCTCCGACGGCATGTGCAGATGTCGCGCAAGTGTCCAGCACGGGTGTGGCTAAGGGGAGGTGGCGTTGCTGCCGCCGCCTGCAACGGAAATGAGGATCAGATTGGCACGCACTTCATATCTCTTCACGAGTGAATCGGTTTCCGAGGGCCATCCCGACAAGGTCTCCGACCGCATCTCCGATGAAATCGTCGACTTGTTCTACCGCGAGGGACCAAAGGCCGGCATCGACCCTTGGGCGATCCGCGCCGCGTGCGAAACTCTGACCACGACGAACAAGGTCATTGTCGCCGGCGAGACGCGCGGCCCCGATACGGTAACCGTCGAAATGATCTCCGCTCACATCCGTGAAGCGATCAAGGACATCGGTTACGAGCAGGACGGCTTCCACTGGGCCAACTGCAACATCGACGTGCTCCTGCACCCGCAGTCAGCCGACATTGCCCAGGGCGTCGATGCTGCCGGCAACAAGGACGAGGGCGCCGGCGACCAGGGCATCATGTTCGGGTATGCGTGCAATGAAACGCCCGAGCTGATGCCGGCGCCGATCTACTATTCGCATAAGATCCTGGAGAACCTCGCGCATGCCCGCAAGGCGCGCGACGGCGCCGCAGCAAAGCTCGGCCCTGACTCCAAGAGCCAGGTCACCTGCCGTTATGAGAACGGCAAGCCGGTGGCCGTCACCCAGATCGTGCTTTCGACCCAGCACATCGATCCCAGCCTGTCCTCAGCCGATGTCCGCACCATCGTCGAACCCTATATCCGCAAGACGCTTCCCGGCGACTGGGTGTCCGACGATACCATCTGGCACGTCAACCCCACCGGCAAGTTCGTCATCGGCGGCCCCGACGGCGACTGCGGCCTCACCGGCCGCAAGATCATCGTCGACACCTATGGCGGCGCAGCCCCGCATGGTGGCGGTGCCTTCTCCGGCAAGGACCCGACCAAGGTCGACCGTTCGGCTGCCTACGCATCGCGCTATCTTGCCAAGAACGTCGTTGCCGCCGGTCTGGCCGACAAGTGCACCATCCAGCTCGCCTATGCGATCGGCGTCGCCGAACCGCTGTCGATCTATGTCGACACCCACGGCACCGGCAAGGTCGATGAGGCCAAGCTCGAAAAGGTCCTGCGCGATGTCATGAAGCTGACCCCGCGCGGCATTCGCGAACACCTCGACCTGAACCGCCCGATCTATGCCCGCACGGCCGCCTACGGCCACTTCGGCCGCCAGCCCGTCGACGGCGGCTTCACCTGGGAAAAGACCGACATCGCCGACAAGCTGAAGTCGGCTGTCGCCTGAGATCGGACGCCAGGCTAAAATCAAATTGGGGCGACTGCCGGCAAGGCAGCCGCCCCTTCTTATATGGAATTGCCGCTGAGCAATTGGGTTAGCGCCGTGAGCGATACGCCAAAGCAGCCGATGACCCCAACTGAAACCAGCGAACTCCGCTCGTTCGGCCGCCGCCGTGGGCGGGTGCTGAGCCCGCGCCAGCAACGCCTGTTGTCCGACGTACTGCCTGCTGTGCGCCCGCAGCTGACACATCCTGCACCCGAGCAACTCGGCAATCTCTACAATCCGCCGCTTTCCGAAGTCTGGCTGGAGATCGGTTTCGGCGGCGCCGAGCACCTCATTTGGCAGGCCGAGCACAACCCGGCCATCGGCATGATCGGCTGCGAGCCGTTCGAAGATGGTGTGGCCAAGGCGCTCATCGCCGTCGAGGAGCGCGGCCTTGCCAATGTCCGCCTGCATCCTGACGATGCGCGCGATTTGCTGCGATGGCTGCCCGCGGCCAGCATCGCCCGCACGTTCATTCTGTTCCCGGATCCGTGGCCCAAGAAACGCCACGCCAAGCGCCGCCTCATTTCACCGCACCTACTGGGTCTGCTGGCCGAGGTCATGCGCCCCGGTGCGGAACTGAGAATCGGCACCGATATCGGTGATTATCTTCGAACGATATTGATCGCCTTCCAGGCGGAGCCGCGGTTTTGTTGGCGGGCGTCAGGCCCCGCCGACTGGCGCGAGCGCCCTGCCGACTGGCCGGCCACCCGCTACCAACAAAAAGCCGTCCGCGAAGGCCGGCGCTGCTATTACCTTTCGTTTCATCGAGTCGATGGAAACGGTTAATGCCGGACTCCAGGGGGTAATGCTCAAAAAACTTTCATGAATTCGCTTGAAAGGCGCCTGAAGGTCACATATTGTCACTATTGCTCATGATCATCTCAACTCAGTGAGTGGGTCCCCCCGGGTCCACTCTTTTTGTTTTTGAGCGCTCCATGTTGGCCGGACTTGCGGTCGACGTGGCGGCGGAATTCGATACGCGAGGACATCTGTGGCAGAGCGTGCGGCCGCTCCTAGTGAGCGTTTCGTCCAGGAATCGGGTCTGGCGGCGGCACTGGCCGAACTTGTCGAGCCGGTGCTGGACGACCTCGGCTTCCGGATCGTGCGCGTCAAAGTCGACGGCCGCGCTGAAATGACTGTGCAGATCATGGCCGAGCGGCCGGACGGGACGATAACCATCGACGATTGCGAGTTGATTTCCAGACAGCTTTCGCCTCTTCTCGATGTCCATGATCTCGTTCCCGGCACCTACCGCCTCGAGATCTCCTCGCCCGGTATCGATCGCCCGCTGGTCCGGCCCTCCGACTTCGAGGATTGGGCCGGGCACGAGGCGAAGCTCGAAATGAGCGAGATGATTGATGGCCGCAAGCGTTTTCGCGGCCGCCTGGAAGGATTTGAAGACGGCGAGGTCCGCCTGGAAGTTGACCTGCCGGAAGTCGGCGCGACCCTGCTTGGTTTGCCGCTCGACCTGGTGAAGGACGCCAAACTTGTCCTCACCGACGACCTCATCCGCGAGGCATTGTCCCGCGCGAAGAAAGATAAACGAAGCGACGATCCCGACGGCCCGCTGGGCCCCGGCGACGAAGTGGACTTGGAGGACTGATCGAAATGAGCATGGCCGGCGTCAGCGCCAACCGTCTCGAACTCCTGCAGATCGCCAACGCGGTCGCACGCGAGAAACTCATCGATCCCGCAATCGTGCTCCATGCGATGCAGGACGCGATCCAGAAGGCTGCGAAATCCCGCTACGGACCGGAGAACGATATCCGCTGCGAGATCGATCCGAAGACCGGCGAGACCAAACTGGTTCGCGTCATCACGATCGTCGAGACGGTCGAGAACGACGCCACCGAGATGAGCCTGGAAGAAGCCCGCCGCTCGGATCCCGAAGCACAGATTGGCGGTGAGATCGTCGAACACCTGCCGCCGCTGGAGTTCGGCCGCGTCGCCGCCCAGAACGCCAAGCAGGTCATCGTCCAGAAGGTGCGCGAAGCCGAGCGGGACCAGCAGTTCGACGAGTACAAGGACCGGATCGGCGAAGTCGTCAACGGCACCGTGAAGCGGGTCGAGTACGGCAACGTTGTCGTCGATCTCGGCCGCGCCGAGGCGATCATCCGCCGCGATGAGACGATCCCGCGCGAGAATTTCCGCTATGGCGACCGTGTCCGCGCCTACATCTACGACGTCCGCCGCGAGCAGCGCGGGCCGCAGCTGTTCCTGTCGCGCGCCCGCCCGGAATTCATGGCCAAGCTGTTCGCCGCCGAGGTCCCTGAGATCTATGATGGCATCGTCGAGATCAAGTCGGTTGCCCGCGACCCTGGTTCGCGCGCCAAGATCGCCGTCATCTCGAAGGATACGTCCATCGATCCCGTCGGCGCCTGCGTCGGCATGCGCGGCAGCCGCGTCCAGGCTGTCGTCAATGAGCTTCAGGGCGAGAAGGTCGACATCATTCAGTGGAAGCAGGACCCTGCCGAGTTCATCGTCAACGCCCTGGCGCCCGCCGAAGTCTCGAAGGTTGTTCTCGACGAGGACAACGACAAGATCGAAGTCGTCGTGCCTGAGAGCCAGCTCTCGCTGGCGATCGGCCGCCGCGGTCAGAATGTTCGGCTGGCCTCCCAGCTCACCGGCTGGGACATCGACATCATGACGGAAGCCGAGGAAAGCGAGCGTCGTCAGAAGGAATTCAACGAGCGCTCGCAGATGTTCATGGAGCAACTCGACGTCGACGAAGTGATTGCCCAGCTGCTTGCCACCGAGGGCTTTGCCTCGATCGAGGAAGTCGCATTTGTCGAGCTGTCCGAAGTTGCCCAGATCGAGGGCTTCGACGACGATACCGCGACCGAAATCCAGGACCGCGCCCGCGACTTCCTGCAACGCGCCGAGTCTGAGCGCGACGCGGAACGCCGCGAATTGGGTGTCGAGGATGCTGTCGGCGAAGTCCCCGGCGTGACCACCACGATGATGGTCGCTCTCGGTCGCGGCGGCGTGAAGACCGTCGAAGACCTTGCCGATTGCGCGACCGACGATCTCGTCGGCTGGGTCGAGCGCAGCAAGGACAAGTCGGTTGACCCCGTCCGCCATCCCGGCATTCTCGACGGCATCGAATTGTCGCGGTCGGATGCCGAGAACCTGATCATGTCGGCCCGTGTCGCGGCCGGTTGGATCACTGAGGAAGACTTGGCGCCGCCCCCCGAAGAAGGCGAAGACGGGGAAGCGGACGCCGAAGAGGCGGATGACGCGGCAACCGTCACTGCCGATAACCCGACTTCAGACAGCGCGTCCTGACGTGGACAAGCTTGCAAGGAGAACACGTGCGTCAAACGACGTCAAAAGACGCTCTACCGAGCGCTGGCAGCTCGACTGTCCGGCCTCGGCGCGATCGTCGCGGTTCCGCGGCGGGCGAGCGTCTGTGCGCGTTGACGCGGCGCGAGCGTCCCCTCCGTGAGCTGATCCGCTTCGTTGCCGGTCCCGGCGACAGCATCTATATCGATCTCAATCGCAAGTTGCCTGGCCGTGGCGTATGGATCACGGCCGACCGGTCCAGCATTGAGGCCGCCGTAAAGTCCCACGCCTTTGCCCGCAGCCTGAAACGCAAGGTTAACGTCTCCCCCGGCCTTGCCGAGGAAACCCACAACGGACTTCGCCGGCGCGTCTGCGAGAGCCTGTCGCTGGCCAACAAGGCGGGACTGGTTGTCACAGGGTTTGACAAAGTCAGTGACGTTATTGAACGTGGCCAGGCTTTTGTCCTGTTGCATGGCACCGATGCGGCCTCGGGCGGCCGCCAGAAGCTCGATTCGAAGGTCCGGGCCGTGGCCCGCTCATGTGGCCGATCGGCTGTTGTTTTCGATTGCCTGACGATCGACGAATTGAGTTTGGCCATCGGCGGCCCAAATGTGGTACACGCTGCCATCAAAGCCGGTGGAGCAGCTGAACGTTTCGCCGTCGATGCGGAACGCCTGATCCGTTTTGGCCGTGGATTGGAGGCCGTCCAGGAGACGGCTTCGATCGAAGGGCCGGACGATGGGCCTTTGACGGATGAGCCTTCCTTCGGGGAGGCGCCGTCGTGATCTGCCAGCCCGGACGAGTAGAGAACCGCCCGCTGAGGGCCGAAAGAAAACGGAAGGCATGACGTCATGCCACATTAGAAACGCGAAGGGTTCGCGGCATTGCCGCCTGGAACCCGGTGAAATCGGATTTGAACGGATAACGAATGTCGGAAACCAAGGACCAAGACGCGAAGAACACGGGTGGCACGGGCCGCAAACCGCTGTCGCTCCAGCGCACGGTCGAGTCCGGTCACGTTAAGCAGAATTTCAGCCACGGCCGCTCCAAGTCGGTGGTCGTCGAGAAGCGCAAATCGCGCAAGCTGGTTCAGCCTGGCGCCGCCGCTGAAGAAAGTGCCGCCTCGTCGCGCAGTCCTGCGAAGAAGAAGCAATCTGCCTCCACCGGCGGTGCCGCCGGACGCAATCTGTCCGAGCACGAGCAGCAGGCTCGTTTGCAGGCGCTCGAAGAAGCCCGCAAGAACGAGGCCGAGCGCGCCAAGGCGGACGCTGAAGCAGCCGCCCGTGCCGAGGAAGAGAAGGCCAAGCAGCCGCCGGTCGTCGATGCGGCCCCGGCCGCGGAGACACACCCACCCGAAGCGGCAGCCTCGCCAGCACCGGTTGCACAAGCCAAGTCTGAACCGGCTACACCAGAAAAAGAAGAGCCGCGCGCGGAAGCTGCCGCCGGCGCGCCTGCCAGCGACGCTTCTGAACCGGGCAAGCGCCCGCCCGCTGCCGCCAGAGGCGGTCCCCCATCCGAACCGGCGGCGCCGGAACGCCCGCAGCGTGCAAGGCGCTCGAACGATACCGCATTCCGGCCCGTGGCTGGTGGCCGCCCGAAGGAAATAATCCTGCCGGGAGCCGAACCCCCGCCGCGTGAGCGCAACGAAGCCAAGGAAGAACTCAAGCTTACCAAGAGTGCCCGCCCTGCCCGCCCGGCAACCCCGCCGCCGTCCGACGAGGACGACGAACGCGGCAAGGACAAGCGCGGCAAGTCTCCGCGCGCTCCTGCCCGCGCAGGCGATGAGCGTCAGCGCGGCAAGCTGACGGTCGACCAGCTTCTCAACCGTGAGCAGCGCGAGCGCTCGATGGCCTCACTGAAGCGCAAGCGCGAGCGTGAGAAGATGAAGGCCGCCGGGATCGTTCAGCCGAGGGACAAGGTCATGCGTGAAGTGACGATCCCAGAGGTCATCACCATCCAGGAACTCGCAAACCGGATGACCGAACGTGCGGTCGATCTCATCAAGGTCCTGATGAAGCAGGGCGAGATGCACAAGATCACCGACGCGATCGATGCCGACACGGCAGAACTGCTCGTCACCGAATTCGGTCACACGCCAAAGCGCGTTTCCGAGGCCGATGTCGAGGAAGGTTTCATCGAGGCGATCGAGGAGGATGGCGCAACCGAGCCGCGCGCTCCTGTTGTCACCATCATGGGCCACGTCGACCACGGCAAGACCTCATTGCTCGACGCCCTGCGTCAGGCCAACGTGGTTGCCGGCGAGGCCGGCGGGATCACCCAGCACATTGGCGCCTATCAGGTGACATCCGATGCCGGACACAAGATCACCTTCATCGATACCCCCGGCCACGCCGCATTCACCGCGATGCGTGCCCGTGGCGCCAAGGTCACCGACGTCGTCATTCTCGTCGTCGCCGCCGACGACGGAGTCATGCCGCAGACGGTGGAAGCCATCAATCACGCCAAGGCAGCCGGCGTTCCGATTATCGTTGCGATCAACAAGATCGATAAGCCGGATGCCGATCCCAACCGCGTGCGCACCGATCTGCTCCAGCACGAGATCGTGGTCGAAAGCATGTCGGGGGATACGCTCGAAGTCGAAGTCTCTGCGCTGAAGCGTTTGAACCTCGACAAGCTGCTCGATGCGATCGTGCTGCAATCCGAATTGCTCGAACTCAGGGTAAATGCTGATCGCCGCGCCGACGGTTTCGTCATCGAAGCCAAGCTTGAGCGTGGACGCGGACCTGTCGGCACCGTGCTCGTCCAGCGCGGCACGCTGAAAGTCGGAGACGTCATCGTCGCCGGTACGGCCTGGGGCCGCGTCCGCGCCTTGATCGACGATCATGGCACGAACGTACCCACAGCCGGACCTTCTGTACCGGTGGAAGTCCTCGGCTTCGACGCCGCCCCCGAAGCCGGCGACCAGTTCGCCGTGGTCGAGAATGAAGCCCGCGCCCGCGAGATCACCGGCTACCGTGAACGCAAGCGCCGCGAGAAACTCGGCACCGCGGGAACCCCGCGCACGCTCGAACAGATGATGCAGTCCCTCAAGGACAACGCCGATCTGAAAGAGCTGCCGGTTCTCGTCAAGGGAGACGTGCAGGGCTCCGTCGAGGCCATCGCCCAGTCGCTGAAGAAACTCGGCAACGACGAAGTCCAGGCGCGCCTCGTCCACACCGGCGTCGGCGGCATCACCGAATCCGATGTCGTGCTCGCCAATGCCTCGGACGCCGTCATCGTCGGCTTCAACGTCCGCGCCAACGTTCAGGCCAAACAGGCCGCCGAACAGCAGGGCGTCGAGATCCGCTACTACAACATCATCTACGACCTCGTCGACGACATCAAAGCCGCCATGTCCGGCCTCCTGGAGCCGACGCTGCGCGAGAATTTCCTCGGCAACGCGGAAGTGCTCCAGGTCTTCAACATCACCAAGGTCGGCAAGGTTGCCGGTTGCCGTGTTACCGAAGGCAAGGTCGAGCGCGGTGCCAAGGTCCGCCTCATCCGCGACAACGTGGTGATTCACGAAGGCACCTTGTCGATGCTCAAGCGCTTCAAGGATGACGTGAAGGAAGTGCCGACCGGCCAGGAGTGCGGCATGTCGTTTGCCAACTACCAGGACCTTCGCGAAGGCGATGTCATCGAGTGCTTCCAGGTCGAGAAGATCGCCCGGACGCTGGAGTAGGCGGACGACTTGTCGTTCTGAAATTTGGCAGCGGCCGCAACGGCGGCCGCCGCAATCGCCGATGTTCTACAAAGGAAGCCCTGACCGGTCCCAACCCGGCAGGGCTTTGAAGCATGACCCAGAAATTTCAGACGCGGTTCAAGCTGACGCTCGACGACTTCAGTGCGCTCAATACGGCCTACTGCCGATTGACCTGGCCGCGCCGCATAGGCCGCTACCTCAACGCATTCATGATCGCGCTGATGATCGCCGGAATAGGCTTTTCTCTGTGGGTGGCGAACGACGTGGCCATTGCTGTCTATTTCGCTTTTATCGCAGCCTTCCTGCTGCTGTTGGAGTTCGTGGCCACCTCATGGCGGCAACGCCGCAGCTTCGAGCACCAGCGTCTCGGCGAGTTTGAAGTCGAGATGGCGGCCGACGCGGAAGGCTTCACGTCCCGCTCCGAAATGGCCGACGGCCGCATGAAGTGGGCCGCGATCCGCCACGTCGATGATCTTGCCAACCACGTCATCTTGTGGCCGAACAATCGCATCGGTTGGATTGTGCCCAAGCGCGCGTTCGCGACACCGGCCGAAGCCGACGCGTTCGCCCAGTTCGCCAAGGAGAAGACCGCTGGCCAGAAACTCTAAACCGCCCGCAGCCAAAGGCCCCAGTCAACGCCAGCTCCGCGTCGGCGAAATGCTGCGCCACGCGTTGGCGGGGCTGTTGACTCGCGGCGAGATCCACGACGACGTGCTGGCTTCGAGCCTCGTCACGGTCGCCGAAGTCCGCATGTCGCCCGACCTCAAAATCGCGACCGCCTACATCATGCCGCTCGGCGGCGGCGATGCGGCACCCGTCATTGCCGCCCTTGAGCGCCACAAGCGCTTTATCCGCACCAACCTCGCCAAGGCCGTCAACTTGAAATACGCCCCCGACATCCGCTTCCGCGAGGATGAGGGTTTCGAAGAAGCCATGAAGATCGAACGGCTTCTGGCCAGCCCGCAGGTCCGCCGCGATGTCGAAAATAAAGAAGAGTGAATAGTGGGTAGTGGGTAGTGGGTAGTGAGGAGTGAGGAGTGAGGAGTGTTGAACCTCTCCCACCCGCGATTCACTCAAACCAGTCCGCCGAGACGTTGGATCGCCCGCCGCGAGGCGCGCCGGGAGCGAGCAGTGGTCGCGAACAGCGCCGCGCGTAAGTGAGAATTGAATCGCTCGCCATCACAGGCGGGCCGGGAGCAAGGCGACCCGGCGCACCTCAACATGGGCTTGCCCAATGTTGAGCACCAAAGAGCAACATGGGCTTGCCCAATGTTGAGCACCAACGAGCAACATGGGCTTGCCCAATGTTGAGGAGAAATGCGCCGCCTCCCGGCGGCGCAGCGACCGTATCTCGACACCGGCCTGCCGAGTGTTGATCCACCAGAGGTAGCGAACAGCGCCGCGAGAGAAAAACATGGCACGACGCAAAAAGGGCCGGCCGGTCAACGGTTGGCTGATACTCGATAAGAGCCTGGGCCGCACCTCGACGCAGGCTCTCGCCGCCGTCAAGCGGCTCTATGATGCCCAGAAGGCTGGACACGCGGGCACGCTCGACCCGCTGGCGACCGGCGTGCTGCCGATTGCTTTCGGCGAGGCGACCAAGACGGTCTCCTATGCCGTCGATGGTGAAAAGGCCTACCGCTTCACGGTGCGCTGGGGCGCCGAGACCAACACCGACGATTCGGAAGGTGAAGTCACTCACTCGAGCCCTAATCGGCCGACAATCCCCGAGATCGAAACCTGCATGGACGATTTCGTCGGCGAAGTCGAACAGGTGCCGCCGCAATTCTCGGCAATCAAGGTGGACGGTCAGCGCGCCTACGATCTCGCCCGCGACGGCGAGAAGCCTGTTTTGGAAGCCCGCACCGTGATCATCGATGACCTGCGCCTCATCGACAGCCCCGACCCGGACACAGCCGTCTTCGAGGCCGAATGCGGCAAAGGCACTTATGTGCGCGCTATCGCCCGCGACATGGGCCGCAAGCTCGGCTGTTACGGTCACGTGATTGAATTGCGTCGACTCAAGGTAGGGCCGTTCACCGACGAAATTGCTCTCTCGCAGGACGAACTCGTCGCCGCCTTTGAGGCAGGTGGCCTCGAAGCGCTCAGCCAGTTCGTCCATCCCGTTGAGGCGGCCCTCGACGATTTGACCGAATTCGCACTGACGCCGGCCGATGCCGCCAGCCTCGCCCGCGGCCAGACCGTCCTCATGCGCGGCCGCGACGCGCCGATGTTCACGGGGCCGTTTTATGCAACCAGCAAGGGCAGGCTCGTGGCGCTCGGCGAGGCCGAACGCGGCCAACTGCGCCCGACCCGGGTTTTTAACCTGGGTTGATCGGGAGCTGGCATTGCCGCGCCCCGCGACCATAAAACTCTGGAATCCGGGGTACGATAGTGTATAAGACCCACTGAATGCGGGCCTTGTGGCCCGCTTTTACTTTCGCGACCCGGCTGGACGACATCCCGGCGGCGGCCGCTGGCGTATCTCCCCACCGGAGAGGACGCCGCCCAATCCTCCAGCAAGAAAGGAAGTCCGATGTCGATTACACCAGAGCGCAAGACCGAAGTCGTCAAATCGTTTGCCACCAAGGACGGCGACACCGGTTCTCCCGAGGTTCAGATTGCGGTTCTGACCGAGCGCATCAACAACCTGACCGAGCATTTCAAGACCCACAAGAAGGACAACCACTCCCGACGTGGACTGCTGAAGATGGTATCCTCGCGCCGCCAGCTCCTGGATTACGTCAAGCGCAAGGACGTTGCGCGCTATCAGACGATCATCGAGAAGCTCGGCATCCGCCGGTAATGCCCACCACGACTTTAGTCCGTCAACATGCGCGTGCGCGATGTTGAGCAAAGGAAGTGTTGGTGACGAAGGTGCTTCGACCGCTGCTTTTTCCGCTTCAGAGTACAAGTGCACGAATTTGACTGATGCACCGCGCCGGCCCTGTTGAAAAAGGGCTCGGCGCGGTCTGCGTACATGCTACAAGACGCTCGCAATTAAGAGCGAACCGAAATCCGAAAAGAAGAAAGACGATCCAAATGTTCGACATTCATCGCGTGGAAATCGATTGGGGCGGCCGCAAGCTGTCGCTGGAGACCGGCCATATGGCCCGCCAGGCAGACGCTGCCGTGTTCGCGCAGTACGGCGAGACCAGTGTTCTCGCAACCGTAGTCGCCGCCAAGCAGCCGCGGCCCGGCATCGATTTCTTTCCGCTGACCGTGAACTACCAGGAAAAGACCTACGCCGCCGGCAAGATCCCCGGCGGTTACTTCAAGCGCGAAGGCCGTCCGACGGAAAAAGAGACGCTGACGTCCCGCCTCATCGACCGCCCGATTCGTCCGCTGTTCATCGACGGCTTCAAGAACGAAACCCAGGTCATCATCACCGTTCTCTCCCACGACATGGAAAACGACCCGGACGTGCTTGGGATGGTCGCTGCCTCGGCCGCGCTGACGCTTTCCGGCGTGCCGTTCCTCGGCCCCATAGGTGCCGCCCGCGTCGGCTATATCGAGGGTGAATACGTCCTCAACCCGATGATCGACGAGATGACCGAAACCCGGCTCGACCTCGTCGTCGCCGGTACGCAGGACGCCGTCATGATGGTCGAATCCGAAGCCCAGGAGCTCAACGAAGACATCATGCTCGGCGCCGTTGTATTCGGCCAGAAGCATTTCCAGCCGGTCATCCAGGCCATCATCAAGCTTGCCGAGACGGCCGCCAAGGAACCCTGGGACATCCAGCTTCCCGACAAGGAGAAGTATCTCCCCAAGGTTCGCGAGATCGCCGAAGCCGGCCTCAAGGAAGCCTTCCAGATCGCCGAAAAGAAGAAGCGCAACGACATGGTCTCCGAGATCAAGTCCAAGGTCATGGCGGGCGTCGAAATCCCCGAGGGCGACTCCGCCGAGCAGGTGCTGCTGGCTGGAACCTTCAAGTCGCTCGAAGCCCACATCATGCGCTCATCCGTGGTCAAGACCGGCAGGCGCATCGACGGGCGCGACCTCAAGACCGTACGCCCGATCATGAGCGAAGTGCAGATCCTGCCGCGCACCCACGGTTCGGCACTCTTCACCCGCGGCGAGACCCAGGCGCTTGTCGTCGCCACCCTTGGCACCGGCGAGGACGAGCAGTACGTCGACTCGCTCGAAGGCACCAAGAAGGAGCGCTTCATGCTCCACTACAACTTCCCTCCCTATTCGGTCGGTGAAACCGGCCGCATGGGTGGTGCCGGACGCCGCGAAATCGGCCACGGCAAGCTGGCCTGGCGCGCGGTTCATCCGATGATGCCGGCACACGATGAATTTCCCTACACGATCCGCGTTGTCTCCGAGATCACCGAGTCGAACGGCTCGTCCTCGATGGCCACCGTCTGCGGCACCTCGCTGGCGCTGATGGATGCCGGCGTACCGCTGAAGTCGCCCGTCGCCGGCATCGCCATGGGTCTCATCAAGGAAGGCGAAGACTTCGCCGTGCTCTCCGACATCCTCGGTGACGAGGACCATCTCGGCGACATGGACTTCAAGGTTGCCGGCACCGAGAACGGCATCACCTCGCTGCAGATGGACATCAAGATCACCGGCATCACCGAGGAGATCATGAAGGTCGCCCTCGATCAGGCAAAAGGCGGCCGCCTGCATATCCTCGGCGAGATGGCCAAGTCCCTGACCGGTGCCCGCGACGACCTGGGCGAGCACGCCCCGCGCATCGAGACGATCACCATCCCGACCGACAAGATCCGCGAAGTGATCGGCTCGGGCGGTTCGGTGATCCGCTCCATCGTCGAAGAGTCGGGCGCCAAGGTCGACATCAACGACGACGGCGTCATCAAGATCGCCGCGGCCAAGAAAGAATCGATCGAAGCCGCCAGGCGGATGATCCTCGAAATCACGTCCGAGCCGGAAGTCGGCACGGTCTACAAGGGCAAGGTCGTGAAGATCGTCGACTTCGGCGCCTTCGTGAACTTCTTCGGAGCCAAGGATGGCCTCGTTCACATTTCGCAACTGAACCAGGGCCGCCCGGCAACCGTCGATGAAGTCGTCAAGGAAGGTCAGGAAGTTTTCGTCAAACTTCTGGGCTTTGACGATCGCGGCAAGACGCGCCTGTCGATGAAGGTCGTCAATCAGGAAACCGGTGAGGAACTTCCGCGCGCCGAAGGCGAGCCGGAAGATACCGGCGGCGGCGGCGGTGGCCGTCCCGGTGGCGGACGCCGCGACCGTGATCGCCGTCCCCCGCGCCGCGATCGCGAGTGATCGAGTTCAGCGCAAAAGAAAAGGGCCGCGGAGTAAATCCTCCGCGGCCCTTGTTTTATCTGCTTCGCACCGTTATCGACACAGTCGATTCTCAAAGCCATCAGTTGCAGTCGACGACCACCTTGAAGGACCACAGGTTGTTGGCCTCGTCCGACTCCTCGACGATGTTATAAGGATCGACGGAAACGTAGATGGTGACTTCCGTTTCGCCCTGCGCTCCGGTTCCCGATGTCCCTGTGACGCCGGCCTTCTTGAAGAGTTCGTTTTGTTGCCCGAGGGTCAGCGTGCCGGTGCGGGTGGCGCCGATGCTCTCCTGGAAGTCGCGAATGGCCGACCGCGTGTCGCCGCCGAGCACACCATCGACACCTTGCGGGTCGAAGCCGAGTTCAAGCAGGGCGTTTTGCACGGCCCTGACGCTGGCGATCGTGCCGCCGTACGTTGTGCTGTCGTTGACGAAATTGCTGGCCGACGGCGCGGTAAAATTACGCCCGCGTTTGACGATCCCTTCCCCGACGCTGAACGCGATGCCCTGCTGGTCGAAAGGTTCTAGCTTCTGGCGCTCGGGGCGCTTGTCGATCATGTCGATATTCTCGGGCACGTAGACGACGAGCATTGAGCGGGTCAGCCGGTCGGCGACGTTGACGTCGGCCACGTCCGAGCCCTGATTCTTGATGGCGACCCGTCCAGTGACGATTGCCTGTTCCTTGCCGCACCCGCCGGCCTGGAATTGCGAATCCCTGGTATTGATGACGAGATCCGGCAAAGCGGTCGCCGCCGTCGTCGTCGCTGTGAAACTGGCCAGCGCGATGCCTGCCAACCCAACCGTGCGCGTCTTGGTGATCATGGTTCACTCCCACCATTGATAATGTGTCGCGACCGGCAACCAAAGTCAGTCGGCCGGCCAGCCCGCGGCATTTGCGGGACATGCGGACGAGGCTGTGTTGGATTGCCCCCGTCGATACTGCATTCGCAGTATTTACCCCCATGAACGAGAAGACCACTGACTATATGCAGTCGCGGTTAACGAGCCTCCGCAGAATCGAGAAGCCTGAGAACCCTACAATTTACTATTTTGTCTGACGAAACAACCCCTTCGCGCTGGACCCTCGCAGCGTTTACAGATCCGTAGGGGTGCGCAGCACGAATGCCGTAAGACAAACGCCCGCACAATTGCGGGCGTTTGCAGGGTAATCGCGAAGTCAAAGAAATCCATCACCACTAGTGTTCCGACTCTGACATATGGTTCCCTGCCGGGAACCTGAATGTCAGCCCGGAACACTAGGCAACCTTTTGATTGTGTTCTGGATTCACAAACATTTGACGACTTCCACTCGGGAATCAAATGTTTGATCCAGAACACTAGTTGAAGGACAACCTTCTGGAATCTTTTGTGATCGTCAAACGACTCCTTGCCAGAAAACCGCTTCGCTGAATTGCGACGAAGCAATTCCAGGCGGCAACGAAGTTCCCAGCAGCATTATGAGGCGAGCATCTTTATCAGTCCTGAATGAATTCAACACATGGCTTTGCGGTTCGCAAAACCAATCGACGAGAGATGGTTTCCGGAAAAATATTGAATTGGTTCCGAATATGTCGGCATTCGAAAGCATTCGAGTTCTGCTATTCGAATTGCATCCAGTATCGGATTTTTCATGAAATGTAAGTCGCCGATCTGTTGCTGTTTGCGGCAACACGTAAAGGTGCATGCTATCAGCTATTGACGACGGCGTGCCATCATGTCGATCCGCAAATAACTCATCCGCCGATGCAGTCGTCTCCGAAGCTGGAGCTATGTCGCTGTCCAGGATGCCTTTCCGCCGGCGCTGCCCGCGGTTGATCCAGCGGAAACACGGTCGCCCGCCGATAAACGTCACGAAGGCCTTGGCGATTTCCTCGCACTGTGAATATCCCAAATCGTCGAGGCCGTCGCACCCGTCCGGATCCCAATCACCGTCGGTGCTGAGAAAAACCAGAATGATGTAGATTTTGTTGGCTTCGCGGCGCACCCGTGCGCCGACGGTCACGTAGTCGATTGTGGCGAAGTAAGCTGTCCGGAGAATATCGCACCGTGTGTCGCGCACGGCGTTTTCCGCAATGTTCTTTACGGCAAAATTCGCAGATTGAACGTCTTCATCTTCCAGGAATAGGAGTTCGCTTTTCACAGCCGGAGTCTGCGCGATATATACGCGAAATACTGGATCTTCCATTTTGATTTTTCCCGCTCAATGTAGTCCACGCCACGATCCCTCACCGCAGACATGCTGCGGCCAGGACTGCCCCGGCGCGCAGACTTGAGGCAGAAGTGGGCAATTAATGGACACAATTCGATCTGGGACGTCATCGACCGGTGCACGTGACGTCTATGCAACACGGGTTGCGACGGTCCCCGCTTCGTCGGCCGCTTCGCCTGCTGGTCGACTCACAACTTGACCGATCCAAGTCGCAGCGCGTTGCCGATGACGGAAACCGAAGACAGGCTCATCGCCGCCGCCGCGATCATTGGCGACAGCAGCAATCCGAACACCGGAAAGAGAACGCCGGCGGCGATCGGCACGCCCAGCGCGTTATAGCCGAAAGCGAATAAAAGGTTCTGGCGGATATTGGCCATCGTTGCCCGTGACAGCCGGCGGGCGCGCACAATACCGCGCAGGTCGCCCTTCACCAGCGTAATGCCGGCCGCTTCTATGGCAACATCCGCGCCTGTCCCCATGGCGATCCCGACGTCCGCCTGCGCGAGCGCTGGCGAATCGTTGACCCCGTCTCCGGCCATCGCGACGTTTGCTCCCGTGGCCTGCAGCTCGCGCACGATGCGGGCTTTATCCTCCGGCAGTACGTCCGCGTGGACGTCGTCGATGTTGAGCTTTTTCGCTAGCGCCATCGCGGTTGCGCGGTTGTCTCCGGTCACCATGATGATTTTCAGGCCCTCGCCGTGCAGGTCGGAAATCGCTTCTGCGGTGGTGTCCTTGATCGGATCGGCAACGGCGATCAGTCCGGCAGGCCTGCTGCCCAACGCCAGGAACATGACGGTCTTGCCTTCCGCGCGCAGCCGGTTCGCCGTTTCGCGCGCTGCGCCAGGTTCGACCCCGAGGTCCGCCATCAAGGCAGCGTTTCCAAGCGCCACGAACTGACCTTCGACGATCCCCTTGACCCCCTTGCCGGTGACGGACTCGAATTCCGAGACGGAAGGTACCGCCAAACCCCGGCCTTCCGCGCCCGAAACGATCGCTTCGGCCAGCGGATGACCGCTGCCCCGCTCCAGGCCGGCAGCAAACCTCAGGAGTTCATCCTCCCGGACATCGCCATCAGCGATGACGTCGGTGATCTGTGGCGCGCCCATGGTCAGCGTGCCGGTCTTGTCGACGATCAACGTATCCACCTCGGCGAACCGCTCCAGCATCTCCGCGTTTTTGATGAGGACGCCGGCCCGCGCGCCGCGACCCGTCGCCACCATGATCGACATCGGTGTGGCAAGGCCAAGAGCGCAAGGGCAGGCGATGATCAGGACGGTAACTGCCGCGATGAACGCATAGGCGAGTGAAGGTGGCGGGCCCCATACCGACCAGACCAGAAAAGCAAACATCGCGACACCGACAACGGCCGGGACAAAATACCCCGCCACGCGGTCGACGAGCTTCTGGATCGGAGCGCGGCTGCGCTGGGCCTCGGCCACCATCTGCACGATCTGCGCGAGCGTGGTCTCCGCTCCGACGCGTTTCGCTTCCATGACGAATGATCCCGTGCCGTTGAGGGTTCCTCCCGTTACCGCATCGCCCGTCGACTTTTCGACCGGGACCGGTTCCCCGGTCAGCATCGATTCATCGACCGACGAACGTCCCTCGCTCACGGTGCCGTCGACCGGCACGGCATCTCCGGGTCGCACCCTCAGCCTGTCGCCGGCCACGATCTCTTCCAGAGGTACGGTTTCTTCGCTTCCCGACGCATCGATGCGCCGGGCCGTCTTCGGTGAGAGGTCGAGAAGCGCGCGGATCGCTCCGCCTGTTTTCGCCCGCGCCCTCAGCTCCAGGATCTGTCCCACCAGCACCAGCGCAATGATGACGGCGGCGGCCTCGAAATAGACCGCTACCGAGCCGTCCGGCCCGCGAAAGGCGGCAGGAAACACACCCGGCACGATCGTTGCGACGACGCTGTAGAGATAGGCCGCCCCGACGCCGATACCGATCAGCGTCCACATGTTCGGGCTGCGGTTGATCAGTGAATCCTTGCAGCGAACCAAGAACGGCCAGCCCGCATAGACCACGACCGGGGTTGCGAACAGCAACTCGATCCAGTTTGCGGTCTGCTCCCCGATCCAGTCGCGAACCGGCAGCCCCAGGTGCGGCCCCATCGCCAGAATGACCACTGGAACAGCAAACGCCACCGCAACCCAGAACCGGCCGGTGAAGTCCACCAGCTCCGGATTGGGGCCTTCATCGCCGGTGGGAATGCCCATCGGTTCGAGCGCCATGCCGCAGATTGGGCACGTCCCGGGTTCGTCCCGAATGATTTCCGGGTCCATCGGACAGGTGTATTTTGTGCCGGCCGGCATCGGCTCCGGCGCTGGCTGCCCGTCCTTGTACTTGTCCGGATCGGCTTCGAACTTCCTGGCGCAACCCGCTGAGCAGAAATGGAACGTTTCCCCGCCGTGCTTGACAGTCGGCTTGCCTGCCGACAGGTCGACGCTCATCCCGCAGACGGGATCGATGGCGCTGACGCCGTGCAGGTCCGCTTTGCCGGGTTCGCCCGAGCCGCCGCAGCAGCGGCTGCTTCCATGATCGTGAGCCATGAGGTCTCATCCTACTATACCCAAGGGGGGTATTCAACTTTGGCTTGACTGATATACCCCTAGAGGGTATGCCGTCAAGATGCATCACGATGGCGATCAGAAGGCGAAATTGCAAAAGCGGCTGGCCCGTGTCGAGGGGCAGGTGCGCGGCATCCAGCGAATGATCGACGAGGATCGCTATTGCATTGATGTGGTGACGCAGATTTCTGCCGTCCGCGCAGCTCTCTTGAAGGTCGAGCAGGAAGTGCTGAAGCAGCACGTCGCCCATTGCGTCGAACACGCGATTGCAACAGGTGACTTGGAGGACCAGCGCCGGAAAGTTGCCGAGCTGTTGGAAATCCTCAGCCGTCCGCAGCGGTAGGACGCCCCCGCCGCGCCCTTTCCTCCGGAAAAGGATTGCATCGCTCCACGCACAGCCTTCATCGCGACTGCCTTCATCGCGCCGGGGGCCGACGCTGTCCGCCTGAGTCCAGCCGGCTCCGGCCCGGCCAAGCTGCCACATTCACCGTCGTCTTTCCCAACACGGCGGGATCCAGGTCGCATGGCAAGGAGACTTCCTGCGACTCTGCTTGCGGCCCGGCTATCTTGCCTGGCTCCAGCCTGAGAGAATTTCAAGAAAACGCATAAACGACAGCGACTTGAGCTGTATCCAGCCATCCTTGAAATGACGGATTTCCCGCCTTCCAGAATGTTTGAGCGACATGAGTCAGTACGGCCCGAGGATCACTGTTCGCGGCTATTCGCCAGCGTCGTCATCGCGGACGAGGCGCACGACCAGATCGATATGCGAAATGCGCATGCCCTTCGGCGGCTCAGGCAGGCCATCAATCGAGATCGAATCGCTCGGAATGTCCATCAGATCGCCGTCTGGCTCGATCAGATAATGGTTATGGTTCGAAGTATTGGTGTCGAAGTAGGTCTTGTTGGAGTCGATCGCCAGCTCGCGCAGCAGGCCCACACTGCGGAACTGGTGTAGGGTGTTGTAGACGGTGGCAAGCGACACATGCTCACCCTCGCGCGTCACTTCGGCATGCAACAGTTCGGCGGTGATATGCCGATCCTCGCCTGCAAACAGCAGGCCTCCCAGCGCCATGCGCTGACGCGTCGGGCGCAAACCGGCGTCACGCAGAAGCTTTTCAATCGTCTCTCGGTCGGAATGCTGCATACGTTCCAGTCTCTTACCTGATCGAACTTCAACCAGACATCTTCGCTCGCAGATCGGCGGAATCAAGGTGCGACATGCCGAAATCCGCTCAAACCTCCACGCCCGGCGGCCTCAATGGCGACCGCAGGCGGGGCAGAAGGCGTGCACTATAAGGGCTTGCCAGTGAATGTGCAACGCGCACCGGCACCGCGCACGGCTTCCGACCGTTCTCAACGGGCGCACGTGACGTCCGCTCCCACCCTATGAGTCGGGGCCAGTAAGGGACCATATTGCATCATGCCCTTGACGCTTGAACCGTTTACCTTTTGAACGGTTGGCGAGCGGCGCGGGGCCAAACGCCGTAGCGCCGTTGGGTGATCGGCGGTTGGCATTCGGCCGATAATGCGGAAATTCAAGTCGGGGAATCAGGCAAGGTCCATGGCGGAGCGGCAATCGAGCTATTCATACGAAGACCTGCTGTCGTGCGGGCGAGGCGAACTATTTGGGCCGGGCAACGCGCAACTGCCGTTGCCGCCCATGCTGATGTTCGACCGCATCTCGACGATCAGCGAGGACGGCGGTGCGCACGGCAAAGGGCAGGTGGTCGCCGAACTCGCGGTCGCCGGAAATCCCGCCGTGGACTGGTTTTTCAAGTGTCATTTCCAGGGCGATCCGGTCATGCCGGGCTGCCTCGGCCTCGATGCCCTGTGGCAGATGACCGGCTTCTTCCTGGGCTGGATGGGGGCTCCCGGACGGGGGCGGGCGCTCGGCGTCGGCGAGGTCAAATTCACCGGAATGGTGGTGCCGACGGTCCAGAAGGTCGAATACATCGTCGACCTGAAACGTGTGATCCTGCGTAAACTGAAGCTTGCCATCGCCGATGGAACACTCAAAGCTGACGGACAGGTGATCTATACGGCAACCGACCTCAGGGTCGGCCTGTTCGGCGCCGATGAAGCCTGATCGCGCCTCCTAAATCAGGGCGCAAAGCGGGAAAAGGCCGTACCGGTCAGCAAAACGACGGCTGGCACTTGGCCGCCAAGGTGGTAAAACCCCTAATCGCATGGCCGTGCTTGAAGGCCACTCTACCCGGCGGGCAATGTTAGCGGCGGGGCCGCGACAGGAAGGGACATTTTTGATGAGACGCGTGGTCGTCACCGGCATGGGCATCGTGTCCTCCATCGGCAACACTACCGAGGAGGTGGTCGCCTCGCTGCGGGAGGGCAAATCGGGGATAGGGTTTGCCGAAACCTACGCCGAGATGGGGTTTCGCTGCCATGTCCACGGCGACCCGAAGCTCGACTGGGGCGAACTGGTGCCGCGCAAGCCGAAGCGCTTCATGGAAGCTGGCGTCGCTTGGAACTACATCGCCATGGACCAGGCCATCAAGAACGCCGGCCTCGAGCGCGACGATGTCGTCAACGAACGGACCGGCATCATCGTCGGTGCAGGCGGCCCATCGACCCACGCGATCGTCAACGCCGCTGAAATCGCCCGCACCAAGGGGCCGAAGAAGATCGGTCCCTTCGACGTGCCGAAGGCGATGTGTTCTGGCCCCTCAGCGGTCCTGGCGACGACCTTCGAGATCAAGGGCGTCAATTATTCGATCTCGTCGGCCTGCTCGACTTCGGCGCACTGCATCGGCAATGCCGCCGAACTGATCGGCTGGGGCAAGCAGGACATCATTTTCGCCGGCGGCTGCGAAGAACTGGACTGGACGCTGTCGGTGCTGTTCGACGCCATGGGCGCGATGTCCTCGAAGTACAACGAAACCCCGCAGCGCGCGAGCCGCGCCTTCGACAAGAACCGCGACGGCTTCGTGATCGCCGGCGGCGCCGGGGTCGTTGTGCTGGAAGAACTCGAACACGCCCTCGCACGCGGCGCCAGGATTTATGGCGAGATCGTCGGCTACGGCGCAACCTCGGACGGCTTCGACATGGTCGCCCCCTCCGGCGAAGGGGCGTTGCGCTGCATGAAGGTCGCCATGAAAGGGCTCGACGGCAACGGCATCGGCGGCAGGATCGACTACATCAACCCGCACGCCACCGCGACGCCGATCGGTGATCAGCGCGAGATGGAGGCCGTGCGCGAATTGTTCGCCAATGACGTGCCCTACATCTCGGCAACGAAATCGCTGACCGGGCACTCTCTGGGCGCCATCGGCGTGCAGGAGACGATTTTCTCGCTGCTGATGATGAACAACGACTTCATCTGCGCAAGCGCCAATATCGAGGAACTGGACCCGGAATTCGAGGGCCTGCCGATCGTTCGCGAGCGCATGGACGGGGTCAAGCTTAACTGTGTCATGTCGAACAGCTTCGGTTTTGGCGGAACCAATGCCACCCTCATTTTCCGCAGATACGATGGTTAACGGCGCGATCAGACTGGTTCCCGACGTGACTGCGAGGTCAGCCGGGTGCCGGTAGCGTGCCGCCGGCTGAACTGAGTTCCGCAGACTGCTTTGACAACTTTCGAACCCTGTACCCGAGTGAGGAAACTTCATGGCCGAGACTGACATTGCAACTCCTGGCCCGTTGATGGCGGGCAAGCGCGGGCTTGTGATGGGTGTGGCGAACGACCGTTCGATCGCCTGGGGTATCGCGCGCGTGCTCGCCGGGCAGGGCGCTGAACTCGCCTTCTCCTATCAGGGCGATGCGTTCGGCCGCCGGGCGATCCCGCTTGCCCAATCGGTGGGATCCAAGATCATCGTGCCGTGCGACGTCAGCGATATCGCGAGCGTCGACAACGTGTTCGCGGAGATCGAGAAGACCTGGGGCGGTCTTGATTTTGTCGTGCATGCGCTGGCCTTCTCCGACCGCCGCGAACTGGCCGGACGCTACGCGGATACCTCGCGAGAGAATTTCACCAATACCATGGTGATCTCATGCTTCTCGTTCACCGAGGTTGCCAATCGCGCCGCCAAGCTGATGCCGAACGGCGGTTCGCTGGTGACGCTCACCTATTTGGGGGCGGAGCGCTGGGTGCCATCCTACAACGTCATGGGCGTCGCCAAGGCCGCGCTTGAAGCAAGTGTCAGGTATCTGGCTTCCGACTTCGGGCCGAAGGGAATCCGGGTCAACGCCATCTCGGCGGGTCCGATGCGTACGCTCGCCGGAGCCGGGGTTTCGGACGCCCGCGTCATCTTCAACTTTCAGCGCGACCACTCGCCCCTGCGGCGGACGCCGACGCTCGATGAAGTCGGCGGTTCGGCGCTCTATCTCCTGTCGGACATGGGCAGCGGCGTCACCGGCGACATTCATTATGTCGACTGCGGCTACTCGACGGTTGCCATGCCGACGCTCGATGCGCTGAAGAAGATCGAGGAAGTCGGCGAAGGCTCCTGAACCGAAGCGTGCCAGGCGGGAAACCACTTCCGGCCGGCTCGCAGGAAAAGTGCACTCATGCGGCCTTGACGCGGCCACGAACCCAGAGCACACAACGCGCCATGATCGGTGTCTTCGACTCGGGGCTCGGCGGCCTGACCGTGTTGCGAAAGCTGGCGGAACGGTTTCCCGATATTTCATTCTGCTATCTCGGCGACCACGCCAACGTGCCCTACGGCAACCGCCCGTCGGACATGATCGTGGAGCTTACCCGCCGTGGCGTCGAGGCGCTCTTCTTGCGCGGCGCACGCTTGGCGCTGCTGGGCTGCAATACGGCTACCGCAGTTGCCGCCCGGCGCCTGCAGCAGAACTGGCTGCCTGGGGCCGGCTGGGCAGGTCACAACGTCGTCGGCATCGTCGCTCCGACGGTCGAAGCTGCCACCCAAACACCCTGGGCGGTGACGACCCCGCAGTATCCGCAGAAATTCAACTCCGACCTCGTCGCGGTTTTCGGGACGACGCGAACGATCACTTCGGGGGTCTATCGCGAGGAAATCCGCAAGCGCTGCCCGAGAGTCGAGGTCATCCAGCAGATCTGCGCGCATCTTGCCGGCGCGATCGAGGATGAGGCCAGCCGCGAAGAGCTCAACGGCCTGGTGCGCGAAGGCGTCTTGGCGCTGATTGAGCAGACGCGCGGAGCGCTTCCGCACCGGGCTATTCTCGGCTGCACGCATTTCCCCTTGGTGGAAGATCTGTTCCGTGCCCACCTGCCGCCTTCGACGCGGATACTCTCGCAGCCCGAGATCGTCGCCGACAGCCTGGAGGATTACCTTTCAAGGCATCCGCACTATCTCGGCGGTTTCCATCCGCAGCCGCGCAACCTGACCATGCTGACCACCGGAGACGCTGCCGAAATCAGCGCGCGGGCGGCCGTGTTCTGGCCGGAAGCCCCACCTTTCGAGCACGTGGCGATCGAGGCACGGGTCGTATGATTGGCTTTTCGCGAGCCGCCCCGCAGTCACGCCAAGTCGAGCCTTCGCAACGGTCCAGGAAAGCCGGGGAACCAGGCAGCGCGGACGCGCGCCACCGGGTTGCCAAGTATTGGCCAAAGCGGGCGCCGCAACTAGTGGCCTGTCTCGCCTAAATCGGTGTGCTGGCCGGAACCGCTGACGATTTAGGCGAGACATGAAGGCCACTAGCGAAAACAATGGCTTAGTGTGGCGTCCGTCGCGCCTCAATTGACAACTCCTGTGCGGCACCAACAGGTCAATTAAGGCGCGACGCCACACTAGTGTTCTGGATCAAACATTTGATTCCCGGATGGAGGTCGTCAAATGTTTATGAATCCAGAACACAATCAAAAGGTTGCCTAGTCTTCTGGGTTGAGTGTTCCGGGCTGACATTCAGGTTCCCGGCAGGGAACCATACGTCAGAGTCGGAACACTAGCTGTGGTGCCTCAAGAGGTTGTTCCTGTTCAACCCAAATGGACCCATTCTGCCGAGGCGGTTTTGGGTTGAGCAGGCTCTAAACCACCGCCTCGATCAGAAACGGCCCGCTGTGTTTCAGCGATGCCTTGAATGCGTCGTTGAACTGTTCGGCGGACGTCACCCTGACGCCTTCCACACCCATCCCCTTGGCCAGGCTGACCCAGTCGAGGTCCGGTCGCCCCAGATCCATCATGTCGGTGGCATTGCGCCCCGGCTCCGCGACGCCGAGCGCCGCCAGTTCCTGCCGCAGGATGGCGTAGGCGCGGTTCGCATAGATCACCGTCGTGACGTTGAGTTTCTCGCGCGCCTGGGTCCACAGCCCCTGCAGCGTATACATGCCGCTTCCGTCGGCCTGCAGGCAGACCGTGCGCCGGTCCGGGCAGGCGACTGCCGCCCCCGTCGCCAGCGGAATCCCGATCCCGATCGATCCGCCGGTCAGTTCCAGCCAGTCGTGCGGGGCGGCATGGTTGGTCATTTCGAACAGACTGCGCCCGGATGTCAGCGCCTCGTTGACGACGACCGCCCCTTCCGGCAACAGCGCCGCCACCGATTGCGCGATGGCCTCGGGCGTCAACTCGCCTTCACCTTCCGGGATCGGTCGCCGCGACGGCTTGCGCCGCTCCACCCCGCCAAGCTGGTCAGCCACCGCTTCGAGCGCCGCCACTCCATCCTCGCCATCGCCGGCCAGCACCGCGAACCGGCAGTCGGGCGGCGCCAGCGAGCTTGGCTTGCCGGGATAAGCGAAGAACGCGACCGGCGGCTTGGCGCCGCACAGGATGATGTGTTTGAGCCCCGAAAGCTTTTCCAGCGCCGCGTCGACGTTGTAGGGCACCAGTTCGAGCGCCGGCAGGTGCGGCCCGCGCGTGATGCGCGTGTTGAACATCTGCCCGAACAGCCGCACCGGGGCTGCTGCTGCAATTCTTCCGGCGGCCTTCATGCCGGCTTCGAGCGACGACGAACCGCCGAGCATCAGCGCCGCCGGTTCCCCGGATTTCAGGATAGCGATGACCCGGTCGACGACATCGAAAGGCACGGCGGCAGGCGTCTTGGGCTGAGCGACGGCACGCAGGCTCGCTCCGTCCGACCAGGCGATGTTGGCCGGCACGATGAGCGTTGCGACCTTGCCCGGCGGCGCCGACGCCGCCTCGATGCAGGCGGCCACCTCGTGCCCGATGGTTGCTGTCGAGGTCGCCGTCTGCACCCAGTGCGAGAACGGCCGCGCGGCGGCTTCCGCGTCGGCGGCCAGCGGCGGGAAGTAGGCCCGGTGATATGTGGCGTGATCGCCCACGATGTTGACCAGCGGCACGTTTGCCCGCCGCGCGTTGTGCAGGTTGGCAAGCCCGTTGGCGAGGCCCGGCCCGCAGTGCAGCAGGCTGACGGCGGGCTTGCCCGCCATCCGCCCGTAGCCGTCGGCGGCACCCGTCACCACGCCCTCGAACAATCCCAGGATGCACCTCATGCCAGGTGCCCGGTCGAGCGCCGCCACGAGCGCCATCTCCGAAGTTCCGGGGTTGGCGAAACAGACATCCAGCCCCGCCGCCATCAACGTCCTGACGACACAGTCCGCACCGTTCATGCAAAAGCCTCCGCCTCGCGAGTCACCTGAGACGTTGATTTTGGACTATAGGGGGTGAATTGGCGAGGGTGGGTCACCGAAGGGCCGCTCAATTGTCTCACGCGGCTGATCTGCGCCTGCGGCGCAGGCCGCTCCGACAGGGCGGCGCATTATTCGTCAACACCGCGCAAGCTGGTGTTGAGCAAGTACCGGCTCGCCTTGCTCCCGGGCTCCACATGACTTTAGGCAGTGTGGACCCAAAAAAGCGGGCTCCACACGACTTTAGGCAGTGTGGACCCAAAAAAGCGGTCTCCACACGACTTTAGGAAGTGTGGACCCAAAAAAGCGGGCTCCACACGACTTCAGGCAGTGTGGACCCAAAAAAGCGGGCTCCACACGACTTCAGGCAGTGTGGACCCAAAAAAGCGGGCTCCACACGACTTCAGGAAGT
>JAHJSN010000140.1 GCA_018830445.1 Alphaproteobacteria bacterium | reverse complement strand
GTTCCGACTCTGACATATGGTTCCCTGCCGGGAACCTGAATGTCAGCCCGGAACACTAGGCAACCTTTTGATTGTGTTCTGGATTCACAAACATTTGACGACCTCCACCCGGGAATCAAATGTTTGAGCCAGAACATTAGGATGTTGAAGGCTGTGGTGCACGCGGTTGGGCTATCGATTGGGCTCCTGATGCCTGCGACCGGTGGTGCGGAAGCTGAAGGACAGCGCAGGGTTCACGATTTTTCCTTTACGGCGATCGATGGATCGAAAATGCCGCTTTCGGCCTACGCGGGCAAGGTGGTGATGTTAGTGAACACCGCGTCATTTTGCGGATACACACGTCAGTACGCGGGGCTGCAGGCGCTTTGGGAAAGCTATGAGGCCAAGGGGCTCATTGTCATCGGAGTCCCCTCGAACGACTTCAACCAGGAACCGGACGGCGAAGCGAAAATCGCCGACTTCTGCCAGGGGGCGTTCGGAGTGACTTTTCCATTGACGGAGAAGGTCAGCGTCAAGGGCAGCGCGGCCCACCCGGTTTATAAATGGATCGATAACGTGCTCAACGGCAACGGCGCGCCCGGTTGGAATTTTCACAAATTCCTGATCGGTGCCGACGGTGTCAGCGTGCAAAGCTTCGGCACTCAGGTTACCCCAGAATCGCCGGAGCTTACGGCGGCGAACGCGAGGGAACTGCAAAAGAGCAGCGGCAGCCGGTCGTGACCCGCGTGCCGCTGGCCGGTTAATCCGAAGGCGCAATCGATATCGTGATTACCCGCCGAAGCTGCCTTTGGGGGCGCCGCCGGAGTGGGCCTTGTAGGCAGCGACGGCGTTGCGCGAGAAGTCGAGGGTCAGGTCGGCTTCCAGATAGACCTTGCCGTCGATGGCGCGGAAGCCCTTTTCGCCTTTTACGGCAGCATAGAGGGGTTTCGCGGTCGGCTCGCCGTTCGGCACGCCTTCCTCGGGAAGTTCCACATAGAATCCAAGCAGGCGCGGGCGATACAGGTCATTCAGCGTGCGTTCGCAGCTGCGCTCCTTGGCCTCGCAGACGCGTTCGCTATCGTAGGTCGGGGCGTCGTTGTTGTGGACCTGGATCGCAGCGCGTATCGCGTTGGCACAATGATCGATCTCGAATTTCGGCGCGCCGCCGCAGTCCTGGGTTGAGATAAAGACCCCCTTCGGGCCGTTGCCGACCTTGGCGCCCGAGTCCCCACCGCAGCCCGCAAGTGCCATTGTGGCGGCGGCGGTCAGGCCGATAAGTGCAAATTTAGCGAAAGCGTGGGGCTTTGCGGTCATCGTCGACTCCATGGGAACTTAGGCATCTGCGTGCTTGCTGGTGCGGACAGGGGCAGCAGCGACTTCAAAGGATTGCGCACAGCCTACCGCATTGGCGTTTCCCAGCGGTTAAAGCATCGTTAGGGATTGCTTTGCAGGCGTCCGGAAGCGGGACCGTCTTTCGATCGTGGGCGCCGGTTTTTCGCCCAAATCGCGGCACTTTGCGCCGATGGCGACTGCGCAGCGTCTAAACCGTTGAAATTCCCCTTGGTTGGGTAGTAGGTTCGCGCGTTGTTTCGACGGGCGGCCGTTTCAGCCGTCGCCGCGCCATCACAAGCGGCCCCGCGTCTGGCCTGATCGACTTACACCCGCGCGGTTGTTGAGTGGATGGGGCTATAGGAATTCACGTCAAACTCGAACAGGAAGGGGAGCTCGCATGCGCGTTTTCTATGATCGCGACGCCGATCTCAATCTCATCAAGTCCAAGAAGGTGGCGATCATCGGATACGGATCCCAGGGCCGGGCGCACGCGCTCAACCTGAAGGACTCCGGCGTCAAGGATATCGCCATCGCGCTGCGTCCGGGTTCGTCCACCGCGAAGAAGGTGGAAGCCGACGGCCTCAAGGTGCTCTCCGTCGACGAGGCGGCCAAGTGGGCCGACCTGATGATGATGGCCACACCCGACGAATTGCAGGCGGACATCTATCGCGACCAAATCGCCGGAAACATTCGCGATGGCGCGGCAATCGCTTTCGCGCACGGCCTCAACGTCCACTTCAACCTGATCGAGCCGAAGGACACCGTCGACGTCGTCATGATCGCGCCGAAGGGGCCCGGCCACACGGTTCGCGGCGAGTACCAGAAGGGCGGCGGCGTGCCGTGCCTCATCGCGGTTCACCACGACGCATCGGGCAATGCGCACGATCTGGCGCTGTCGTACGCCTGCGGCGTCGGTGGCGGTCGCTCCGGCGTCATCGAGACGACCTTCAAGGAAGAGTGCGAAACCGATTTGTTCGGCGAGCAGGTGGTGCTGTGCGGCGGTCTGGTCGAACTGATCCGGGCGGGCTTCGAGACGCTGGTCGAGGCCGGTTACGCGCCGGAGATGGCCTACTTCGAGTGCCTGCACGAAGTGAAGCTGATCGTCGACCTCATCTATGAGGGCGGCATTGCCAACATGAACTACTCGATTTCGAATACCGCCGAGTGGGGTGAGTACAAGTCGGGACCGCGCGTCATCACGCCGGAAACGAAGGCGGAGATGCAACGCATCCTGCGCGAGATCCAGACGGGTCAATTCACGTCGGAATGGATGCAGGAGTGCAAGGCCGGGCAGGCGCGCTTCAAGGGGATCCGCCGGGTCAACGACGCCCACCAGATCGAGGAAGTCGGCGCCAAGCTGCGCGGTATGATGCCGTGGATCAAGGACAAGGCGCTGGTGGATAAGAGCCGGAACTAGTGTTCCGACTCTGACATATGGTTCCCTGCCGGGAACCTGAATGTCAGCCCGGAACACTAGGCAACCTTTTGATTGTGTTCTGGATTCAGAAACATTTGACGACCTCCGCCCGGGAATCAAATGTTTGATCCAGAACACTAGGGTTTTCGAAAGTTGGCGGATCAGGCTTATTGCTTGATCCGTCGCGTCTATTTAAAAAATCATGTGCGCTTTTCGGCGTATGTCCCGCTTGAGTAAGCGATGTCAACAGCTTGATTTTGCTATATCGTTTCATTCTCATGACATTTTACATGAGTAATGGCCGAGGTCGGAATGGCGAAGAATTTTGGACAGTATTTTGGATAGAACCGGGATTTCTGGTTGCTATACTTCACGTATGTTTTTTTTCAGCATGCTTTTGATCCTCATGTCACTTACTGGATGTTTTTGATGATAACGCAACCTGATGTCTGGACTTTAGGCTGTGGATTTAGTCCGCATCGACGTTATTCCAGTTGACATAGGGTTGCAGGGAGGCGGTCCAGGTCTCGTCGATTTCGACGAGGATGGCTGAGACGAGGCGCTCGAGCG
>JAHJSN010000139.1 GCA_018830445.1 Alphaproteobacteria bacterium | reverse complement strand
TGATTTGAACGGCCGGTTTCACCGCTTCGCTCCGCCACGTGCGCGGCTGCGCTCAGCGCCGAAACCGGCTAACATTGGTGGGCCATAGTGTCAGGGATGTTGCCGGTCCAAAGTGTCAGGAGTCTTCCCGGTCGTTCACAGCCTTGACCCAGAATTCAACGAAGCAGTTAAACGAGTATATTTGGAATGCATGGATTCAACTGATACACCCGTAAGGCGAGAAGAAGGGCGATTGCCTCAACAGAGAACGAATCCAGATATGGACCTTGAGAATATTTCGTATGTTCGATCCAAAGAAGTGTATTTTTGCGGGGCCTTTGGCGAGGAAGTCGCCGCTCGCGCCAAGGAAATAAAGACATCTCTTGAAGCGTTGAATCGGAGAGAAGCAGAGTCTGTGGTAGGCATAGGCGAACATTGCTATGAACATGCCGACATGGAGGTGAGCGTTGACTAACATCTCTGAAAATGCTTGCGAATCATTACGCGGTCGCCTTCGTGACCCGACTGTCAGGTGAGTGCGATCTAAGGGCACTCGGGACACTCTGGAAAAGGGTCTGTGCCTGCTGGCCAGGAGACGGTACTCTCGGAACCCGAAAGCTGGTTAAATTGCTCATTTGATCAGTGCGCGTGATAGGGATTCGATCCGGGAGTACGGGTTAGGTGCCGCAGGTTGCGCACGCCATCGCGCGGAGCACTATCGATTTGGAGGGGATGTCAAATTGAACAAGCCGGAAGTAGAATCGAATGAGGTCCCACGGTCTTCAGAAGCTCTGCTGCAGCAAAGCACTGCTGCCGAAAGTTCTGTGCAGCTTGAAAGGCCGGAGACGATTAAGGACGAAGTCGCGGATAGCACGAAGTCCGTTGATGTCGCGAAGGACAATTCTGCAACGTTGCGCGCAACACCAGAGGAACAGTTAGCATCCAATGTCACGGAGTCTGACCGGCCCCGGGATATAGCCGGCGGCCACGCAACATCCGTGTCAGGTCCCAACGATACGCCTAAACAAGTGCCAGAATCCTCCCACGAAGATTCAGCCTTAACGCGTGCCGAGGGTTCTTCGCGAGGAGAAAGTGCCCACGCCCCTGGAAAGGAGCCAAGACCCAAGCCATCAGCTTCGGACACGGAAAAAAGTCTTCCTGTCGATGATGTGTTACGAAAATACGCGTTCGGGGAAAGGGACGAAAAAAATAAAGAGCATGACTCGAGCGAGGACAGGTTCTTCCCTAGATTCGTCCGGCGGCCACCAAGGGCGGTGACATTCGACAATCCAAGCTGGTGGAAGCCGACCACTAGTGTGATCAAGTGTTTTTCTAAACCGGGCAGCAATATCAGCATCGAACATTTTTTGTCTGCGCTGGTAGAACATCTGGATGACAACCGTTTTGCTTCTGTAGTGGTCCCTTCAAATGATTTCTTGAAGCTGGGAGCGGCACAAGGAAACCGCGTCAGCCCGCAACTTCTTTTGGTGGACTTCCTCACAAAGAGGGCTGAAGTCGAAAAGCCGAGCGTGGCCCGTTTCTCGGAGGTGGACTTAGATGTATCACTTTTGTTGAAGGGGGTAGATCGTTGGCTCGCCGCCAGCGAGGAGGGGCAGGTTCTCATACTTCCTCGAATCAATGTGCGTAAACGGCGCGACTTGGTACTTTCGCGGAGCGCGTTGTCTGACCATCGAGGTGTACTGCGTAAAACCTTGAAAGTACGGCGCTCAATTCTACTTGAAATAAATGAAGTAGACGAAATTGAAGATTATGTTGATCGAGACGAACTGCAACGTCAGTCAGTGTTCTCCATGCCCTTTGCCGAGCTCCTCTTGAGAAGCCTCACCGAGAACCAGATCGATAGGTCGGCCATAACGCATGAGCAGCTGTTGAAGTTGGTCAATAGGATTGAAGACAGGGTCAATAGGAATCCGGGAGGCTACCAGTTTGCCATTTATCAGATCCGGAAGAATGTTGAGGAACTTGAGCATCGGAACGATGGCAGCCTGGGCGACGCAGTTGACCGGGCCTTGGAGGTCGCGGCCAGCGATTCGGAAAATCGCATTGCAAAGATTGATGGGCTTTTGGCTCGCGGGCACGAAATCAACAGGACATTGATCACGCTGACCCTGCTGGCCGATGCCCGCAACTCAAGAGTTATCGAGCAAATCGACGCAAAGATAAATGAGGAAGAAGGAACCGGCGTTCCTGGTCCGCAAGAGACCGCCCGTAATGATCAGCTGGAACTGATCATCGATGCAGAAGCGCTTTCCAGAGTCATACGCGCAGCGATCCCCAACCGAGCAGTGCCGAAGCTCCATCTGCAAGGTCAATGGAAAGGTGCCCAAAGTGGTGACGAGTCTGAATTGAACTGGCGCCAGCTCTTCGAACTTGGCGCGGATGATTTTCGGCGCGAAGCTAACATCGAGTATAGGTCACTGGTCGACTCCGGCCGCTCGGCGCCGAAGCCAGCATTTTCCATAAGCGGTGAATTAGGTCACGCAGAACAAATCTTGAAGGAATTTCCAAAAAGACATTTCAGCGCTTGGATGGACGTTCTTGATCAGATGCGGCACCTAATTCTTGAGCCGAACCGTGATGTCAATTTTTTCCAGCCCGTCATCCGTCTTCTCATCGAGGCTAGCCGGCACGACCCCGATCGACTGGGCCCGGAGTTCTTCACGCGGCTTTTTCAAGATCTGGTGCAACTTGAAGATATTCAAGCGGCCCGGCCAGGCTGGCAAATGCGCGCCAGAACTTTGCTGGACATTCTTTATTTAGAAGATCCTGACCTCGGAAGCAGAATTATTGATTTACTTGTAGAACTTCCTCGACACAATCGAAACTTTGTACCTCACCAAATTGCGCTCTTGTGCGTCCTGCGATGGTCCGTGCGCTCTGAGCGGCTGTCACAGGAATCTGTAGACCTCGTCGGAAGGTTCCTGTCGAATACCGTTCACACCACCGACGTTGCCTTCACGATGAGAGCAATCCGTAGTGTGTGGGAAGCAGAGAGTTGGCCAGGACGCCTCCTGCTTGCCAAAGCTGCGCTTCGAGAGGAGTCTCAGCCTTTAAGTGCGGTTGAAAAAGAGTTGTCGATAGGGCTTCTCACTTGGGCGCTCCAACATGACATTTCATGGAGTCAAGGACCTTATCCGCGGTCCCATCGTGGCTCTGATACTTATCGTTTGGGCAAGGGTACCTTGGCCGAATGTAACCTTGCTCCAGGCAGAGAAGATGATGCTGTTATAGCCGATGCCCGCCAGCATTTCGACGCTGTGCTACGCTCCAGCATCAGTTTGCCCGAGCATGTGTGGTTGAATGCCGACGTTCGGCACGGTCTGGTGAACCTTCCTCATCGCCTCAGCGACGTATTCTACAGTCTGATACGCGGTACGACGAGGCAACCACGTGGAGTCGAAGCCCATCAGGAACTTTTGCTCGCCGAGCTGTTTTTCCAGCTTTGTAATGAGCTTTTTGGTCGCCTCCACCCGGTTTGGCGAGAAATTCTGTTTAGTGGAGAAAACGGGATCCCTACCGAGGTCAAGCAGATATTCGCCTCCGGGGACACAACATACATTTGCAAAGAAGGCACAGCGTTTGCTAGGCAGGTTTGGGAGGAAGTCGGTTTCGATTGTGATCCACCAACTGCCGCGACGGCCGAACAGGCGGCAAACGCGGTATATGCCGTTCTGCGCCTGTTCCGCGCCAGTGTAATCGCCGAGTGGCGCTTCGAGGCCTACGGCATTTCTGTGGAAGGTCTGACGCCAGAACAGGCGGACAGGATACGCAGCTTCCAAGCTGCCGTGCGGTCGGCTGCGTCTTCCGAGCATAGGCAGAAAATCGCCGAAGACTGGCACTATCTGGCACATATCTGCGAGTTGTTTGCCCAAACCTGCACTGTTCCAGGAGGCCCGGAGATCGCGACTGCAGCATTTCGGCTCAAAGCTGAGCGGTACCGGAAGATGGCGGATTGGATTGCTGGTTGAGTAGGGATACGATCTGTGCTGCAACACGTCGTACTGTTCAGTTGGAAGAGCTATCCGGTATGTCTCAAAATAATAGATTGTCCAGCATCATTGATTTGGTGAACAAAGAGTCCGAACTGCCGCATGGAAGCGTGTTGGTCCGGATCGACAGCAGGACCGGTGAGGTCTTGGATGGTGGGCTGGCGAACTTTCTACGCAAGGTCACTCTGGTTGCAACTCGGCTCGACGAGGCGACAGATGTGCTGGAAGGCACCTTGAATATCAGGAACTTCGCCTCCAATGAGCGAGCCTCGGTCGCCTACAGGATGAGGCTCTCGATACCAAGCGAGCCTAAGCACGCCAGAAATCTGGCGGCGCAGACGTTATTCGGACCGGCGGTGACGACCACGCCATACGATTATATCGAGAGGCTCGTCGAGAAACACGTTAGTCGGTGGATCGAGCAGCAATCGAGACAGCGTCCGCTCCCCGTGCACGAACTGGTACTCAATCACGGCTCGCAGTTGTCTGCCGAGATTAGTGAGAGTCTGTTCCAAGAGGCGGGGCTCAATACTCAGATCAAGTTTCCAATAAAGACGACTGATGTACGGGAGCGCCTAGAGCTCGATTTTTCGACTAGCGTCCGCCTGTCAGACTATCCTTCTCGCGCCTATCCACTCAATGTCTATCTCGTACTTCAGCGCAATGGTCAGGCTCCGACCCACAACGAGCCGCGCGATACTGCAGCATGGCAGGCAACAGTGGCGCCATTGATACAACAAGCCACTCAGGAACATGTGCAGCTTTACCACTATTTCTATCGCAGGGAGGAACTCAACAATTTCTATCGCGAATGCCTCAAAAACGATCTCGCGCGATATGGCCGCTCGGTCGCCTCTCTACAGGTTACCGCCAAGGAACCGCCGCCGGTGCCGGAGAAGGAGCACGTAAGCGTTTCTGTGCCTTGGAAGAGTGCCTCCGGGCAAGCCGTCAATTTTCAGGTCGACGCGGTGGTAAACGTTACGCCAGAAGGCCTTAGCAAATTTCAGAACGCTAGAGATGGGAGAGGGACGAGCGCCGTGACGTTCGGCCCACGCGCCTTCATCGATTGGCTCAAGTCGGCGGTTGAGCGCGAGTTGCCACAGGCGCTGTTTCGCCATGACTTTACCGACGTCGCGAAGTTTTCAGAAGAGGCCTTGGCAACGCTGTTGAAGCCAAGACTTGATGAAGCGGCCCGTGAAATAGGCGTCGGAATCGAAACATTTGTGGCCAAACCCAGCATTTCTGCAGCGAAGTACCTCGGCCGCAACGAAACCATCGTCCCGCCGACGGAATACGATACAAGCGAGGCTGGCCGATCAGTCAAGTTTGAGATCTCGGTGTCGTGGAAGGTGCCGGATCTGGCGACTGTAAAGCACTTCCTGACACCTGTGGACACGCTTACTCAGGCGGTGTCCGAGACAATTCGCAAGGCAGCCGGGCGCGCTGTAAGACAGCTGAATCCCGGTTTCTATGCGACACAGTTCGATCGCGGCATAGATGATCGTGGGATTCCCTACGATCCACTGAAGGATCTGCAGAACGCAAATCCTGTTGAGCCACTCCAGCAGCGGTACGCGGCAGACATCATCCGCACGGAGATCACGAGGTCGCTTTCCGAGTATTTCGGAATAGTCGCCGAAAGTATCCATTTCCGCCAAGACGATGACGCGCTGAAACAAGCTCGAAGCCAGATCGATAGACTGCAACATTTTGAATATGTGAAACAAATAAAGTTCCGTTTTCCGGATGGTTCGATAAGAGATTGCGACTTGAAGGCGAAGTGGCGAGTCGCCGGGCTGTCGCCGGAATACCCATGGAAAGCAACCGAACGTCCGATCGATGAGGATTGGGTTGCGCTCATGAAAGACAGCCTCAATGAATGGAGCTTGCAGGTTTTCGACATGATCGAACAGGCCGAAGAGCCGATCAACATTCAGACCCAAGGGATACTCCATCAGGTCAGAGAGCGTTTCGGACCTGGGGTCAGCAAAGAAATTGAGCGGGTCTATGGAGTCACCATCGAGCTGATGTATCTCAGGGGCGAGGACATGGAGAGCCATCGCGGCCTACTCGGTCAGACCGCAGCCGAAGGGAAACGCGCCGCAATTCTGGCAGCTTCAAGAATGAACCAGCGTCAAATCGCTTCGACGGAACAGCAACAAAACAATCTCCTGACCGCGCAGGAGCTTCATGGCGTCGACATGGAAAGCGGGATGATAGACCAGCGCGGAACAGCTGCCCGCACCCAGCGAGCCGAAGAACTCGAACGACAAGGCCAATCCGCTGTTGGTGGACCGTCGGATCGAGCGCAACTGCAATCGCGTGAAACAAACGGCACCACGAAAACTGATGCAATCGAAGATACTCGGTCGAGTTCTGACACGAGCGACTTATAAGGAGCGCGATAGTTAGGACATTCGGGGGGGCATTTTTCTTGACGAAGATTGATTTGCAATTGTGGGGACCCACAGCAACGGTCGCCGCGATTGCGATATTTCTGCCACCTGGCCTCGTATTTTTCGCATTCCTAGTACCGGAATCAGAATCCGCGAAGCACTCACTGTTAGGTCTTATTCTTGATCCTATCGCGGGACCGGCGACGCTGGCCGTGTATGCTTTGGCAATGATCGGCGGCCTTTTAGCCGCCTTCGGCGCCCTGAGGCGCGATCAAGCAGAGCGTAAGGCAATAAAGTATTGCGAGGAACGACTCCGCGTCCAGGGTGATGCCGGGCGTCGATCACTTAATGAGCAAGAGAATACCTTCGTACAGCCCGGCAAACGTAAGCACACACCTGCCGTAGAGCGTTTGGTTGGACGACTTTGGCAATCGGCCCGTCGACTTAGTTTCGAACCGAGCAATGCGGTAATAGCCACCTACGTACCCGAGATCGCCGCTGGCTCACGACAGGTCCGCTCTTGGCAGACTGTTGGCGTCCGGCTTGGCATTTTGGGCACCTTTATAGGGCTAATACTGGCACTTGTTCCAGTCGCTCAACTATTCACCCGGCAACCCGATGCCGCCATTGGCCAGGATGCCGCCATCATGGTCGTTGGCGAAATTCTCAGCAGCCTTTCAGTTGCATTTGGGACAAGTATTGCCGGGCTCTTTGCAGCGCTCTTGCTGCAGCTTCAGGCTGGGATCTTAAGAGCTCGTGAAGATTCTCTGCTACGCAGCATGGAAGATCTGGTCGGAAAGCTTCAATTTGAATTCGCCCAAGCGATCAACGATTCACCCATTGCGGTCGAGATGAAGGATCTCCAGGTGCGACTGGAAGAGCACCGCGGAAAGCTGCATAGTGCAGAAAGCAGTATACATACTAACACGAACGGTCTGGAGCGGACACTGCTGGAGCAGGCGGGCTGGTTACGGGCCGAGCGAGACGAGATTGCAAGGATAAAGGAAGAGCAGAAACAGCGGGAAGATCAGCTCGCACAGCTTTTTTCCGACCAGATTCGCAATAGCGTTCAGATCCAGCGGCAGTTGATGGAAGGTCTTGCGATCGAAATAAGGAATGCGAATGAAGCAACCTTGACCACCCTCAGGGATGGGTTGAACGGTGCTTATCGGAATTCCTTGGATCCTCAAATCACTCGCTCTCTTGAACAGGCCTCCGAAAGCCTCATGGCCTCCAGCCTGAACCACGCACAGATTTTCGACCAACGTATGCAGCACTATCTGGCTCAGGTGCAGGATATGCCTTTTGGAAGCAGCGAAGAATTGGCGAAAACCCTGAAAGGAATGCGGCGTGCCCTTGAGCGAAATGCGCAGCGTTCCTGGCTCTCGACCTTCGCGGCGATACTGCTCGGACTGTTGTGTGTTTTGCTGGTCGCGGCTATTGGGTTTCTGGCGGCGCTGCCGTTTGTCCCTGCATGGCGCGCACAGGTCATATTGCTGCTTGGCGGAGGCTGACGCATGTCCCGTTTCGACTCGGAAGAAGAACGCGAGGACGACTATGGGCCCGGGTCTGATCTTGTCCTGTCTCTTCTGGCAACACTGATACTTGTTCTCGGATTGATTGGAGTAGGAGAGCACTTGCCAAGAAGTTCATCCGGACCGCCGCACAGCGATGACTATCAAGACAAACTGAACGAACTCTCAGCAAAAAACAAGGAACTCGCTGATCAGGTCAGGCTGCTCTTACGGCAGTCGCAATCAAATCCTCGCGCGTCGTCCATTGACTTGGGTGAGATAATCGAAGTCGAGGGGTTGGAACCTTTTGCCAAAGGAAGTGCCCAGTTGACACCTGCGGGCGAGTCCCAGATCAGGAAGTTGCTCAAGTTGTCGATCGCCAGACTTGCAAGTGCAGATGTCAACCTCCTGCAGATCGAAGGCCATGCGTCCCCCGAGCCCAATCAACGTAAAGAAGTCTTAGGGGATGCAAATGTCGAACTCTCGGCCCTACGCGCAGCAAGCGTTGCGCACTATCTGAATAAGCTCGGAATGCCGTATGCCTGCGTGGCGGTGATTGGACATGGACGAGCAAGATCTCGGCTGATCAAGCGCATTACCGGCGGCGGAGGTAACGAGGCGATGTCTCAGTGGGACCAGCTGTTTGAGGATGCGAAATTCAGAAACGACCTTCAGACGCGCTTTAGTAACTCGCTAAGAGCTGATAGGCGCGTGGTGCTTAAGGCGGTCATGGACGATGCCTCGTATTGCAGCGGCGAGCAATTTTTTGCCGGACTCGATCTGATTTCCAAGTCTCCGTGACGAGCGAGATTTGCAGTTCACATGATTCATTGATTTGCAGCAGCCCGAAGCCGTGCGGCCGCGATCAGTTTCTCAAGATCACGTTGATCGCTCTCTATTTCAACTAGATCTTGCTCGGAGCTTGCGCTAGCCGGCGCTGTATGTTGTGGCTCAGTGTCGATTGTTCTTGCATCGCTCGTTCTTTGCGACGCTCGCCCCCGACCTCGATCAACGGCCTCCATCATTCGGGCATGCCGCTCTTCGCGTTCGAGTAGTGTGAACAATCTTTTACGAAGCTTGTCCCTGAGTAGCTCCAGTTCGCCGAGCTCTTCGGACTTCGCTCCCAACGTTTGCCGCAACTCCGCGATCTGTGCATCGAACTGCGCCGCGCTACGCTTGGCTTTTGCAAGTCGCCGTTTGAGCGTATTGCGCTCTAGCGCCAGGCTTGTTTCAACAGCCCGTGCGGAGGCTAGGCGCCTTTCCAAATGTTGGCTGCTGTCGTCAAGATCGCGAAGGTAGCCTTCTCGGACCTGAATTCGCTTCTCGTAGGCTCCGGTGACAATACCATTTATGCCCCCTGCCAAGCCTCCCTTAGTTGGGTCGCTCGATGCACCGCTGCACGCAGCCAAGACAAATGGAATCGCTGAAAGTAACAAGACCTCCAGCGGCTGAACGGACAGTTTCCGGTCAATACGTTTGCGCAACAAGCCTACTCCAGCTCTTTGATCATCGCTGCCATCTTCATCGAGCGATCGTTAAGAGCGGTCTTCTGACTCTCGAATGAGCTTGCAAGGGCAGGAAGTTGGCCGGGTTGCTGACCGGGATATTGGCTGTTGAAGTGCGCTATGTTGCCAGCTAGCGCCGTACTATGTTTGTCGGCAGCCTTGAGTGCTATGTCCATCGCGGCTTTGTCCGCCTGCAGCTGGGAGAGTACAGTGGCCCTTTGCTTGGCGGTGCTGTGCGCTTCTGCAGTGGCAATCTTTAGCGCGTCAACTTCTTGCCGGCGCTGCGCGACGAGGCGGTCCGCCGAACTAACCAATCCGGTTAGTTTCGTAACGCGGCTTTCTGCATCCTCAGTGAGGCCCGCTAAGGCTTCTTCCTTGCTCGCGTACTGCGCCTTCTGACCGGCCACCATAAATCCGGCAGCGCCACCAACCGCAGCGCCAGCAGCTACACCAGCCAATATGTAGCGAGGGTCCCCTCTCCCTTTGACAGCACCGACCAGGCCACCTACGACCGCGCCTGCGACTGCGCCTTCTGCAATAGTTTGATTAAAGTCCTCTATCTGCGCGCGAAGCTGCGGATCTGCGCCGGTCGGAACTGAGGCGCAACCTGCCAACACAGCTACCAAGATAATCAAAATATGCCAATGAGACCGCACAAGCCCCCCCCTCGATAATCAAGCTAAGTTACATAGCTTCAAATTCCAATCACGCCGTCACCTTGTATCCGCGTTTCGAGAGCGCACGCCAAAATACATTCTCATCTTCAAACCTTGGGGCATCGAACCTTCTGTAGCGAAAAGGTATTTGGCTGGGTGCAACACCGCTGCAAAGTAGAATAAGTAGCTTGTCCCTTCCTTCATTCATTTCGTCTTTTACAAAATCACTTTTCAGTGCTGCCTCTGAAAGCAACACAACAACAACCTGGCTTCGTGCGATTTGCCGTGCAATCTCTTCGGCAAAATCTGGATCACCGGCCAGTCCCTCTTCGTCCCACCAAACTTTAATATTTCGCCCCTCCAACAGTGTCTTCAACCGCAAAGCTAACTCTATATCCTTCCGTGCGTAGCTGATGAACACTTGGCCGGGGCCGTTGATTTCATTCGAGGCCTCGTCCTCAACTTCCGCCTCAAGGTAGACATCGTCTAGGTACGCCAACTGGCCGCCTGCGAAATACTCAATCTCTTGAACACTCAATTCACATTCCGCATTGCCGCCTTGCAGCCGGGCAAAACTCTCTTTTCTCAAGCCGCCAGGCTCAATACTCAGATTGGCAACACGCCCATCCTTCTCAATTCTTTCGTGGGGCAGCTCTATCCTTAGCTGCAAGCGTGAGATCGATTGCGTGGAGCAATTCTCAACTGTCACGCAGATGCGTGAGGGACTGGAAAACGCCCTAAAGGCAAGCACCGGTTGGTATTCCCTCATGGCCCCCTCCGTGACATAACGCGCCACCACCACGTGCACGCACAATGCTTACATACCAAAGCGACATCAATCCAGCTGTTTGATGTGCAGCAGGGAATAAAGACAAGTCTATCCAAAAGAGCAAGTGTTCAAGTCCATACGACAGATCGTGGCGAACAAACCCCGCACAAACTCCCCCACATTTCCCCCACGACATGTCGTTTGTTCAACGTCTGTTCGCGCATCGAGACGCAACGAAATGCACCTCGAAACAGCGCTGTCAAAGAGCTAGAAGCCTATGATTTCAGGGAATTTTCGGGTGTCGGTGTCTGGTGCTGCCGGAGAGATTTGAACTCTCGGCCTCTCCCTTACCAAGCATGGATGCCACGGTTCGTGCAAGTAAAGCGCCTTAACTTGGGCAGCTGCGTCGCGGTGCTCCTGGCAACCAGTGGCACTGCCGCGCTCGACCATCTTGGGCCTCAAAACAGCAAGCCGCAGCACAGCGCTGTTCTGCCTCGGGCAAATCAATAACCGTCGGTACCCGGCCTAAATGTCTCTTCCAAATCGTCAACTCTCAACCCTTGGCTTGGTCGAGTTGGTATTGGATTGAGGGCGAGCGTCCGCAAGGCTCCGAGCAAAATGTTTGCTATGCGTTTGCTAGGCTGTATGGGGTGATTTTTCGTGACAGCTTAACTCATTGATTTTGTTGGCGCACCGGGGAAGATTCGAACTCCCGACCCCCAGATTCGTAGTTTGTGTTTGGTGTCCGCCACCATCCGACACTGTCACTCTTTATCTAATAAAATCAATGGTTCTTTTGTCACTCATCGTCATTGTAACGCCCGATTTCGCGCTAAAATGTTAGCCATAAGTTAGCCGCGCAGGGCGGCTGCGATGGCCAGTCGGACCACAGAAAATGAGCGACATCAAAAGCGCGCGCGTCACCTCCGCGACCGTCAATGCACTGCAAGAGGGCCAGACACTTCGCGACATTGAGGTGAAGGGTTTTGGTGCGCGTCGGAGGTCTGGCGCGCCAAGCTACTTCCTTCAAACGCGGGTCAATGGCCGGCTGCGTTGGATGACCATCGGGCGGCACGGTTCGCCCTGGACGCCAGCGGCGGCGCGCAAGGAGGCGCTGCGATTGCTGGCTGACATTCATGACGGGCATGATCCGGCGCACGCGAAATGGACACGCCGCAACGCCCCGAGGTTCGCCGAAGTGGCGGACGCCTTCCTCGTCGACTACGGGCCGAAACTGAAACCGCGAACGCGCGAAGAGTATCAACGCCTAATCGAGAATGCATTGAAGCCGGCCTTTGGTATGCGTCACGCGAGCGACCTCTCGCGCGCGGACGTCACGAGCTTTCACAACAAGCTCGCCGCCACACCGCGCAAGGCAAACTTTGCCCTTGCCGTTCTATCCAAGATCATGAGCTGGGCTGAGACGCAAAGCATCCGGCCAGAAAACACCAATCCCTGCACCGGTATCGATCGCTTCCGTGAAAACCAGCGGCAGCGTTTTTTGCACAAGGCGGAACTGATGCGGCTCGGGGAAGTGCTGGCCCAGCTCGAAGCGGGCGATGAGGAGAGTCCCTATGTGATCGCTGCGATCCGCCTCTTGCTGCTTACGGGTGCACGCCTCAACGAAATCCTCACGCTTGAGTGGCGGTATGTGGATCTCGACCGGAGCCTTATTTTGCTTCCAGATTCCAAGACCGGTCAGAAGCCCGTCTTTCTCAATCAGGCTGCCGCTCAGGTCCTTCGTGACCTTCCGCGCGTGTCCGGCAATCCCTTCGTCATCGTTGGCGGCGGCTCCACCGGCCGACTGATCAATCTTCAAAAACCATGGCGGCGTATCAGGGCTATTGCGAAGCTTGATGATGTGCGCCTTCACGACCTGCGCCACTCATTTGCAAGCCTGGCCGCAGAGCGCGGCGCTTCCCTGCCGCTCATCGGCAAGCTGCTCGGCCATAGCAATCCGCAGACCACGCAGCGCTATGCGCATCTGGTTGCCGATTCCGTGCGCGAAGTGAACGAAGGTGTCGGCGATCAGCTCATTGACCTTATGCGCCCCAGCCGCGAGCGGCAATAAACGCCGCACCGCCACTGGTTCGGTTCGCCTCTTGTAACCCACAGGTGACACTCACCTTTTGTAACTTGCGCGTTACAAATGAGCGGATCGAGCACTTGCCGTCCCACGGCTATCATCCGCTCTTGATCAGCCAACCATTCCGCTTTTCTCAAAACGCCGAATTTCAGCTTCGACGCGATCTTTCGAGAGGCCTGTCACACCAAAGCGATCGAACAAGGACACGACCATCGGGTAGACCAGTTCTGTGAGGCTACCCTCAATATCGCCTGCTGCGCTTTCCGTCTGCAACATCGCCTCATCTGACCGGGCAGCCCCTCCTTCGATAAACAGGTCCGCCAGGGGATTGGCCCACGAGCGAAGCACACGGCCGGCCAGCCCCGTGTATAGAATGCTGAACTTTACATGCACTGGCGATTTACCCGGCTTTACCAACACGCGCGCCATGCGACTGCTATGCAGCAAGCCTTCTGCGATCCGCCAAATGGGAAGGGTCGTGTCAAACACCCTCCCCGGCTCGAACGTATCAGCACCATCTTCCTGATAGCCACGCAGCAACACGAAGCGGCCACTGGGTGAAGCCTGCCAGAAATCACAATGAGCCGGATCATTCAGACGCCGCTCCAAGCCGCCTTCTGCCGGTTTGAGCCAACATTCCAGCACGCCATCGCGTTCATAGGGCTCAAATTCATCGCGCGTCATCGCCACGAACATGGGCCAACCGGTGTTGTTGAGCTTTTGCTCCCGCATCATGGGAAGCAGTTGATAGGGCTCCAGCGCTTTCAGATCTCCTTCCAGCGCGTAGTCGAGACGATACCACCCGTGCTGGAAACGCGCCGGCGAATCTGAAGGCAACGGTCGGACCAATTCGCGCCAGCGTTCAAACGCTACCTGGACAAAGTTTTCCTGACTACCCTTGCCCCCACCCTCTTCGATCAGCCCCACCACGCGCAGGATGTCAAAGGCCTTACCAAGCGAGAGTGTTTGCTCACCACGCTCAAAAGAGAGCATGGTTGGAATACTGACGCTCGCCAGGGCCGCATGCTCTTTTTGAGTCATGCGCTCGGCTTTACGTCGGCGAATGGCTTCCGCCACCAATGCCTCCCAATTGACAGGCATTACTGAGGAAAAATGCGAAGACATGCGTTACCTACAATTTCTGAGTACCGATGGACAAAACCATCGGGCGGTTCACCCGCCGGAGGCGTGATGATCTCTTCAGCGCCAGCGATCTTGCGCTTCAGCTCCGCGAAAATCTGAGTGATCGAACGGTCCGGCAAAGCGATCGATCGGCCGAAGTCCACCAGTAGCTTGTGATCAACCCGATCAAGCTGTCGCTTCTGACCGTCGATACTGAGGGCCAGTGTCTGGTCGAACCCGTCATAGATTGCCGTGTTGACGATGTCGTAAGCCGGCGACAGCCGCAGGCCAATCGGTGTTTCGAGCATCGAAAAGTTCTTCAGATGCGCATCGCAATTGCCGATAATGGCAAAGAGGATGAGCCGACGGTAGAAGCGCGCCAAATCAATAGCCGGTCGCACCGAGTGCTCGCGTATAACGTTTGCAACGTCTTCATACGCCGCATCATATTTCCCGCCATAATCGCGCCCACGTGGTTTGCACAGGATCTGGGCGCAGTCCTCCAGTCGAAGCTTTTCCCCCGTTTTTCTTCGATCGAAACGCGTAACAATGAGCGCATGTTCGTTGTCGGCTTGGCCACCCTGAGCGGCAAATATAACCGGAGCCCCCGTGAAATCCGTCACTTCCCTTGCGCCTAAAACGGCGGCGCTCCAGCGTAGGCTCAACAGCTCGTTGCGTACCAGGGTGGGCAGGTTCTCCGAGTTGAACTTCGCGATGTAGGGCGCAGGTCCGGTTGACCCGGCCGGCACGAAACCATTGCCTGCATCGGAGCGAACGACCAATAGCTTGCGCTGCACCCCTGAGACCGTTCTTCCGGCACCTGGGAGTGCCTCGTTAATCGCGGGCAGTTCGACATTGTCCGATGGCTCGATACTGACAGCACCGATGCAGTCTGAGCCAAAGCGCAGCAGTAATCCCAGGTCGTCTTCCTCGGCAATGTGGGCTGTACGCGCCTGCTGCTGACGCAGCCATCCTTCGGGAGCCAGATGCTCGAAGAAAGGATGCAGACCGGCGCGCCACTCATGCTCGCGTCTGTCGATCGGAAAGCAGCAGGCGATGGGTTGCGTCCAGCCAGCATCATAGACAAAGCGAGTGCCCCGCTGGCCGGTCTCATCCAAAAGGCCCGCCCATCTATCTTTGTACTGAACAACAGCCGATCGACCTGCCACACGAAACTCCAGATTAATTATACATCATCAGGCAGCAAGAACCTCAGCCTGAAGAAACCTACATCTTAATCATTGACCGGTCAACCATAAAAAATCATCTACAGCTTACTATAAATCTTCGAAGTCAAAATTGATAATCTAAGATTTCGCTTTAAGCCGTTCGCTCCGACAGGAGGCCATGAGAAAAATTTATAGCTTATTTTTCTGCGCGAGCATGTCTACGCGCAATGTTCTGGATGGGGAATGTCCCGATACGGTATTGCTGTAACCCATAGGGTACATTGGTGGCAAGTAACCCGCAGGTTACTTTTGTCATTTGTAACTTATCGGTTACAATGGCGGGATGTCACGTAGAGGTTATATCATGCCGCCGCTGCCCCTAAGGCGAGCCGAGGACATTGCCGGTCTCATCAAAAGCCGGCGTGAAGCCCTTGGCTTGTCGCAACAGGCGCTGGCTGATCGCCTGACCGTTTCTCGCAAATGGGTCAATGAAATCGAGCAGGGCAATGCCAATGCCAAGCTCGGTCTCGTCTTGCGCGCACTCAACGAACTCCAGATCGACATCACCGCCCATTCAGGTCCGCAACCTAAACCCACTACGGCAGGCCCGCTCGACGCGGAGCCAGAGATCGATATCGATGCGATCGTTGATCGGCCGCGCGTGCCACCGTCGCGGGGCCGTTCATGACCGATCTGAGCGTCCTCATCAATGACCGCCACATCGGTACCGTCTCACAAGCTCGAAACGGTCGGTTTGCCTTTCGCTACGACGATGCGCGGCTTAGCAGGCCTGATGCGATACCGCTCTTGCCCGGCACCGGCGACTTCGGTCATCTGTCACCCGCTTTTCCGGCACGCACCGTCTAAGTTCCTGATCGGGAACATTTCAGGTCAACATAGTCATTTGTTACTGATCGGGAACTTCAAGGTAGCCGAACCTGTGTAACCTGTAGGTTGCAATAACGGCGTGTCGCCCATGGGTTACATCATGTCGTCGCGCGTTCATATAGTATACTATTCAATTTGATCATTTTTGACGATTTTGTATAGCATACTATATGGTCATGGCATCGTGTTCGTATAGTTTACTATGCAGAATGCTTGATTTTGGCTTTTTTGTATAGTAAACTATACGCACAATGGATATGAACGAGATAGCCAGCACCATACAGCACGCACGCAAAGCGCAGCGGCTCACCCAGGATGATCTGGCTGAGCGCGCCGGCGTGAGCCGACCGCTTATCGCCAATCTCGAAACCGGTCGGCTCGGCGAACTTGGCGTCACCAAACTCCTGCGCATCTTGCACGTCCTTGGTCTCGATCTGAGATTGACCGAATTAAACCTGTCTCGACCGACGCTCGATGATCTTCGCGCCGCGCAAGAGGACGAAGACACATGATCCGCGTCTGGTCAGACAGCAAATCTGCCGGTGTGCTGGACCGTTTGCAGCCAAGAGGGGCAACCTTCGCCTACGATCCGCGCGCGGCAAGCGAACGTGCCGTATCCGTCACTATGCCGGTGCGAACAACGTCATGGGATTCACACTTCGGCCTTCTGCCCATCTTTGAAATGAACCTGCCGGAAGGGGCGCTGCGTGAACGGCTCATACGCCGCTTTGCCAAAGCCACCGGCTCCTTTGATGATCTCGATCTGCTATCTGTCGTTGGCCGCACGCAAATCGGCCGATTGCGCTACTCCGGTCTCGATGACACCCTCGACGAGGATGTTCCCTTTCAGTCCATCGACGACATTCTGCGGGCGCGCCGCGATGGCGAATTGTTCACCTATCTGCTTGATCGCTACGCCACCCATTCCGGACTTTCCGGCGTTCAGCCCAAAGTCATGATCCGCGCCCTCGGTGAGAAGATCTCAGATCTCAAGGTGCGCAATTCACCCAGCATCATGAGCGCCACACACATCGTCAAAATGTGGGACGAGGACGAGTATCCCGAACTTGCGGCCAATGAGTTCTTCTGTCTCAACGTCGCAAAAAAACTCGGGCTTGAAGTCCCCCCCTTCCAGCTGTCCGATGATGGCGGGGCGATCGTGATCGAGCGCTTTGACGTGATTGACGATACCTATCTCGGCTTTGAAGACTTCTGCGTGCTCAATGCGCTGGGCACCGCCGATAAGTACAAAGGCAGTTATGAAACCCGCCTGTTCAAGCGCGTCCGAGAATTCATGGCGCCCACCGATACCCCTTCTGTTTTAGAAAAACTGTTCCGCCTGTTCGCACTCAACTGCGCCATCCGCAATGGCGATGCCCACCTTAAGAACTTCGGCATCACCTACCCCCAGGTACAAGGAGATTTAAGCATTGCGCCTGTTTACGACCTCGTGACAACTTCGGCTTATATCCCAAACGATCCGATGGCGCTCACCCTTGACGGCAGCACACGATGGCCCGATCGCAAGCGCTTGATCGAGCTGGCGCATGTTCGATGCGAACTGACGCCACGCAAGGCGGAAGCGCATCTGGAAGCCGTCGCCGATGCCATGGCAGACGTTGCTCCGGATCTGAAGCGCTATTTTGCGGATCGTGAGCATGAGGTCGGCCAGCGCATCATCGCCGCCTGGGAGACCGGCATCAAAGACAGCCTCGGCCTCATTCGCGGTCTCGTCCCCGCAGAGAAACCCGCGCAAGAAAAGCGCAAGCTCGCCAGTTCCGACGGACTATTGCTGGAATATCTGCGCCAGCAGGGTGGCAGCGTCACGGGTTCCATCCGAGCGCTCGCAAGCGAGCTCGATATGCCGCCCTCCACTCTCAACGCATCCATAAAGCGACTGCGTGAGCGTGGCCTTGTTGCGCGAGATGGCCAGGAAATCACCCTGATCCCGAGAGAAGTGTGAGCGCACGTCGTAGATCGGTCGTTTTTTGCAACGCTGTATGAAGCGCATTTTTTGGCTCATGAGGTGGCCAATAGCGCCCCTTATGGCCAGTGCATAGTTCATTTTCTTGACTTTGTGGCCTGTTAGTGTAATTTTGGCTTATGAGTGAGCCATAAGGCGGTCTTATGGTCTATGCATGAGCCAAGAAAGAGAGAGGCATGGCCACGCCAGCACAACGCGCTTATTCCCGCACCACGATCGAAGCTGGCCGACTGCTCGGCCAAATGATCTGCCTTGCCCGCAAGGAGCAGCGCACGCCCGCGCAAGAGTTAGCTGACCGCATCGGCATTTCTCGCGCCACCCTTCAGCGCATCGAGAAGGGCGATCTCAAGACCGCGCTCGGCTTGTATTTCGAGGCCGCAACGCTCCTTGGTGTCACACTCTTCACACTTGATGAAGCAGGACTCGCATCAGCCCGCCGCACCTTGCAAGACAAACTCGTTCTCCTGCCTCAGCCACCTCGCCGGCCCTCGGCAGAGGTAGATGATGAATTCTAAGCGCAAGCGCGCAAGCGCCAGGCAACCCGCCAACGCGCCGCACGAGGCCTATGTCTGGATCTGGCTGCCCGGCGAAGCTGAACCTGTGGTCGCTGGACGCATGGAAGCGCAGGCCGGCAAACTCGTGTTCAATTACGGCCAGAGTTATCTCGCGCGCGAAAACGCCATTCCAATTTACGAGCCGGAGCTGCCGCTGAAGAAGGGCGTGATCGAACCCCTGAAAGGCTTGAGTGCGCCCGGCTGTATCCGCGATGCCTCCCCTGATGCCTGGGGGCGCAGGGTCATCATCAATCGACTCGTTGGCGCGAAGCGCGATGCCATCAATGACGTTGAACTCAGTGAGCTGACCTATCTGCTGCAATCTGGTTCTGATCGCATCGGCGCGCTCGACTTTCAAGCCTCACCCGACGACTTCCAGCCTAGGCTGGCCGGCAACGCCACGCTCGAAGAACTCATCGATGCCGCAGGGCGTGTCGAAAGGGGTGAACCTCTACCTCCTGATCTCAACACAGCATTGTTTCACGGCAGTTCCATTGGTGGCGCTCGCCCCAAAGCACTCATTGATGAAGCCGATAGACGGCTCATCGCAAAATTCTCCGCGCTCAATGACATCTACAGCGTCGTTAAAGCTGAATTCATCGCCATGCGGCTTGCCGCGCGCGCAGGCCTCCATGTTGCCGAGGTTCGTCTGGCGCAGGCGGCGGGCAAAGACGTCTTGCTCATTGAGCGTTTTGATCGCGTCCACACGGCCAAAGGATGGACGCGGCGATCGCTCGTATCTGCCCTTACCATGCTGGAACTCGATGAAATGATGGCGCGCTACGCGAGCTATGCCGACTTCGCCGAGATCATCCGCCGCCGATTTACAGACCCGCGCCAAACGCTACGTGAACTTTTCGCACGCGTTGTCTTCAACGTGCTGTGCGGAAACACCGATGATCATGCGCGCAACCACGCCGCGTTCTGGAACGGACAAGGTCTTACACTCTCGCCCGCCTATGACATCTGTCCGCAAGGACGTGCCGGAGGTGAGGCCACGCAGGCCATGTTGATACTCGGCGAAGATCGCTCTAGTCAAATAGCCACCTGCCTGAATGCCGGACACGTGTTTCTGCTCAAACCGAACGAAGCCGCCACTATCGTTGAGCGGCAACTCACCGCCATTGATGATGGCTGGGAGGAGATATGCGAGGAAGCACAGCTGTCGCCAGCTGATCGCGCCCTCTTCTGGGGCCGTCAATTCCTCAATCCCTATGCCTTCGAAAATCTTTCGAGAGAGCATGCCCATCTAGCGCGTCAGGCCGACGACATTCGCGCGCGGCGCCTCTGTTAGCTTGCGACCCGACTGTTGTCGCCATAATGCGTGCAACTCCTGCCGTGATCACGGAAATTTCTGCAACGCCGCTTTTCCGATTTTGCGGAAATGCTGCAAGCTTTAAAATCGTATCGCATTGAAATTGTTTATTGAATTTCGCTTTTTTCCGCCCATCCTGTCAAGGCATCGCAACCTCTCTACTGGAGACCCCGATGTCCTCGTCATCCCCCAATTTCCTGCCCTATCTCACCTCTGATGAAGCCGCTGAGATCCTCAAGATCTCAGCAAGGACCCTGGAGCGCATGCGCGTGGAAGGCAGTGGTCCGCGCTTCATGAAAGCTGGTCGCGGCCGGCGCTCTCGCGTGCTGTATCAACTCGCCGACATTACCGCCTGGCTTGAGGCCAATGCCTATCACTCTACCTCGGAGTTCCCCCGATGAGCTCCATGGCCCGCAATGATCGCCCGCGAGCAAACCATCCGGGCTTTGATGATGATCAGAGCCCGTCCCTATGGCGCAGAGTGGACCTTTTGGTGAGGCGTCATCTGTGTCGTCTTCGTCTGGCTCTACAGCCCCGACTTTGTCGTCTGCGTTTACGTGTTGAAGCTCGTCTCTGTCGTCTTCGTCTTAGGATAGTGGGTGGTCTTCGTCTCGTTTGGATAAAGCATTGGTGGGGCGTCCCGCCTGCTGCGGGACCGCGCTCTATCGCTTGCGCGACTGAGCCACGTTCGATCAATCCTCCATGCAAAGCGGCAAAGCGAAGCTATCGCGTCTCATCCCATGCGGGTGACGATCGCTTTGCCGCAAGCGGCGGTGATCAGAGCTCACCAAAAAGCAGGCCTGCTTGTCCTCGCCGCCCCCTCCTCATCGTGAGGGGCGGCTCCGAAAAGCAGACGAAGCGGGACAACCCGTCCCAAGCGGGACAGGCTGGGAGGGTTGCGCCATGATTGCATGGATCGGCACCGGTCTTGCCCTGACCGCCTCGCTCGGGCTGCTCGCCATCTCCGCTGCCATGAATTTTCGCTTCGGGATGACCCTCGGGATCACGCAGCTCGATTCCCTCATCTATGGCGTCGCCAGTGTCTGCGCCGATCTCCTGAAGGCCCTCCTGCCGTTCGTCATCCTTGCCGGCTGGCGTGATCAGCGAATTGTGCTCACCGTTCTGGCCAGCCTATTGTGGAGCGTCTTCACGCTCTATTCCTTCACCTCCGGCATCGGGTTTGCCGCGCTTAATCGCGCCACCCTCACCAGTGAGCGCACCGTCACCACGGACCGCTATGCGGAATTGAGCAAGGCACTCGCCGACGCCCAAGAGCGGCTCGATCGATTGCCAGAGCATCGCGCCGCGCCGGTCGCGACGCTCGCACTGGAAGAGCTGATGCAACAGCCGCGCTGGAAATCCACCAACGGATGCACCAACGCCACCGTTGTGCTTAGCGTCGCCTTCTGCCGCCAGATCGCGCACATTGCGCATTCCGGGACCATCCGGCCAGTGATTCCGATTTGATCCGGTCACCTGTTCCAATCTGATCCGGCCACCGATTCCGGGGCATCCGGCCACCCTGTGGACGGGTGCAATCGGGCACCGTTGGGTGATCTTTTGGCG
>JAHJSN010000138.1 GCA_018830445.1 Alphaproteobacteria bacterium | reverse complement strand
CCGCACAGGAGTTGTCAATTGAGGCGCGCTGAACGCCACACTAAGCCATTGTTTTCGCTAGTGGCCTTCATGTCTCGCCTAAATCGTCAGCGGTTGCGGCCAGCACGCCGATTTAGGCGAGACAGGCCACTAGTGTTCCGGTGCTGCCTGTTCAACTTCACGCAATGTGACTGAAATGCGGCGAAGGAATTTTCGGAGCCGGTCCGGTGAGTTGATTTGTGCAGTGAAGCGGTTTGCGCAAAACCCGTCACGATAAAGACAAAAAAGCCGTCATTATACTTCATGCGGCGGGCTGCCGCAGTCCTGAGCAGGTCGGCCTATCTGCGGAAATCCGATCCTGCTCCAGGACCATGGTTCGCAGCATGTTCCGGGTGCTTTCCCGCCCGCACTTTTGACGAACATGCTCGTGTGTCCGCCGTCAGGTCTTTGGGGGTTTCGCGTATGTCGGACGGTGAATTCGCGGTCGAGGACCGCACAACACAGGCTCAGGCTGGGTCGCGGCTGGAGCAATGGGAGAGGCAAACCGGGCGTGTTTTCTTGTCCCGGCGTGAACTTGAACGGCTAGCAACCGAACGTTCGCATCATTACATCATTGCGACACACGAAGAGTACGAGCGGTTCCAACGGCAGAATGAACTCATTGCTGTCGAACGGCATGGTTCATATGGCGTGATGCTGCAAGCCGTCGTTGCCGCGACCTGCATCGGCGCTTCTGCCGGATTGTCGGTTGCGACTACGATGGTTGTCATGACGCCGAAGGCACCCGCCGCCGTCTTCGCCTTTATCGCGCAGGCAATGACGCTTTTCGCTTGATCGTGCTCCATTCAAGAACGAGGCGGGCAGGCTGAACTTGCGTCACCGGTGCAGATGACTACGTTGCCGACCATCGACCATTGTGCGATGGAGGGCCGAACGGCATGAGCGGACGAATACGTTCCGACGACAAGAATCTGCCTCAGACCTACGATACCGACTACGAACTCGGCCAGGACAACGTCGAAGCATGGGGCTTCGACGTTCACAACCCGGTGTTCTTCGTCTCGGCTGCAATCATCGTCGTCTTCGTCGGCGTGACCCTGGCGCTTCCGGCGGTCACCAAGGAATTCTTCGAGGGCCTCCGAACGGCTGTCACGTCGAACTTCGACTGGCTGTTCATTCTCGCCGGAAACGTCTTCGTCGTGTTCACGCTCTATCTGATCGTTTCTCCGTTCGGGCACATCAGGCTTGGAGGGCTGGATGCGCGCCCGGAATTCTCGTTCACCGGCTGGCTGGCGATGCTGTTTGCCGCCGGCATGGGGATCGGCCTGATGTTCTTCGGGGTCCTCGAACCGGTCGCCCACTTCCAGAAGCCGCCGCTGTTCGTATCGCCTGAGAACATCGAGCGCGCGCGGGACACGGCGATGGCGGCAACGATCTATCACTGGGGCCTGCACCCGTGGGCGATCTATGCCGTGGTCGGGTTGTCTTTGGCGTTCTTCTCCTATAATCGCGGGCTGCCGCTGACGATCCGCTCGGTTTTCTATCCGCTGCTGGGGGACCGCGTGTGGGGCTGGCCGGGCCATGTCATCGACACTCTTGCGGTTTTTGCAACGCTGTTCGGGCTTGCAACATCTCTCGGCTTCGGGGCGGAGCAGGCGCTTGCGGGGATGAACTACCTGTTCGGCGTTCCGGCGACCGACATCAACAAGGTCATCCTGATTGCCTGCATCACCGGCATGGCGACTCTGTCGGTCGTCGCCGGGCTCGACTCGGGCGTGAAACGGTTGTCGGAAATCAACATGGTCCTCGCGTTCGCGCTGTTGGTGTTCGTCATCATCGCCGGTCCGACGGCCGCGATTATCACCGGATTCTTCGACAGCCTTGCCAGCTACGCCTGGCGGATCGTGCCGTTGTCGAACCCGGTGGGACGCGACGAAGCCTTCCTGCACGGCTGGACGACATTCTATTGGGCGTGGTGGATCTCCTGGTCGCCGTTTGTCGGCATGTTCATTGCGCGCGTGTCGCGCGGGCGCACGGTGCGCGAGTTCTTGATTTGCGTGTTGATCGTGCCGACGCTCGTATCGGTGCTCTGGATGACGACGTTCGGCGGCACGGCGCTGGTCCAGCTCATCGATGGTGGATACCAGGGCGTTGCGGAAACGGTCAGCGAATGGCAACCGGAATTGTCGCTATACAAGATGCTGGAGCCGCTGCCACTCACCGGCATCCTGTCGTTCATCGGTATCGTGCTGGTGATCGTCTTCTTCGTGACCTCATCGGATTCAGGCTCGCTGGTCATCGACACGATCACGTCCGGTGGAAAGCTGGAACCGCCCGTCGCGCAACGCATCTTCTGGGCGGTTTTCGAGGGACTCGTGGCGATCGCGCTGATGCTCGGCGGTGGACTTGCCTCGTTGCAGGCGGCGGCGATCGCGACCGGGCTTCCGTTCGCCATCGTGCTGCTGGGGATGTGCTACTGCCTCTATTCGGGGCTGCGTGCCGAGCAGAAGTTTCTGTCAGCCTAGTGTGGCGTCGCGCCTTAATTGACCTGTTGGTGCCGCACAGGAGTTGTCAATTGAGGCGCGCTGAACGCCACACTAAGCCATTGTTTTCGCTAGTGGCCTTCATGTCGCGCCTAAATCGTCAGCGGTTGCGGCCAGCACACCGATTTAGGCGAGACAGGCCACTCGCCCAAAGTGCCCGCTTCGCTGAATATATTCGCAAGATTCATCCTACTCCCTGTTTAGCCATGTCAAACCAATCGATTTTGCGAGAATACTACGCCTAGTATGGCGTCGCGCCTTAATTGACCTGTTGGTGCCGCACAGGAGTTGTCAATTGAGGCGCGCTGAACGCCACACTAAACCATTG
>JAHJSN010000137.1 GCA_018830445.1 Alphaproteobacteria bacterium | reverse complement strand
GGTGCCGCACAGGAGTTGTCAATTGAGGCGCGCTGAACGCCACACTAAGCCATTGTTTTCGCTAGTGGCCTTCATGTCTCGCCTAAATCGTCAGCGGTTGCGGCCAGCACGCCGATTTAGGCGAGACAGGCCACTAGTCGTTTTTTGCAATCAGGGGGCGTTGAAGTGGGTTTCGAGCCTGTCTGGACGTTGAGAGCCGAGGGCCGCCGCAAGCTGCCGAAGATCGATGTGCATCCTGCGTTCGAGCGCATGTTGTGCAGAATGCCGGCCGCGGCCCGGTCTACTTTTACACTCCATCAACTGGCGCTGCTTGCAAAAATAACGAAGCCGCCGCCGTCGCTGCACTGGATCGACTATCGCGTGTCGCTGCCGTTTTTCGGTAATCGCTATTATCTGACGGTGCTGTTCGGAAAAGAGCGCCGGCTCTTGAAAAGGGTCAAATCGGAAGGGCAGGCGAGCCTGTTGAAGTCGTCGATCGTCTACGTGGCTGTTTTGTGGTTCCTCATTTCCGTCTGCCTGATTTCCAGTCTTGGAGGATTGTATCTGGTGAAGTCCGTATTGGGGGTCGACGTTTTCAATGGTCCTTCGCTGGTCCATCAATTGGTGATCGTGGATCCAGTGCCGCAATAGAGATTTTTGCGGCGCCTTTTAAGTGTCCTGTCAGTCAGGCATTGACCATACGACTAGGCTTTCCTGCAGCACTGTGAACACGAGCGCACTCGCCTGCATCTGATCTACAGGCAGAAGCATCGAGGCAGGCAGGGGAAGTTTGCCTTTTGCGGGGAGCGGCGATTACAGATTGGCGTCAGGAGTTTAGGATGACATCGAATTTGAGTTTCTTGAGCGATAACGCAGCGTATTTGCCACATCCCAGGCTTGTCGACGAGCGGCTGAGGGAAATGTTCGAGGCGGCAAGGTCGGAGGCAGAAAATTTCGGCGTGCTTGCGGCGGTCGTATCGTGCACTCTCAATGACATGAATGATGCCGGCGCGAGCCTGGTGCCGAATTTCGTTCTCGGGTTCATCCCGTCCGATCCGATACTTCTACAGAATCTGCGCCGGCTGGCCGGCGGTTGCATCCCGGCCGGGCTCGATACGCACATCGAGTTCCTCAACGCTCAAATCGAGGTGGCAAAGAAGTTGTTGCGCGGTTCCGTGGAGGAACGGAAGAGTTTTCTTACCCTCCATGAGATCGACCAACTGGCCCATGCCTGGCGTGGGGTGTGCGACCACGTCATCGTGGTGATGGCGGGGCTCGATGCGCTGTTACCCGAGGTGGGTGGCGGGTCCTCGCAGATCGATCGCTTCCAACTGGAAAACGGCCTGGTGAATGCGCGGGACGGCGGCAGCGACTTGAGCCTGAAGCGCGATTTCAACTTTCCCAGTTGGGCACAGAAGCGGCGACACCGCCGCGTACTCCTCAACGATATCGGCAAGGCCAAGGTCAAGGGACGGACCCGCACGGTCCTCATCACGGATGCTTCGGCGGGGGGGCTCGGCCTGGATTTCACCGAAGGCTTCGAGCAGGGCGAACGGATCACGGTCATTTTGTCGACGGGGAGGCTGTTCCTGGGTCAAGTCGTGTGGTCGGCGGGGACGCGCGCGGGCGTGCAGTTCGATCAGGAACTTTCGCAAAACGACATCCTGTTTTCATGGGAGTCATGTTGAGGCTTGGGAGTCGTGTTGAGGCTTGGGAGTCGTGTCGAGGCTGGTTCAATCGAGCAGCCTGCAGGGCCTCATGGTCATGAGTGCTCAAGCGTCGCGGTCAGAAGCTCAGCGCCGCGTTCAATCACCGGGGCGTCACACCACGGGGGCGCCGTAGCCGTAGCTGTAGGGAACCGGACCGGAAAAGGCGATGACATCTCCGTCCTCGACGGTGGCTGCGCAATTGACCGATCCTGCCCCGTAAAGCCCCGGAGTGATATCGCGGCCATTCCTCAAGACGAGAAATATCTCGGACTTCGGGATCGAAAACATGCCGATCAGATCCCCTATGCTCGTCCCGGCTGGAACCTCAACCGATCTGGTCAATCCCGAATGGCCGCTATACTTGGCAAGGCTGTTGAAGAAACGGGCCTCGATCCTGAGAACGACGTCGTCTGAGTTGTGCCCAAGTTGGGGGACATTCGCTGGCATCACTATACCTCCAAATCCGAATTCGCCGCATGTTAGCGCAGAGGGGCACGCGGGAATTTGACTTCGGTAAAGCCTTCAGGTGGACAAAAGTAGCTTAGGCGGAAGATCAGTTGCCAGGCGCTGAGGCCACCCTGGATAAGCAGAGTACCAATCAAAACTACCATTTGCGCACCAACGCGACCGTGATAGCTTTTCGCTGAAATTACGGTTCTGGGTGTCCCCAGGTTCCGAACTCGAAAGCCGTTGCGGCCAGCACAACGATTTAGGCGAGACAGGCCACTCGTGTTCCAGTACCGACATTTACTCCCCTTTGCGGCCAGACACCGAGTAATTGTCGCAACCCAAGGGAACGCGAACAACTCTATGATTCTAGTGCTCCGACTCTGACATATGGTTCCCTGCCGGGAACCTGAATGTCAGCCCGGAACACTCAGCCCAGAAGACTAGGCAACCTTTTGATTGTGTTCTGGATTCACAAGCATTTGACGACCTCCACCCGGGAATCAAATGTTTGATCCAGAACACTAGTGTAGCGTTTGAATTTGCGGGTTGCTCACCAGAGCAGCAGCGCGTTTGGGGACAAACGTCAAATCTGCTTTACTAGGGACCGGGCAAGGAGGAAGCGCTGGTGATCGACGAGAAAGATGCTGTTGCCGCGCGGCAGGCGATACTTTTCGCCAGTCTCCCGAGCGATGTCGCCGAGGATATTCTGTTCCGGTCTTTTGCCAGAAACTACCGACGCAGCTCCACCTTGTTCCTGCAAGGCGATACTGCCGACAACATATTCGTCGTCCTTGATGGATGGTTGAAGTTGTTTCGCATTACGCCGACGGGTGCGGAGGCGGTGGTCGGTGTTTTTACGCGGGGCCGGAGTTTCGGAGAGGCTGTGGCTTTCGACGGTTCCGCCTACCCGGTGACTGCTGAGGCCGTCACGGATTCCCGCGTGTTGATCGTCAGCGCCAAATTGCTCATCGGCATGATGCGCGAACGGCCGGAAATCGCAATTGCGATCATGTCGTCCGCGTTTCGGCACTTACAGGGGCTCGTCGCGCAGATCGAGCAGCTCAAAGCCCACACTGGCGCGCAGCGCGTGGCGGAGTTTCTCCTGGAATTGTGCAGCGCTGACAGTGGGTCGTGCACAATCACGCTTCCCTATGACAAGACGCTGATCGCCGGGCGCCTCGGCATGCAACCGCAAAGCCTTTCGCGCGCCTTCAACCGTCTTGAAACCCAGGGCGTCAAGATCTCGCACAATCAGGCGATGATCGACGATATCGATAAACTGCGCGAATACATGATGGAAGACCGCAGCGCGCCGTGGCGGAAGGCGGAGTGAGGGTTGCGAGCGAAACGCGAAGCTGTTTTTAGGAGTCGTCGCGGATCCCCTCATGAATGCGGCGGGCAAGCCAGATCGCCGGAAAGATGCCGATCAGTGCACCGATAATTCCGGCCGCAACGAGCCCGTTGAAGCCAAATGGCGCCATCGCCGGAACCGCGATCGCAATGAAAGCGCCGTTGATGGCGCAGGCCGGTCCCATTAGGGCGTAGCAGAAGGCCAGGAGCCAGACCGGCGGGTGCCTCGTTTCGGGTTTTGTGCTGGCAGCAGGCATGAGCGTCTCTTTCTATGATCCCGCCGCGAAGAGCACGAACGCAGCGGCGAGGAAAAGGCCGATCGAAAGTTCAAACGCCCGCATCCAGAAGACCGACGCCGCGAGGCCCAGATAATCGCGAAGGATGAGCCGGGCCTTTGCCCCCGCGAGCAGAAGCACGCCGAGGCCGATGGCATAGCGTCCGCCACCGGTACTGTTGAGCATGGTGAGCGCGGTCGTTGCAATGCTCAGGACGGCCAGAAGAAGCCAGGTCCTGATGAGCCGGTCGGTCTGTATGGAGCCTTGCCTCAATTGTTCACCCCAGCAGGTAGATGATTGGGAACAGCAACACCCAGACGAGATCGACCATGTGCCAGAAGGCTACGCCGGTTTCCATGTTGCGCACGCTATCAAAGCGGGCGACCAGTGCGAGAATAACGATGCCCGCAATGACGTGGGCGGCGTGAAACCCGGTGATCAAATAGTAGAACGTGAAGAAGGGGCTCGTCTCGATGCCGATTCCAAGCGTCGCCTTGCCCCAGTATTCGACGCCTTTCACGACAAGGAAGACGAACCCCAAACCGGCGGCGGCAACGAGCCACGCCCGCGCCGTGCGCCGTAGGTCGCGCTGGCGGGCGGCAACGGCGAGGGCGGCGAAGAAGCCGCTCGATATGAGGACGATGGTGTTGGCGGCACCCATGGTGCGGTCGAGCAGCGCCTGGTCGTGCGCGAAGCCCGCCGGATCGGTGATGCGCACCCCAAGAAATGCAATGAGCGCGGCACAAAACACGAGGAGTTCGCTGACGATCAGGACCCACATCATGAGGTCGCCCGGCAGCTCTCCAAGAACGCCCCAGGCGTTAGGATCCTCGCGTTCCTGCTCGCTGATGTGGAGTGGCCGCGTCATCATGCACCTGCGACCAGATGCGAATAAATCTGCGGCAGAGCGGCCGTGAGTTTTTCCGGGTCTGGAATGACGACGAAGCCGCCGCGCCCGAAGATCCTGCTGAAGGGCGCCTGCGCCTTGCGGTCGATGGTGATGCCGAAAACCGACTGCCCGCCGCGGCGCGCCTCGCGCACGGCCATGTGGGTGTCCTCGATGCCGTAACGGCCCTCGTAGTGATCGAGGTCATTGGGCTTTCCGTCGGTAATGACGAGTAGCAGACGGCGTTGCCGTGGCCGTTTGGCAAGGCCTCGGCTGACATGCCGGATCGCTGTCCCAAGACGCGTGTAGTGACCCGGCCGAAGGCCTGAAATGCGCGCTTCGACCGCCGGTCCCATCGCCTCGTCGAAGCCCTTCAGCATATGCACGAAGACCCTGTCGCGACGCAATGACGAGAACGCATCGATCGAGGTTTCGTCACCGCATGCCTGAAGACCCCAGGCCAGCGCTGTCAGGGCTTCGCGCTCGATATCCATGACCTGCCGGCCTGCCACATAGCTCTCCGTCGAGCGCGAAGCGTCGAGCAGGATCGAGACGGCAAGATCACGCTCCTGGGTGCGGCTTGCGATGTAGACGCGATCGCAGTTGGCGCCCGTCGCGGCGAGATCGACGCGGGCGGCAACGGCGGCCTCGATATCGATTTCTTCGCCGTCGACCTGCCGGTTGAGATGCACCCGACGGGGTCGCAGGGCTTCGAATTGCCGCTTGACGGCGCGGATGCGCCGCTTGGTTCGTGCGCACTGCAGAAACTCCGGCATGGTCTCGGCGGACGCAGCCGGTCCGGCCAGCACACGGCAGAATTCTGGCAGGTAGCTTTTCGTTCGATGATCCCATTCGGGGTAAACGTGCTTGCCTGCCAGACGCTCGAAGTCGGTTTCTTCCGGAGACAGGTCGAGGTGCAGACGCAGACGCGTCCTGGCACGCTGCGGCACCTGGGTGAGCGACACCTCGTCCTGATCGTCGGCCGCCTTCTTTGTGGTGTCCTCGTCGTCGTCCTCGATCCGCCGGTTGAGGTTGAGGAACTCGGCCCACGAGAAGATCGCTTCGAACTTGTGCAGTACCAGGCTGTCCTTGCGCGCTGCTTGATCGGCGGATTTGCGCTTGGCCTTGAATACCCGGTCGTCCGCGTCGGGCACGTTGTTGGCCTGCTCGGGCGTTTCTGCCTCGCGCTCCACCTTTGTGCGCAATTCGGGTGAGCGAAGATCGGGCCACAAGGCGACCGGCATGAACGTACGGTAGCCGCGTGGCGCCGAGAGGGAATTAAGGTCATCGGTCCCGGTGCGGATCGCACGTGCCATTTCAAGGGCAATCGGATCGGAGGGGGGCGGCGCGCCGAGGAGATGCAGGATGGCTGCTTCGAGTGCGGCCTCCTTCTGCGGCAAGTTGCGGGGGCGCCGGAATTGCCGAGTGGCGATGCAGAGATTGGCGTAAAGCCGGCGCATTCCCGGACACTCGGCCAGTACAGCCTGCGTCATCCGGTGCGACGCCTGAAGCCCGCGAAGATCGGCGCGAAGAGGATCGTCATCGCTGCGCGGTGGCTGCGCATAGGCAGACGCAGCGGTCAGCCAGAGGTAGAGCGCAGTGTTTGCGTCGGCATCGGGAAATACTGCGATGCGCTCGGGTAGCCGGAGTGCCTCACCGTCGTAACTCGCGCGCGCGAAGCGTTCGGCCGGCTGGCCCAACGCACGCCGTCGCGAAAGCCGGTGCCCAGAGTCCTGCACCGGCGCCGGCTTGATCTCGATATCCTTCGAACCGCCAAGGCCGCGAAAAAGAACGGCAAGCCGGCCCTGCATGTCATTGAGAGTGACCGCCTCATCCTCGAAGTTTTCGGGAGCATCAAGACCGCTGGCAAAGGCATGCCAGATCTTGCCGACGCTCTCCTCGGGCTCCCACAATTCGAATTCGAGCTTGTCTTTCCCGGCGGCCATGATGCACCTCAGCCGTAGACGGCAGCCACGAGATCAAGAAGCCCCTGCTTGACGTCAGCGTCGTCGCTCAGGGGCTCTATGATTGCGACCTGAACGGCCCGCTCGACGGGCATTCCGGCGTTGATGAGAGTCGCTGCATAGACGATGAGACGCGTCGAAACACCTTCTTCCAGGTCCTGACCCTTGAGCGCGCGAAGCTTGCCCGCCAAGCGGACGAGCGCCGCCACGCGGTCCTCGGCAAGGCCCGTTTCGCTGACAACGATTGCGATTTCCCGATCGGGGGGCGGAAAGTCGAACTCGATTGCCAGGAAGCGCTGGCGGGTCGAGGGCTTGAGCGATTTGAGAATGTTCTGGTAGCCGGGATTATAGGATGCCACGAGCATGAACTCTGGTCCGGCTTCGAGTACTTCTCCTGTCCGCTCGATCGGAAGAATGCGCCGGTCGTCGGTCAGCGGGTGCAAAACGACCGTAACGTCCTTTCGGGCTTCGACGACTTCGTCGAGATAGCAGATGCCGCCTTCGCGGACCGCCCGGGTCAGCGGCCCGTCGACCCATTCCGTCTCGCCGCCTTTCAACAGGTATCGGCCGATGAGGTCGGCCGCCGACAAGTCGTCGTGGCAGGCGACGGTGTAGAGCGGCCGGCCGAGACGCGCCGCCATATGGGCAACGAACCGGGTCTTGCCGCAGCCTGTCGGACCCTTGAGCAAGAGCGGCATCCGATTGACGAATGCGGCTTCGAACACCGCGCACTCATTTGCGTGAGGCAGGTAGAAGGGGGCGGCCGCCCCCTCCGCTTTCTTCATGGTGGCCTGCATTGTTGCCTACTCCGCTGGTGTCATTGCAGCCGGACCGGGCTCGATGACCTCCCGGCGCGGAACGAGGATGGCGTAGATGAACAAGATGGCCCCGATGACAACGGCGAGCCCGGCTCCAAAGCGCATGATGTAGAAGATTTGGAGTTGGTCTTGAACGTCCATGTAGTTTTCGCCCATCACGCGCTGGAGGTGCGTCTGGATCGTGCCAGCGAACGTCAGCACAAACGTCATGAACGCCATGCCGCCCGACATCAGCCAGAAGCTCGACATATTCAGCACCTGGTTATAGGGGTCGCGGTTCCACAGGATCGGGAAGGCATAGGTGAAGATTGCCAGGTTGAGCGAAACATACGCGCCGAAGAATGCGAGGTGCCCATGCGCCGCCGTGATCTGGGTGCCGTGCGTATAGAAGTTGACGCCGTGCAGGGTGTGCATGAAGCCCCACACACCCGCCCCGAAGAAGGCAAGAGTCGTGGTGCCGAGCGACCAGAGCAGCGCTGCCTTGTTGGGGTGGTCGCGCCGGCCCTTCCAGACCATGACAAAGGAGAACACCATCATCAGGAAGAAAGGGATCACTTCGAGAGTGGAGAAAATCGAGCCGATCCACTGCCAGTATCCGGGCGTGCCGATCCAGTAGTAGTGGTGACCGGTGCCGAGTATGCCGGAGAATAGCGCAGTGGCGACGATGACGTAGAGCCACTTCTCGACGATCTCGCGGTCGACGCCCGTCAGTTTGAGCATCAGGTAGGCGAGGATTGCGGCCATCACGAGCTCCCACACACCTTCGACCCAAAGGTGCACGACGTACCACCAGAACATCTTGTCGAGCGACAGGTTGGAGGGATTGTAGAGCGCGAACAGGAACAGCAGAGCGATACCCCACAGGCCGATCAGCAGCACGTTGGTGATTGCCGTCTTGCGCCCGGCGAGCACGGTCATGGTGACGTTGTAGAGGAAAATGAGCGCGGCAACGACAATGCCGAGCTTCACCCAGAGCGGCTGTTCGAGGAATTCGCGTCCTTCCTTGCCAAGCAGGAAATTGCCGTTGAACAGATCGAATACGTAGGTGACGACCACTCCGGCGGTGCCGAGGATGAGGATGGCAAGCTGGATGTATGCCAGTTTCTCGGAGTGAATTTCGCGTTCGGATTCTTCGGGGATGAGAAAGTAGGCCGCGCCGAAGAATCCGGTGAGAAGCCAGACAATCAGCGAGTTGGTGTGAAGCATCCGCGCGATGTTGAATGGCAGGATGTCACTTAGAGTATTGGGCGAAACGTAGATCCAGCCGAGCAGAAGGCCGACCGTGACCTGGACGAGGAACAGTGCCATGGCCGTGAGGAAATAGGCCTGGGCAATCCTTTGGGTTCGATATTTCATGGGTGTTCTCCGCAAGGAATTCGATCAGCCGGCATCATTCGGGGGCCAGCCCTTGGTGTCAGTCTTGTCAGCCCAGATGAGGAAGTTGGCGAGGTCGCGGATCTCTTCGTCTGTAAGGTGGAAACGCGGCATCTGACGGCGGCCAGCAACCCCTGTCGGTTGCGCTTCAATCCAGCCCTTAAGCGTCTGGAAGGCTTCTTCCGGATTGTCCACGACGCCCCAGCGGGTCATCACGTTGCCGACCTCGGGCGCGAAATAGGCTCCCTCGCCGTGTAGCGTATGGCAATTGATGCAGGCGTGGCGTTCCCACACGAACTTGCCGTGGACGACCGAGTCCGTCAGCGGCTGAGAGGCCGTGGAATGGTTGACAATATAGCTGTAGCTGTGGGCTGAGAGCCCGAGGAATATGAGGATGAAGAACAATGACCCGCCATAAAAAATGTTGCGGGCCATCGTCTTTGTCATGACTTCGCGCATGGCTCCATGTCTCCAGAAAACGGCCGACGATGCCGCCATCTTGGCCTCGCTGCGAAGCGGCGCTCTTAACGAAAGGCAAGCCGGGCCGGAAAATTGTCGTGAATGCCTGAACGGGAGGGCGAAGCAAATATGTGACGGGCGCCGGCGCGACGCGAAAGGCGTGAGGCTGTACGTATCGAAAGGCCGGATTACCCGCGAAAGTCACATCGCACGGTCGAGGCGCGCCGAGGTAACCACGGGCGCATAAACGCAGATGAAGATGATAAACGCCGCGATCCACAGCCCGCCGGCAACGAACATCACTGTGAAATAGGCGTTGGGTAGAATTGTCAGTGCGAGCGAACGGACAAGCGCTGCCAGAGCAACGAGCAGATATGCGAATGCAATCGGCCTGGCGACGATAAGCGGTCGCCCGGTATGTCCCAGAGCCGCCCGGCTCATGACCGCGAGCGTCATGCCGCCGACGGCTCCGATGCCCAGGACGTGGAGTGCCGCGGCCTCACCGACGCCTGAACCCAGCCACGCCAGCGCCAAGGCGGCGTAACCGGCTGCCAGCATCGCGAAGCCAAGGTGCAGGCTCCAAAGTATCGGCTGATCGAGAATGGCGTCGGTTCTCCAGCCGGCAAGCCGCAGTGCGTTTGCAATGGCGGCAAACAAGGCAACGCCGCCCAGGACAAATGCAGGAACGTCGAAGGGGATGAGAAGCGCAAGCACAACAGCGCCGGCAATTCCGGTGGCGTTCAAGACTGACGGTGAGTTGGGAAGGCCGGTTTCGATACCCTGGCGGGTCATGGCGTTTCGGGTAAATCCGGGCGTGACGCGGCCGCCGAGGATTGTGATCATCGCGGCAAGGGTCAGAAGCCCCATTCTGAGCCCGCCCGGCGCGGTTTCGTTGGTGACGCCGGCCCACTCCAGGTGGACGAGGATATTCGCGGCGGTCAACATCGCGAGGAGGCCGAGAAACAGCAGGTTCTGCGGCTTGGGACGCTTGATAAGGTTTTGCAGAATATTGAGCGCGAGGAGCGGCAGAAACAGGATGTCGATAGTCATGACCAGGAGCGCCGGGATCTCGCTCGACACGAACATCACCATCCGGCCAACAAGCCATACCGCCGCGAGGCCGGTGACGTAGACCGCGCGACTGGGCGGGGTTCCAGTCCAGTTCGGTACGGCGGTAAGAAAAAATCCGGCGAGGGCCGCGCTGGCGTATCCAAACACCATTTCATGGGCATGCCACTGGTGGGCGGGAACTGCGAAAGGAACATAGGTGAGAACGCCGCCGGCTGCGTGAACGCCAAGCCAGGCAAGCCATACGGCCATTGCCAATACCGCGAAAACCGCGGCCGAAAAGAAGAAGATCCGGAAGCCTTCGGTGAGTAGAACCGGAATGTTCGGTGTCTCAGCTGGCCGGCTCATGAAGTCCGTCCTTGCGAACCGAAAAGTGCCTTGTCGCCCAGCCTGCGGATGCGGCCTTTGCCGTCGCGGCCGATGACTGCAACGTCACCAATCGACTGAGCGATATCGGCGACGGCTTCATGCGGCATGACCGCAAAACCGGTCGAGAGTGCGTCGGCCTTTTCGGCCGTCGGCGCGAAGACGGAAATGCTCTCCCAATGCCGCGGGCTGACTCCGGTGCGGGGATCGATGAGATGATGGCGCCACGTCGCATGATCGAACACCAGCGACTTCGGCTCGCTCGTCGCGATCGCGACTTCGGCCACCGATACGGCTGCCTTTGCGGCCGGAATGCCGACGGCCCGCCGCTGACGGCCCGGAAGCCTCAATTCGCCCGCGTCGATCACGACATCGGTGAAACCATGGGTCGCGAGAACCTCGGTTACGCGGTCGGCGATGCGGCCCTGTGCTATCCCGTTCAATGTGAGTTTGGAGCCTTGTTGCAAGGTGACTGCGGCGTCGTCCAGTATGACCGTCGTGCCGGCTGTCGCGAGCAGCGCGGGTGTGATCTCGGCGCTGTCTGCCGCTGCCATCCAGACAGTCTGAATTGTAGGATCGAAAGCACCGCCGGTCGCTTTTCGCCATTCTATCGCTGCGCGCAAGACATCGCGTAGATCTCGCGAGGGAGCGCTGATGTAACCGGCCGCATTAAGTCCGCTCAGTTCGGAATCGCTCCTGTGCAGCGAAAAGATCGCTTCGAGGCGGTCTATCTCGCGGGCGACTGCATCAAGGGCGGCATGAGCCTGTTCGCGATCGGGTCCGAAGAGCGATACACGTGCTTCGCCGCCAAGTGCGGCCCCGCGCCAGACGAATGCGGGAGACGCTTCGCCGTTCAACACCAGCGCACCAAGACCGCCGCAGGCTCCCAGCGAAGCCGCCGAGACCAGGAAGTTTCTTCGTGTAATTTTCATCGGATGTTCCTTCGTCGCCTTATTCACCGGCTCGCAGGGTCTTCACCTGTCCGGTGGAGCCTGCCCCGCCGGTCCGAGCGGCGCGCCGTTTCAACGCGATGCACCGTTCGGCATCGTTCATGATCACCTGACACCTCAGGCATAGAATGCATTCGTTGGGATTGATGCGGCCCAGCCCATCGATGGCGCCGACGGTGCATTGGGTTTCGCAGAAACGGCATTCGCGGCCGCACTGCGGGCGGCGGTGCAGCCAGTCGAACAGCTTGAGCTTGGCGGGGATCGCAAGCGCGGCCCCGAGCGGGCACAGATAGCGGCAGTAGAACCTCTCGATAAAAAGCCCCGCAGCAAGCACCAGAACAACGAACAGCACGAACGGCCACGCGCGCATGAACTTGAACGAGATGGCTGTCTTGAAGGGCTCCACTTCGGCCAGGACCAAGGCTTGTTCCATCGAATAGAACGACAGGCCGAGGATCACGACGAACAGCGTGTACTTGATCGCCCACAGCCGTTCCTGGATCGCGAAAGGCACTTCGATTTGCATGATACCGATACGCTTGGCGGCCTCGTTGAGAAGTTCCTGAAGCGCTCCGAAAGGGCATAGCCAGCCGCAATATGCTCCGCGCCCCCAGAACAGCAGTCCGAGGGCAACAAACCCCCACAGCATGAAAATCACCGGTTCCATGAGGAATGTCTCCCAGCGGAAGCCGTTGACGAGTGCAAGCAGGAAGGCGGCGACCTGGACGACCGACAGCTGCCCTTTGGCGACCCACCCCAATCCTACGAGTGTGACGAGAAGGAAGCCGTAACGACCGTAAAGCCAGAGATTCGGTCTGCGCACGAAGAATTCCTGAATGAAGAACGAGGCGCCGACGCAGGCGATCATCAGGACGGTAAAGACGATCGTCAGGGGCTTGCGTTCCCAGGCCGACATCCACATCGGGCGTTCGGTTGCGATCTGGGCTGAGACATCGGTGGCAGGCAGGATATATTTTTGCGGTAACGCGTAAGCCACCGGCAGATTCAGGTTCGCGGTGGTTCCATCGGTGCGATCGCGCTCGGCTGCGATCTCGACCCGGAAAGGCTTGGCGGGATCGAAGCCGGTATTCGCCGGCACGCGAAAAACACTGATCTCCTTGAACGACGGCGCCTGGTCCAGGGCCAGCCGGTCGATCCTGAGAAAATCGTCCTTCTGGAATTTGATCGTGCGGTCGTCCTGGATCAGTTCGATACGGTCGAACACGCCGGTCTGCCGGTAGTTCGTGCCGCGATGGGAGTGAAGCCCGGAACTGGCCACAACGATTGCGGCATCGCCTGCGGCCTGGGAGCCGACGGCGCGTGTGTAGGCCTGCCTGCCGAGAAGGTTCTGTCCAATGATGGGTGGGTCGATGACGGCGACCCATAGTTCGATGAACCGGCCATCGCCTTCAGGGAGCGGATTGGCGATCGGGCCGAGGCGTTGCGCTGCATCGCGGAAGGTGAGAGCCGCGTGAACAAGTGAACCATCTTCCACAAGTGCCTGCCACGAGCGCGACGCGAAAGTCACCCGGTCGATTGAGGATGAAGACGATCGGATGAACCCGTGGCCGAGTGCGGCGGTGCGGGCGGTGCGCAGAATTGCGTCGCGGATGACGCCGGTCGAAACGGTGGCCCCGGCGATGATCGGCGGCAAGTCGCCGGTGTCTTCAAAGACCTGTACGGCCGGCTTGGTCAGGTCGTAGCCGGCAAACCCCTGCACGTACTTCTCAATATCCGCGCTGGAGATGCCGAGGGTCAGGATCGGCTCGTTGTGCTGCACCAGGATCGCGCCGGTAATCCTGGCTTGAGGCGATATCCCAACGAGAATGTCGATCGGGCGGCTTGAATAACCTAGCGAACCTGCGATCTCCCAGGTCGATGCGATGAGCCCGACGAGGCCCGCCGGCCCTATGGCTGCGAAGACCGGCGGGTTGGTGTCCCGCCGCTCAATTCGTGATATCGCAGCGGCGTTCGGGAAGAGACGCCGGGCAAGGGGCAAATCGGGTGCGGCAGCCGTCATGGCGTCGTTGGCGACGATCCCGGATCGCGCCAAAGCAGGCAGGCTTGGTCCCGCTAACGCGAAGAGCATCGCGGTTGCCGCCCACACGATCACGCAAATGGAGCACGGCCCGTCACGCCGCCTCCCAGTTGATCTGCTTGCGCGCATCGTTTCGCCAACGGCCATTTGTTGCCCTTTTCGGTGACAGCAAACAAAATGGCATGACGAAACGGACGAGCCTTCACAAAAGTCAAAACGGTTCGGTCGAGTTTGCGCCAACCTCACGTTGCCCCATAAGCACGGAGGTTCAACTGCTATGGACACGAATCCTCGAAGATATTTGCGGCGCGCTGCTTGGATGGGCAGCGTCGCGGTGCCCTTGGCGTTTCTCGCGACAGCGGGTTTCGCCCAGGATAAACCCAAGGAACATGCCGACGGTCCCGCCGCGGCCTACGAGCCCAGCATGACGACGTTGGGCCAGATGAAGCTTGAGATCCCCGGCCGCAAACCGGACGATCCGGTCATGACGGCAACGGAATTCGAGACGGCGAAGCAGATCTATTTTGAACGCTGTGCAGGGTGCCATGGCGTGCTGCGCAAAGGCGCAACCGGCAAGGCGCTGACGACCGACATCACGCGCGAGCGCGGCTTCCAGCACCTCAAGGACTTCATCACCTATGGCTCACCGGCCGGCATGCCCAACTGGGGAACCTCGGGCAGTCTTTCAGAAGCCGAAATCGATATGATGGCCCGCTACATGCTCATCGAGCCGCCGCAGCCGCCTGAGTTTGGCATGGAGGAGATGCGCAAGACATGGAAAGTCATCGTTCCGGTTGATCAGCGTCCCACGAAGCCGGAGAATAATCTCGATCGCGATAACCTCTTCTCTGTGACGCTTCGCGATTCCGGTCAGGTCGCTCTCATCGACGGCGGCACGAAGAAGATTATCAAGGTCATCGACACCGGCTATGCGGTTCACATCTCGCGTCTGTCGGCTTCGGGCCGCTACCTGTTGGTCATCGGCCGTGACGCCAAGCTCGACATGATCGACCTATGGATGAAGGAGCCAAGCACGGTCGCAACTGTCAAGATCGGAGCGGAAGCCCGATCGGTCGAAACCTCGAAGTTCAAGGGCTACGAGGACAAGTACGCGATAGCCGGGTCCTACTGGCCACCGCAGTACGTCATCATGGACGGTGCCACGCTGGAGCCGCTCAAGATCAAGTCGACACGCGGCGTGATTTACGACTCGCAGGAGTATCATCCCGAGCCGCGCGTGGCGGCGATACTTGCCTCGCACTACCGGCCCGAATTCATCATCAACGTCAAGGAGACCGGCAAGATCCTTCTCGTCGACTATTCCGACATCAAAAACCTGAAGACGACGGAGATCGAAGCGGAACGGTTCCTTCATGACGGCGGGTTGGATTCGACGAAGCGCTACTTCCTGGTGGCGGCGAATGCCCGTCACAAAGTTGCGGTCATCGATACCAAGGAAGGCAAGTTAACGGCGTTGATCGAAACCGGCGGACAAACTCCGCACCCCGGTCGCGGCGCCAACCTCATGCATCCAGTGCATGGTCCGGTGTGGGCGACCTCGCACCTCGGCGACGAAACAGTGGCCTTGATCGGCACTGATCCAGAAGGCCATCCCGACAAGGCCTGGAAGGTGGTGCAGACGCTCGAAGCGCTCGGTGGCGGATCACTTTTCGTGAAGTCGCATCCGAAGTCCAACCACCTCTACGTCGACGCGCCGCTCAATCCGGAAGCCGAAGTCTCCGGTTCGATCGCCGTGTTCAAGGTCTCTGATCTCGGCCAGAAGGAGCCCAAGTACGAGACGCTCCCCATCGCCGAGTGGGCCAACATCGGCGAAGGCCAGCCGCGTGTCGTGCAGGGCGAGTACAACCAGGCGGGCGATGAGGTCTGGTTCTCGGTCTGGAACGCCAAGGACAAGGTCTCCGCGATCGTCGTCGTCGACGACAAGACGCTGAAGATGAAGGACGTGATCAAGGATCCGAAGCTGATCACGCCAACCGGCAAATTCAACGTCTTCAATACGCGTAACGACGTCTACTGACGCCATGAGCCGCGGGGGGCGGAGTTGTCCGCCTCCCGCAGCGAAGTTTTGCACGAACACTCATTCGGCAAATTGGGCTGCAAATCGGGCTTGTTCCCGAGAGATCCAACGGAGCGAACGCCATGAAGATGCCAGGACGCGTTTTCCTCGTCGGTGCCGGCCCAGGTGATCCCGACCTTCTGACCGTCAAGGCGATGCGGCTGATTGCGAGCGCCGAAACACTCGTCCACGACCGGCTCGTCTCGCGTGAAATTCTCTCGCTGGCTCCAGCAGCCGCCAAGTTGATCGATGTCGGCAAGGAGCCGCAGCGCCATCGCGTTCCGCAGGACAGGATCAACGAGATCCTGGTTCGCGAGGCGCGCGCAGGACGGCAGGTCGTTAGGCTCAAGGGCGGCGACCCGTTCATCTTCGGGCGGGGATCCGAAGAGGCGCTGGCACTGCGCTGCGGGGGCATTGCCTGCGAAATTGTGCCCGGCATTACCGCCGCCCAGGGCTGCGCTGCCAAGACGGGCGTTCCCTTGACCCATCGCGGGCTTGCAACCGGCGTGCGCTACATCACCGGCCACTGCAAACAGGACCAGCCGCTGGCCTTCGACTGGGACAGTCTGGCCGATCCCGCGACGACGCTGGTCGTCTACATGGGGGCTGCAAACATCGAGGAAATCGCGGCACGGCTGGTATCGGCAGGTTTGCCGCGCACCACTCCGGTACTCGCCGTCAACAACGGCACGATGCGTGACGAGCGCCGTCTCGTGTCCGAACTTGGTTCCGTCGGCGATGCGATCGGGATTGCGCAATTCAAGGGTCCGGTGGTGTTCATCATCGGTGCGGTCGTCAACCTCTACGCCCGCCACGATATTTGCCCGGTGGTCCGCGACGCCATGGCTTTCCAGTTATGCGAGCAGCGGGGATTGGTGCATGCCTAGAGCAACCATGTTCGCAATTTTGCTGATCTGCGGCGCGGGTTTCGGCTGGGCCGACGACATGGCCGTCAACGTGGCCGTCAACAGTGGCGTCAACAGCGGCGCGATCGACGCTCAACGTGCACAGCAACTCGAACACCTCGTTCGCCAGGACTGCGGCTCCTGCCACGGGATGACCTTGAAAGGCGGATTGGGCCCCGACATCCGCGCTGCGACTCTGCAGGGCAGCGATCCAGAAGCGGTGAAACAGATCATCCTCGACGGCGTCCCTGGAACCCCGATGCCGCCCTGGCGAGCGCTCATCAGCGAAACCGAGGCGCGCTGGATCGCCGACTACCTGATCCGTGGAGGTGCCCAATGAAAGCGTGGTTCGTTTATCTCGCCGCAATTCTGCTGGCGGCAGCACCAGGCAGTCTCGCGCCTGCGAATGCGGATGCGGATGCGCTGCGCGGAACCGGCAACCTCGGAATCGTCATCGAGCGCGCGAGCGGATCGGTGCTTGTCGTCGATACGACTGAGCGCAGTGTCCTCAGCCGCGTCCAGGGTCTCGGCGATTTGTCTCACGCATCTGCGGTGTTCTCGCGCGATGAGCGCTTCGCCTACGTATTCGGGCGCGACGGCGGACTTACCAAGGTCGATATCCTGAAGGGGGAGATCGCCGCCCGCGTGGTGCAGGCCGGAAACGCCATAGGAGGAGCAATCTCCGACGATGGCACACTGGTTGCGGTATCGAATTATGAGCCGGGCGGCGTGCGCGTGTTCGACGCCGTCACGCTGGATCTGGTCGCAGATATTCCCGCAGAGTGCGCGGCGGGGTTGTCGAAGACAATCGGCCTCGTCGATGCGCCCGGCCGCCGCTTCATTTTCACACTGTGGGACGCCGGAGAAACCTGGATCGCGGATTTTTCGGACGGCCCGGCCCCAGTTCTCAGCAAGCTCACGGGTATCGGGGATCGTCCTTACGACGCGCTCATCACCGGCGATGGCCGCCACTACATCGCCGGTCTCTACGGCGAGGACGGCCTGACGGCAATCGACCTGTGGCAAAGCCCGCCGCAACAAAAGCGCATTCTGCAAGGCTATGGGCGCGGAGAAGTGAAACTTCCGGTCTACAAGATGCCGCATCTCGAAGGCTGGGCGCTGGCCGGCGAGCGCTTCGTGCTGCCAGCGGTCGGGCATCATGAAGTGCTGTTCGTCGATACCCGAACGTTCGAAGAGGTCGGCCGCACCAAGGTCCACGGTCAGCCGGTCTTCGCCGTAGCCCGGCCCGACGGCCGCCATGTCTGGGTGAATTTCGCGCATCCGCTGAATGATACGATCCAGGTCATCGACACGCTGACGAACGAGATCATCCGCGAGTGGAAGCCGGGTCCGGCGGTGCTCCACATGGAATTCACGCCACGCGGCCATGAGGTCTGGGTTTCGATTCGCGATGCCGATGCAGTGCACGTCTACGACGCGCGGACCTTCGCGAGGAAAGCAAGTCTTCCTGCCAAAAGCCCGAGTGGAATCTTCTTCACCGCACGCGCGCATCGCACGGGGTTGTAATCATGCCAAAAGAACTCACCGACAGCCTCGACAACTGTCTGCTGGAAACCTGGCAGCGCGATCTCCCGCTTGTCGCAAGACCCTATCGGGTGATGGCGCAAGCCGGCGGCGTGAAGGAAGCCGACGTCATCGATCGGCTCAAAGCGATGCAGGCCAGCGGCGTGATCGCCCGGGTCGGCGCCGTTGTGCGCCCCAACACGATCGGGGCCAGTACTCTTGCAGCCGTCTCGGTGCCCGATCTCCAGGTCGAGGAAACCGCCGCGCTGATGGCCTCGGAGGCGGGCATCAACCACGTCTATCTCAGAGAGAACGATTGGAACCTGTGGTTCGTGGCGACCGGGCCGAACCGGGCCGCCGTCGATGCGGCACTCGGCAGGATCGCCTCGCAGACCCGCCGCCGCGTCCTTGATCTGCGACTTGAGCGGCCCTACCACATCGACCTGGGCTTCAAGCTTTTCGAATCCGATACCAAGCGCCATGTCGATCCCGGAGTGCCCAGTGCTTTTGCCGATTTCGAGTTGCGCGAAGACGATGCGCGGCTCGTGCAGCAGCTCATGAACGGGCTTGCTCTTATTCCACGCCCATTCCACGACTTGGCGAAATCGCTTGGACGGGACGCGGAGGAAGTGCTTTACCGCATCGGTGATCTTGTCGCGGCTGGAATACTGCCAAGGCTTGGGCTCATCGTTCGCCATCGCGCGCTTGGCTGGCGCTGCAATGCGATGGTCGTGTGGGATGTGCCGGAGACCGAAGTCGATGCCGTAGGCACCGAACTGGCCAAGGCGGCCGGCGTCAATCTTTGCTACCGCCGCCGCCGGTACGACGGGGAGTGGCCATTTAACCTCTACTGCATGATCCACGCGAAATCGCGGGAGGCGGCTTTTGATGCGCTGTCCCGCGCTTCGGCCGCCGCCGGGCTCGATGGGCTTCCACGGCAAATCCTTTTCTCCTTGCGGTGCTTCAAGCAGACAGGCGCACTTGTGGCGACGCCATACCGCCAGGAGGCTGCGTGATGAATAGATCGCACAGGACGGCTTCGGTTGCGCTGGACGCTCTCGACCGGGCCATCCTCAACCGGCTCCAGGACGGGTTTCCGCTGACGCCCGATCCATTTGCCGACGTTGCCCGGGAATTCAATTGCGATGCCGATGAACTCGTCGCGCGGCTGAAGCGGCTTCACGCGGAAAACGCGATCACCCGGTTCGGCCCGTTCATCGACACGGTGGCGATGGGGGGCGCATTCTGCTTGTGCGCAATGGCCGTGCCAGTGGACCGGTTCGAGCGAATCACAGAAATCGTAAATGGCTTCCATCAGGTCGCACACAACTACGAGCGCGACCACAAGCTCAACATGTGGTTCGTGCTTGGCACCGCCACACCCGGCGAAATCGATACTGTCGCCGACGAAATCGAGCAGGCCACCTGCCTGCGCGTGCATCGATTCCCGAAGCTGGAAGAGTATTTCGTCGGGTTCAGGGTGGCGGCATGAGCGAAATCGACCAAACCGATCGGCGGATCATCGAAGCGACGCAGGGCGGCATTCCGATCGTGCGGCATCCCTATGCGGTTGTCGCCGAGGACCTCGGGCTGGACGAAGCCGAAGTTATCGCGCGGCTGCAGGGCTTGATCGCGAGAGGCGTGGTGCGCCGCATCGCGGCCGCTGCCAACCACTATGCACTCGGCATGGCGGCGAATGGCATGACGGTGTGGGACGTCGCAGACGAAGCCGTTACCGAGATCGGACGAAAAATCGGAGCGTTGGACTACGTCACCCACTGCTACCAGCGGCCACGCGATCCGCCGGACTGGCCTTATAATCTGTTTGCCATGGTGCACGGCGCGACGCGCGATGAAGTCGAACAGAAGCGCCGCGAGATTGCCGTTCTGATCGGCCATCTCAGCCGCGCAGACGACATTCTCTACTCGAAACGCATCCTGAAAAAGACCGGCGTGCGACTCACAGCCGGGGGAAGGTAACGCCATGTTCCGCCTGTCCCACTACATGAACGTATTGCTCCAGGACGACCTGGTGGCACCACGCCGTCCCCGCAGGCCGGTGCGGCCGGTCGTGATCTGGAACCTTACACGCCGCTGCAACCTGAAGTGCCGCCACTGCTATGCGGTTGCCGCCAACCATCACTTCCCTGGAGAACTGACGACGGATGAGGCCGTTGGCGTCCTCGACGACCTTGCCCGATACGGCATTCCCGCCTTGATCCTTTCCGGCGGCGAGCCGCTCTATCGGGGCGATACGCTCGACCTGGCGAAGCGCGCAAAGGACCACGGCCTTTATACCGCGCTGTCGACCAACGGCACGCCGATCAAGGGCGCCGTGGCCAAGCAGGTCGCAGAAGTCGGCTTCGACTATGTCGGCATCAGCCTCGACGGTATCGGCAGAATGAACGACTGGTTCCGCGGCGAGGAAGGTGCTTTCGATGAGGCACTGGCCGGGGTGCGTGAATGCAAGCGGCTCGGCATCAAGGTCGGCCTGCGGTTCACCATGACCCGAGACAACTGCGATCAGCTTGCCGAACTCATCGACCTGGCAAAGTCCGAGGGCGTCGAGAAGTTCTATCTCTCACATCTGGTCTATGCCGGGCGCGGCAACAAGCACCGGGCCGACGACACCAACTGGGACATCACGCGGGCGGCACTCGACCTGCTCATCGCGCGTGCTTTCGAGGCGGCTACAAAAGGAGACTCATTCGAGATCGTGACCGGCAACAACGACGCGGATGCCGTCTATTTCCTGAGGTGGGCGGAAGCACGTTTCACGCAGGAACGTGTTGCGAACCTCAGGCAGCATCTGGAAACGTGGGGCGGCAATGCCTCTGGCCGGGGGGTCGCCAACATCGACACCCAGGGCGTCGTCCATCCGGATACCTACTGGTCGGACTATTCGCTCGACAGCGTGCGCAACAGGCCGTTCAGCGAAATCTGGGAAGATCTTTCAGACCCTGTACTCGCAGGACTGCGCCATCGGCCACGCCCGCTCAAGGGCCGTTGCGGCGCCTGCGCCTACAAGGCCGTCTGCGGCGGCAACACCCGCATCCGAGCGCTTCAGCTGACCGGCGACCCCTGGGAGGCCGACCCGGCCTGCTACCTCGGCGATGCAGAGATCGGAGTCGTCAGTGCTGGTTCCGACGAAGCGGCCGCCCGCGCAATCATTTCTCCCTTCCGAGGCACCCGCCATGATCCCGCGCATCGCTTCAATTAGCTTGCTCCTGACGGTGAGTACAATCGCAGTCGCAGAACCCAGTGCGAAGACGGTTTACGAACAAAAATGCGCAGCCTGTCATGGTGCCGACCGACTGGGTGGAACAGGTCCGGCACTTATTCCCGAGACGCTGAAGCGCATGCGCGGACCGGCTGTCTCGCAAGTGATTTCAAACGGCCGGGCGGCGACGCAGATGCCGGCGTTTGCCGATCAGCTCTCCGCGGATGAGGTCGCCGCGCTGGCGGACTACGTGAAAACACCGCTCGAGCGTCAGCCCAAGTGGTCGAAAGAGAATATCATGGCAAGCGGCGTGCTGCATGACGGGTATCAGCCGCCGGACAAACCCGTCTTCAATGCGGATGCGATGAACATCTTTCTCGTCGTCGAGACAGGAGATCACCACGTATCGGTTCTGGACGGCGATACATTCGAGCGGCTCGATCGGTTTCCGACGCCATTCGCCGTCCACGGAGGCCCGAAGTTCACGCCAGATGGCCGTTTCGTGTTCATCATGTCGCGCGACGGCTGGGTGCAGAAATACGATCTTTGGGCGCTGCAAGAGGTCGCCCGGATAAGGGCGGGGCTGAATTCGCGAAACATCGCCATCTCAAAGGACGGTCTGTGGCTTGCTGTCGCCAACTATCTGCCCAACACGCTGACGATTCTTTCGACCGGCGATCTGTCGGTTGCCCGTGTGTTCGACGTCGCCGACAAGGCGGGCACGCCGTCTCGCGTCTCGGCAGTCTATCAGGCTCCGACCCGCGACAGCTTCGTGCTGGCTCTCAAAGATGTGGCCGAGATCTGGGAGATCGCGACGGATCCGAATGCCCAACCCGTCTACGAAGGATACGTTCACAGCCACGAGGCCGGGATGGTCGAAGCCGTTCCAAGTTCGAGCGGACTATTCGCGCGGCGGCGCATCGTCGTCCCCGAACCAATCGACGACTTCTTTTTCGATCCGTCCTATCGAAACCTGATCGGGACCGCACGCGACGGCAGTAAGGGCGTCGTCGTCAATTTGACGGTCGGGCGCCAGATCGCTGAACTGCCGCTGCCGGGAATGCCGCATCTGGGCTCAGGCATCAGCTGGATGCGCAATGGGCGCCGGGTCATGGCCACACCGCATCTGAAAGAGCCGAAGCTTTCGATCATCGGCGTTGATGATTGGTCGCTGATCGGGACGATCAAGACCGAAGGCCCCGGCTTCTTCCTGCGCTCGCATGAGAACAGCGATTATGTCTGGGCGGATGTCTTCTTCGGTCCCCACAAGGACGCGATGCACGTCATCGACAAGCAGACCCTAGAAATCGTGAAGACGCTGCGGCCGGCACCCGGCAAGACGGTCGCGCACGTCGAGTTCGACAGGAACGGCCGGTACGCGCTCGTATCCGTCTGGGAGGACGATGGGGCCGTCATTGTCTTCGATGCGAAGACGCTTGAGGAAGTACGGCGGCTGCCGATGCGCAAGCCGTCAGGCAAATACAATGTATGGAACAAGATCACGTTCTCGGAAGGTACGAGCCACTGACAGCGGCGCTGGCTGGCGGAAATGAAAGAACGGCCGTTGAGTATCACCCGGCGCGTATGCGGCGATCGGGGCGAGTTTCGGCGCGGATGCGGCGATGGTGGCACTTTGAGCGGATGATGCGCATGAGACGGGGAGCCATGAGAGCACAACTTCTGTTGGTACTGGCCATCATGACGCCTTGGCTTGTCGTCAGGGCCAATGCGCAATCTCTTGATCCCCATGAGATCTACGAGCAAAAATGCTCCGGTTGCCACGAAGCGCATGGCGGCAATTTTGCGATGAACAGTCTCGACCTCGTCGACGGGCGGATCGTTGGACGCAAGGGGTCTTTAGAGTTACGTGAGATCTTGGCGGCCGGCCATGGAAGGCTTGCCAAGCCGGAAATTGACGCGGTTCTTGCGCTATTCGAAAGCGTTCTTGCTTCAGGGCAAGTCTTTCAGAAGAAATGCCGCATATGCCATGATCGCGCAGTGGTGTTCGCGCGCCGGAATCTTATCGTGCGCGATGGGCGTTTGCGCGGCCGCTATTCGGGACACGATATCGGGCGGTTTCTTGAAGACCACGGCCGGCTGGAAGCTGATGAACTCTCCAGAATTGTCGACATGTTCCGTCGGCAACTCGACTGAGTGCGATGGTAGGCAAGCGCCATTTGAACCGGCGTTGTCGTCAGAAAGGCAGGACGAGCCTGCCCCTGGCGCGCGATACGCATGGACAGAACATCCGCTCCCGCTCGGCCGGTGTCAGGCATGCATCCTGGTGGTGGATGTCGCCCTCGACGTATTGGGTAATGCACTCTCCGCAGCTTCCCGTTCGGCACCCGGGCGCCACGGGAACGCCTGCCTCGATCAGGGCATCGAGCGGACATTTGTCGCTGGGTACGCTGATATGGCGTTCCGAATAGACGAGCCAGATTTCAAAATTCGGCTTCTCGGCCATGCGCGCCCATCGCAAATTGATCAGCTTCGAATAGGGATCAGAATCGCGACGAATGAAATGACCGAAGTTAAGTGTCGCAGTGGTCCGCGAGATCGAAGGCAGCGACATGGCGGGCTTCCACTGATCCTCGGGGACGGCGATCAAAATCTTGCGTTTGACAAACCACATCGTTGCTCCTTCCGATATATTAACAACAATCGGAGAATGCGACGAACACTGACATTCGTCGCCCACGTCCATTCGCTACAGTTGGGGATTTGTTAAGCAGGACGGGTACGCCATAAATGGCCCACCAAGATGGAGGTGCCGGGATGCTTGAGACGATCAACTGGCTTGCACTGACTATCCCGTTCATCGCGGCGGGAGCGACCTATATTACACTTGAAGAGAAGCGGTGGCCAAAGTTGATAGCCGGGTTGGCCGCAGCGGCGATACTCGTTGCCATCTTCTTCGGCTACACATTCGTATACCTCTCTATTGGCTTTCCACTCTGGATGGGATGGTTTGCTCCAGCGTCCGAAGCGGAGTCGCTACCGGGACGGCCCGAGGTACAGATCAACACGAAGCTCAATGCCGACTGGACCATCGTCGGCATGAACTACGACTGGATGGCGCTCGTGGCGAAGGCACACCTTCAGATCGGTTCGCGGCCCGAGATTTACATGCGGTTCGAACACGTCAGCCCGCAGGATAGCGGCGATGGCAAGAAATACCTGTCCGAGGTCAACTGGGTTGAACTCGACTGCGCTGCCGGACGCATGAACACTTTGGTCATCACTTCCTATGCCGGGAACAACCTATCCGGCGGGGAAGTCTACAGCGGGCGGAGCGACCCGAGAAACCCCGAGTGGGACACGCCCGAGCCCAAGTCCATATTCGCCGCATCCGTCCGGAAGGGCTGTGAGCTTATCGGGCAATAGACAACCCTAAGGCGGCCATTGCGCTCCGCACGGCTCGCCTCCGACCGCACGTCGTGTCATTCGGCAACCGCCAATCAGGTGCGGCTTGCGCTGCATACTGCCGCGTTCTGGCCGATGCACACGCTGCGCGCCGCGATTCCCGAGGCGCATGCCCTTGCCAAGGCGGAGTTCACGACCTTGCGCCTGCGGCTGTTGAAGTTCGCCGCACGCGTCGTCGAATACGGCTGGCGCATCCGCGTCCACCTGCCGACGAGCGTGCCCGAGATGGCTCTGTTCCGCAGCCTCGCGCTCCGCCTCTCGCCGTCTGGATGAGGCCCGGGGCTTACGCCCCGCCCCGCCGCCGGCACAGGCAGATCAACCCCGAACGCGTTGCAACAGCGAGTTGATGAAAGACGGTCCTCGTGGACCGCCGATGCCGCGCGCCCATCAGACCAAGC
>JAHJSN010000136.1 GCA_018830445.1 Alphaproteobacteria bacterium | reverse complement strand
TAGTACCGCCGATCAGAAGTCCCTGTGTCGCATCAGTCAACCGCTCTCAGGGACTTCTGATCGAAAAGCGGTACTAGATTCAATATTTTACTAGTACCCTCTGCTTTCAGAAGTTCGTCAAGGTGGTTGCCGCGAATGACACACGAACTTCTGAAAGCGGGTACTAGTGTTCCGACTCTGACATATGGTTCCCTGCCGGGAACCTGAATGTCAGCCCGGAACACTAGGCAACCATTTGATTGTGTTCTGGATTCACAAACATATGACGACCTCCGCCCGGGAATCAAATGTTTGATCCAGAACACTAGATGCGGGACGGCTGAACCCACCAATCGGGGTGACGGCTGGCAATGTTGGCGGCGGCTTCCTGGTGGTCGTCGAAGATGCCGAAGCAAGTTGGTCCGGCTCCCGACATGGCAGCGAACCGGCACCCGTTGGTGGCGTGCAGCGTATCAAGAACGTCCGCAATTTCGGGGAACGCCCGGCGGGCCGGCGGCTCAAGGTCGTTGCCGATCTCCGACATCGTTTTCAGCAGAGCCTCGGAGTTTTCCAGCCCTGGTGCCGGGGTGACGGGAATGCTTTCGCTCATCGCGGGGGCGGTGAGCTGGCGGAACACCCGCGCGGTCTTGTCGGCGGGGACTTTCGCGAGCGAATTGACCAGCACCGCATTGAGCGATGGTAGGCGCGGCAAGGGTTCAAGTCGTTCGCCGAGGCCGGTGACGCGGCATGGTTGACCTACAAAACACACCGGCACGTCGGCGCCGAGACTTGCGGCGAGCTCCAGCCAGTCGATGTCTGCGGCGTTATCCAGATTGGTCGCGGCAAGCGCTCGCAGCAATGCGCCGGCGTTTGCCGAGCCGCCGCCAATGCCGGCTGCGACCGGCAGGCGTTTGTCGATTTGAACGGCGCCGAGCGTCAATTCCGGTGCCATTTCGGCCAGCCGGCGAAGCGCGGTCGCGACAATGTTCTCGCCAACGATGTGGCCGGCGAATGGTCCTGAGACGGTGACGCCTGTCGGTGCACCCGGATCAAGGCTGAGAAGGTCGAATGCGTCGCCGGCGAACGCGATGAGGCTGTCGATCTCGTGGTAGCCGTCGGTACGGCGGCCGAGGACGCGCAATGTGAGATTCACCTTGGCGCGGGCGCGTTCAAGGATCATAGCGGCAATGACAGGCTATTACTGACTGCGCTGAGGTGCTGGCACACTGCCGGAAGCGTCTTTCTCGCCGTTCGTTTCGGCAACCGGCGCCGTCTTGCCGGTCACATTCGGGTCGGCCAGCGCCTGCCGCTTGACTGGCAATCCGTCGGCCAGCTTCTTCTCGATGGTGCCGACAAGATCAGGCTCTGGTTTGAGGCTCAGGGCCTGATCCCACTGGAAGCGGGCTTCGCGGATGCGGCCCAACTGCCAATAGGCGTCGCCAAGATGGTCGTTGAGCACTGGATCCTCGGGGCGCAGTTCGACGGCTTTTTCAAGAAAGCGGACAGCTTCCTGATAGTCGCCGGTGCGGTAGTGAGCCCAGCCGAGGCTGTCGACGATATAACCGTCATCGGGTTTCAGCGAGACGGCCTTCTCGATCAGTTTCATGCCCTCGCGCAGATTGAGGTTCTGGTCGATCCAAGAATATCCCAGATAATTGAGAGTCAGGGCCTGGTTGGGGTCGAGCTTGAGCGCCTGCTTGAGGTCGGCTTCGGCGCTGGGCCAATTCTTGACGCGTTCATAGCAGGTGCCGCGCGAGTAGTAGTAGACCCAGTCGCGCTGTTCAGGCTTGCCGACAAGTTCGATCACCTTGGAGTAATACCCGATTGCTTCATCATAGCGCTTGCGGGCACGCATGATGTTGCCGAGGGCATCGTAGGGTTTGATCAGGCTGCGGCGACGGTTGTCCGATGCGTTTTGGCCGGTTGCGTCTTCCGACGGGTTGGCCTGTTCGACACCGCCTGCGGGTGCATCGGAAACGGCGCGATCATCCTGGCTGGCGGTCAGCTGAGCGTCGAGCGCAGCAAGTGTTTCAGGTCCGGCGATCCCGTCGACCGGAATCTGGTTCCGCTCCTGGAATTGTTGCACGGCGATGCGCGTCCCCTGGCCATAGAGGCCATCAATCGGTCCTGGATTGTAGCCCAGTTCGCCGAGGACCCGTTGCAGTGCCTTCACGGATCGATTGTAGTTTCCAGGCTGCATGACCTGACTGGAAGCAATGGTTTCCTTGATGATCCGGCTCAATTCGGCAGCGGCGCCCGGCTTGCGGGCGGGTTGATCTGGGGTCGAGGGTGCAGCGGATGGGGCCTCAACCGTTGCAGCGGCAGGCGGCTCGCTTAATTCCTTCTCGGCTGCTTCCTGTTGGCCGGCGGCGACCTGTTCGAGAAGTGCAACAGCTTCGTCGACACGTTCGAGTTCGTTGAGGTTGAAGGCCTTGCGGATGTCGACCGCAACCTGGAGCGCGGAACCTGAAGGGATGCGTTGATAGGTTTCGATCGCCATGTCATAGCGCTTCATGGTCTCGTAGGCGCTGGCAAGTGCGGCAAGGGCGAAGGGATGGCGCGGCTCAAGATAGAGCGCCATCTGAAGATAGAGGATGCCGATCGATACGCCGCCTTCGCTGGTCAATGCCTCGCCGAGTCCGTACAGCACTTCGGCGAGCCCTTCCTGGGGCGTTGCGATCAGAGGCGTAATCTTTTCATTGCGCGACAGCCGGTCCATCAGGTCGGTGACGAGCGGGTGATCCTCGCCGGCGGCGTCGCGCAGGTGGGTGCGTAAGATTCCCTTGGCGCGGCGATAATCGCCAGTTGCCGCGGTGCTGCGCGCGTAGGCCAGCGCGGTTCGCAAGGTTTTCGAATCCTGCTGGAAGACGCTTTCAAAAGCGCGTTTCGCATCGCTGGTGCGACCGGCCTGATCGGCAATCAGCGCGCGGTGGTAGCGCAGATAGAAGCGCGCCCAGTCGGCCTGTTTGCGCAGGGTCAGGGAAGCAAGGGCTTCGTTGGTACGCCCCATTGCCTGTTCGACCCAGGCGCGGGTGATGACGCTGGTCAGTTCGCCGATGGGACCGCTGCCGGCGGCCTTGAAATTCTCAATCGACTTTTCGAAATCGCCCGACTTGAACGCCTTGAGGCCCAACAACAGCCTCGCCATCCGGTGGCGTGGCTGGCGGCGGACGACCTCTTCGCCGTATTCGATTGCCCGGTCCCAGTTAGCTTCGGAAGCTTCCATGAGGAAAGCGCGTTCCAGCAGGATGCCGCTTTCAGGGTCTTGGTTCAGCGCGCTGCGATAGAAATTGGCAGCCTGCCCGGAATCGTTGTCGCTTCGCGCGAAGCGCCCGGCCAGATAGCTGCCGGCCAGCGAGTGGGTGCTGACTTCGTCTCCGACTGTCCAGGCGGAAACGTGCAGTGGAATCAGAAGCGCGCAGAGCAGGCTCAGCGAACCAAGGAGACAAACGTTAGAGACACGCAGTGTGCGTGTTAATTTCATACCAGCAATCCCTCAGCTTGCAGAGCCGTATCGTGGGCCTGTGAAGACACCGTCGAACCAGATTAGCAGCAAAACCCGATCCATGGCGATCAGATATGTCCTAGTGCTCCGACTCTGACATATGGTTCCCTGCCGGGAACCTGAATGTAAGCCCGGAACACTAGGCAACATTTTGATTGTGTTCTGGATTCACAAACATTTGACGACCTCCACCCGGGAATCAAATGTTTGAGCCAGAACACTAGGAGCGGCCAGACAATGGCGGCGACACCGGGAAACGGCCAGCTTGGATAACCGGGCAATGCGCTGCAGGTGGCGGCGAGCATACACCATTAAATCCTTTTCTTCGATTAAATCAGCAAGTTGTTGTCGTCCGTGAGCGGCACCAAGAGTGCCTTTGCACAAACTATTGCAGATGCGCAGCTTTTTTTGCGTCGCTGACTGTGTCGGTGCGCGTTGCACGCGGGAATCGCGTTCGCTGCGGCAATCGGCGATTGCAGCGTTCGGGAGGGGAAAGTCAGCTGATTCGGTTGCCGACTACATCCCGGAATAGTTCGGTCCGCCGCCGCCTTCCGGACAGACCCAGGTGATGTTCTGGCTGGGATCCTTGATATCACACGTCTTACAGTGCACGCAGTTTTGCGCGTTGATCTGGAAGCGTGCCGCGCCGCCTTCCTCGCGGATCACTTCGTATACGCCGGCCGGGCAGTAGCGCTGGGCCGGCTCGGCGTACAGCGGAAGGTTGACGTCGAGGGGAATCGACGGGTCGTCGAGAATGAGATGAACCGGCTGATCCTCTTCGTGATTGGTTGCCGAGAAGGATACGTTGGTCAGCTTATCGAAGGTGAGCTTGCCATCGGGACGTGGATAATCGATGGGGCTGTAAAGATCGGTGCGGTTGGTTGCTGCGGCGTCCGATTTTCGGTGGCGCAAGGTGAATCCGAAGCCGACGCGGGGAAGAATGGTGTTGGCCCACATGTCGATGCCGGCGAGGCCGAAGCCGATCAGCGTTCCGAAGTTCGACCACAGCGGCTTGACGTTGCGAACCGTCTTCAGATCCTTGCCGACCGGGCCTTTGCGAATGCGGCTTTCGTAGCCGGCAAGCTCATCGCGCGAGTGACCCTGGTCAAGCGATTCGATGACGGTTTCGGCGGCTTCGATGCCGGAGTGGATTGCATTGTGCGAGCCCTTGATGCGCGGAAGGTTGACGAAACCTGCGGCGCAGCCAATGAGGCAGCCGCCGGGGAAGGCCAGTTTCGGCATCGATTGCCAGCCGCCTTCGGTGATGGCTCGGGCGCCATAGGAGATGCGGCGACCGCCATCGAGCACTTGGGCGACGACGGGGTGGGTCTTGAAGCGCTGGAATTCGTCGTAGGGGCTGAGATATGGATTGCCGTAGTTGAGATGGACCACGAAACCGACCGCGACGAGGTTCTCGCCGTAATGATAGAGGAACGAGCCGCCGCCGGTGGAGTTGTCGAGTGGCCAGCCGAATGAGTGCTGAACGTATCCAGGATTGTGCTTTTCGGGATCGATTTCCCAGAGTTCCTTGAGGCCGATGCCGAATTTCTGCGGTTCGCCTCGGTCCAGATCGAAGTGCCTGATGATACGTTTGGACAGCGAGCCGCGCGCGCCTTCGGCGAACAGCGTGTATTTGCCACGAAGCTCGATGCCGGGGGTGTAGCTGTCCTTCGGTGCTCCATCCGCGGCGACGCCCATGTCGCCGGTGGCAACGCCGGCAACGGCGCCGCGTTCGTCGAACAGGATTTCGGAGGCGGCGAAGCCCGGATAGATTTCAACGCCCAGGCTCTCGGCCTTCTCGCCGAGCCAGCGCGTCAGGTCGCCTAGGCTGCCGACGTAGTTGCCGTGGTTGTTCATCAGCGGCGGCAGCGGGAAATTCGGCAGCACGAACTTGCCTTTGCGGCGCAGATAGTAGAACCGGTCCTTGGTGACCTTGGTCTGCAGCGGGCAATCTTCCGCATCGCGCCAGCCGGGCAGCAGGCGATCGAGGCCCGATGGGTCGACGACGGCGCCGGATAGAATGTGGGCACCGACCTCCGAACCCTTTTCGAGGACGACGACAGTCAAGTCGCTGCCTTTTTCCTCGGCAAGCTGGCGCAACCTGATGGCGGCGGCGAGACCGGCGGGTCCGGCGCCGACGATCACGACGTCGAATTCCATCGCTTCGCGTTCGGGGAGGTCCTCGGTGGTGTCCGCCATTTCGATTCGTCTCCTTCAGTGGCACGTGCATGGGCAGTCGATTAGGTCTTCGGCGAGGACGGCGTCAACCCGCCCAACAGTTGCAGCCGCCCGGTATCGGAGGCCAGCGAAGGCCGGTCGGGCTTTGAAACTCCCGCAGCAAGGGATAGTGTTGCGGCCATGACTTTGGGTAACGTCCGCGATGAACTCGTCGAACTGCTCGCCTGGTACGGCGAGCTGGGGGTTGACTGCGCGGTTGCCGATGAGGCTGTCGACTGGTTGCGGCACGGCGATGTTGCGCCTGGAGCGGCGGTTCGCCAAGCCTTGCGGGCGGCGCCAAATAGCCGCTCCCCGGAAACCGGTGCGGAGCGCGTCGGTGGCGGGCAAACCAGCCGGCGCGCCGAGGCACCGCCGGGGTTCGAGGTGCAGCGCCGGTCCGGCAAGGCCGCGACGGGGAGTGCAGCCAACCCAACTGCAAGTGCTGCGGCGGCACAAGCGGCCTCCGGCTTGCGACAAACGGCGGCAGGAGCCGGCGGCCAGGGGGCAAGTGAAGCGCGCCGGCTGGCGGAGGAGGCAAAAACACTCGAGCAACTGCGGCTGGGGCTCGAGGAATTCGAAGGTTGTTCGTTGCGGGCGACGGCGAAAAATACCTGCTTCTATCGTGGAGCTGAAACCGCGAGGCTGATGATCATCGGTGAGGCGCCCGGGCGCGACGAGGATCTGGCCGGCAAGCCGTTCGTCGGACGGGCCGGAAAACTGCTCGACTTGATGCTTGCCGCCATCGGGATCGGCGAAAGCGACGTCCACATTACGAACGTCGTGTATTGGCGCCCGCCTGGGAACAGGACGCCGACGCTACAGGAAACCGAAAGTTGCCGGCCGTTTCTTGAGCGGCAGGTGCAACTCGTGGCCCCGGAATTCGTGCTTCTGACCGGCGGGGCCGCAGCCAAGAGTGTGCTTGAAACCACTGAAGGCATCATGCGGCTGCGCGGCAAATGGAAGGAATTGAAGATCGGTGGGCACCATGTGCGCGCCTTGCCGACGCTGCATCCAGCCTACCTGTTGCGGACTCCTGCGGCGAAACGGCAGGCATGGCGAGATCTGCTGATGCTCAGAAAAGCACTCGACTGACGAACCGTTGAGGTTCTCTGAGGTAACTGGCGCAAGTCGAACAAAACTTGTCTCATTTTAAGTTCCAATTGAACTTTCCTGCTTAATCCAGTGCGAAGGAGAGCAGGTGTATTGTCCCCCATCGATGGAACGGTCCGGCTCGTTCAAGCCGCTCGTATTGTTGAAATGGGGGACGTTGACGGTGTCCGAAGGGCTTGTCTACATGAGGCCGCGGAGTTTGCTCGGCGTCCAGGCGAGAAGCAGTCATGACGATGATGTTCTGCATGCCTGGTCGCGGCTCAACGAGTGGGTGTTGCGCAAGTCGCTCGCGCACGAAGTCGAGATCGGCTACGGACTGGTCGGCAACGGCGACGGGGTGCGCTATTGTGCCTCGATCGAACAGCCAGAGTCGGTAACAAGCGCGGAGGCCGATGAGCTTGCGCGGGCCAGTCTGCAGGGCGGGGCGTATCTGCGGTCCCGTTTCATCGGCCCGGTGGAAGAGATCCCCAATCAGCTTTCCAGCATGCTCCAGTCGCTCGGCGCGGTGGGCAACATGCGGCTCGATCGGGATCGGCCCATGGTTAATGTATTTCTCGACATCAGGAACCTGAAGGCAGGACGCGACGTGCGCAGCAACCTGCTTATTCCCGTCTGCGGAACCGAGTTGGCGAAGTCGCCGTCAAAAGCTGCCTGAACCGCTTCCGTAACCGTTTGCGACAGGCTAGTGTTCCGAATCTGACCTATGGTTCCCTGCCGGGAACCTGAATGTCAGCCCGGAACACTCAGCCCAGAAGACTAGGCAACCTTTTGATTGTGTTCTG
>JAHJSN010000135.1 GCA_018830445.1 Alphaproteobacteria bacterium | reverse complement strand
TGATTTGAACGGCCGGTTTCACCGCTTCGCTCCGCCACGTGCGCGGCTGCGCTCAGCGCCGAAACCGGCTAACATTGGTGGGCCATAGTGTCAGGGATGTTGCCGGTCCAAAGTGTCAGGAGTCTTCCCGGTCGTTCACAGGGTCTCGGGAGTGTTCGCAATTCAAGGCGACGAGTACGTGAAGCGCGGCCCGGCCCGCGCCAGCGATGTGGTGGGATTGGGACGCCTCGATAGTATCGCCACCGGAGAGACCGTCGGGACGGGCAAGAAGGCGCCGCAGGGTGTCGAGACCCCGCCGCCGCCGCAACCGGTCTTCGTCACCGGCCTTGGTATCCAGGATCGAAAGGATGAAGTGAAGCTGACGACGGCGCTTGGAAAATTGTGCGAGGAGGACCCGTCTCTCGAAGCCGAACATTCACGAGAAACCCACCAGCTTTTGCTGAAAGGTCAGGGGGAAATGCACCTGCGCGTAGCGCTCGAGCGGCTGAAAAGGAAATACTCCATTTCAGTCGACAGGGTGCGACGGCAGGTCCCCTATAAGGAAACCATCCGGAAATCCGTAGAGATCCGGGGGCGCCACAAGAAGCAGTCCGGCGGACATGGTCAGTTCGGGGATGTGGTGATCGAGATCAGGCCGCAGCCGCGCGGTGCCGGGTTCGCGTTCAGCGAGGAGATTTCCGGCGGGGTGGTGCCCAAGCAGTTCTTTCCGTCCGTCGAGTATGGCGCGCTCGACTACCTCAACAAGGGCCCGCTGGGGTTTCCGGTCGTCGACGTTGCGGTGACGTTGAAGGATGGGTCCTATCATTCGGTCGACTCCTCCGACATGGCGTTCCGGGCGGCGGCAAGGCTGGCGATGAGCGAAGGAATGCCGCAGTGCTCGCCTGTGCTGCTGGAACCGATCATGGCGGTGTCGATCATGGTGCCGTCGGATGCCACGGCACGCATCAACGGGATCATCCCGCAGCGGCGGGGCCATATCCTGGGGTTCGATGCGCGGTCGGGATGGCCGGGTTGGGATGTGATCGAAGCTCACATTCCGGCGTCCGAAATCGAAGACCTGATCATCGAGCTGCGCTCGGCAACCGCGGGGGTCGGAACCTACCATGCCAAGTTCGATCATCTGGCGGAGCTTTCCGGAAAGCTCGCCGATGAAGTCGTCAGCGAACACGCCGAGGCGGCGGCCTGATGTCCGGCGGGCAGCCGGCTAAGCCGCGCGGGGCCGGCAGTGCGTGCGCTCGTGCGCTTGACCTATAATTGCCCCGCCGTTGTCACGCGTCAATGCGTGACGACTTCGCCCCATAGCTGCTTGATGCGGCGGTCGCGACCGCAACCGAAGCGGTAATAGGCATAGCGGTTCGGGTTCTTCTTGTAATAATCCTGGTGGTAGTCCTCGGCCGGAGTGAAGGGCGCCGCATCGGCAATCTCGACGGCGACCGGTTTGTCGAAACGCTTGCTATCGTCAATGGCTTTCAGGCCCGTTTCGGCCAGTCGCTTCTGTTCGGGCGTGTGGGCGAAAATGACGGGGCGGTACTGAGAGCCGCGGTCGCAGAACTGCCCGCCACCGTCGATGATATCGGTGGTGCGCCAGTAATGGTCGAGGAGCTGCTTGTAGGTGACCTGGTTGGGATCGAATGCGACCTGGAGCACTTCGGCGTGGCCGGTGGTGCCGCTCGAAACCGATTTGTAGGTCGGGTTCTGGGTTTTGCCACCCATGTATCCTGAGATGGTTGAAACGACGCCAGCGACCTTGTCGAAGTCGGATTCCGTGCACCAAAAGCAGCCCGAACCGAAAGTCGCCAGTTCGAGACCTTCGGCGGGTTGTGCTGCTGCCTTGGCGGTTTCGGCAGCGACGGCTTGGTTTGGCATGGGGTTGCCAGCGAAGCCGAAGGCAGCGATGAGTGCGCCGAGCACAAGTAATGCAAGACCCAGCCAGACGGTTTGCTTCGTCGACATCGGTTTCTCCTATTTGCCGCGAACCGGCGCGGCCCGAGGCAACAGCCTCAGGATCCTGATTTTTCGGTCGACTGCGGCGACTGGGCGGGTTCGAAGTCCAACGAGACGCCGTTGATGCAATAGCGCAGCCCGGTCGGCTTGGGCCCGTCATTGAAGACATGGCCCAAATGGCCGCCGCAGCGGCTGCAATGGACTTCGGTTCTGACCATGAAGAACGCCCGGTCCGTCGATGTACCGACCTTGCCGTCAATAGGGGTGTGGAAACTCGGCCAGCCGGTGCGGCTGTCGAACTTCGTGTCGGATACGAACAGCTCCTGGCCACAGCCAGCGCACTTGTAGACGCCCGCGCTGTAGTTCTTGTCGAGGGGGCTCGTATGGGCGCGCTCGGTTCCGTGCTCGCGCAGCACGTAGAACTGCTGCGGCGTCAATAGCTCGCGCCATTCGTCTTCGGTCTTGGTGACTTTGAAATTCATCGGTTTCGTCTCATCTGCTGAGAGTTCGGAAACAGTCAGCCCAACGCTGAGCGCAAGCGTCCCAAAGGTGAACGTTCGTCTGTCAATTTCCATCGAGCGGGGATCCTCTGCAATCGGCTTCGGGCCGGGCCAGCATAGTCCCCGATGCAATTGCAAGGAAGCTTGGCAGGCCGATTTGTCGGTGTGGAATGCAATCTGGAGGCAAAGCGCGCGTCTGTCACCACAACTTCGATCACAAGCGTGTGGGGTGAAGGAGACGCGTCGGATCGAGGGAAAGTTAATTGCCGGTTTTGGCGTTCGGTGACGGCAACCGGACGGGGACGGATTTCGTCAGGCGGATTTCCTGTGGTGTGAGTTCGCAGCGGTATGCAAGCGTCTCGACGCCCCGGGCCATGGCCTTCGACAGGGCTTCGGCATAGGCGGGGTCGATGTCGGCGCACGGGCTCATGCCGGTGGCGTCGGCGCGCTGGATCAGGAACAGCATCACAGCGCGGTGTCCTTCCTCGGCCATGTCGCCCAACTCGTTGAGGTGCTTGACGCCGCGTTCGGTGACCGAATCGGGGAATTCGGCGAGTCCCGCCTTGCGCATCAGGTGAACGTTCTTGATCTCGACATAGGCGCGGCCATTGGTTTCGTCCTCCAGCAGGATGTCTATCCGGCTGGCCTTGCCGTATTTCTGTTCGCGCTTCAGTGAGGCGTATCCCTTCAGGGGAGCGATGCGGTTGTCGGCTATCGCCTCGGCGACGATCCGGTTCGGGAGGGCGGTATTGATACCGACGAGGGTGGCGCCGTTGCCGAGGTCATTTTCGACGAGTTCAAGCGTATGCCGGTATTTTCGCTTCGGGCTGTCACTTTCCGATACCCAGACGTTAATGCCCGGGTCCGTCAAACCCAGCATGGAGCCGGTGTTGGGGCAGCTTGCCGTGATCGCATCGCCGTTTTCCAGTTCGATGTCGGCCAGAAAGCGCTTGTAGCGCTTGATTAGACGGCCGCGCTTGAGTGGGCTCAGATACTTCATCGTGGTGCGGGGCTCCGAATGCAGGTGTTGCGCGCCGGGGGGGGGGGCGAATCCCAGTCCAGCATCAATGCTGCCTCGATAACTTGGTGCGGTTTTCAGATCCAGCAATCCGGACTTGTCATGCCCACAAACATTGAAATCGGTTGCGAATTCGTCGGGAGACCGTCCGCCAGCCCTGTTCGGCCTCGTCTGCCAATGCGATCCAAACCGTTTCCGGCATGCTACAAGCATGCATCGAGGCATCCCGGGACCGCCATGAACAAATCTATCGACGAGGCAGTTGTAAAAGCTCAGAGCAGCGAGGACGTCAGCGCTGCGGTGCTGGTGATCGGCGATGAAATCCTTTCCGGGCGCACCAAGGAAGCGAACGCGGGTTACATCGCCGAGGTTCTGACGGCAGCCGGGATCAGGCTGCGCGAGGTGCGCGTCGTTGCCGATGACGAGGCGGACATCATTGCCGCGCTCAACGCTTTGCGGGCACGTTATGACTACGTGTTCACGACAGGTGGGATAGGGCCGACGCATGACGACATTACGTCGGATTGCGTGGCGAAGGCGTTCGGCGTCGGGATCGACGTCGATCAGCGCGCCCTCGAGCGGATGATGCCCTACTATAAATCCCGAGGACTGGAACTGACGGCTTCACGGCTGCGCATGGCGCGCCTGCCGAAGGGTTCGGAAGTCATCAACAACCGGATCACGGCTGCACCCGGGTTCAAAATGGGCAACGTGTTCGTGATGGCGGGGGTGCCTTCCATCATGCAGGTCATGCTGGATGAAATCCTGCCGATGCTGCGCACCGGCCGGGTGATGCTCAGCCGGTCGATCAAGGTCATGGCGCCCGAAAGCGATGTGGCGGATCTGTTTAGCGAGCACCAGAAGGCCCATGCGAACGTCACCATGGGCAGCTATCCATCGTTCGCCGGAGGGGTGATGCGGTGCGAACTGGTGCTGCGGTCGATTGACGCGGAATCGCTCTCGCAAGCCGATGTTGCGCTGCGACAAAAGCTGGCGATTGCCGGAATTAACTTCGATTAATCATAAGCTTATTCGTCCGTGTGCGGCGGGGCGCCGCTGCGGCCCATGGTTCGTTGCGTTAACCTTGTTTCTTAACTCTATCTCGCTGCCGCCATAGTTGATTGGGTATTCCGCCCATCGACTAGCGATTGCTGCGGCTGCGAGGACGACGCGCGGAAACGGTCTCAGGCGCGTTCCGGTCAACTCCGTGATCCCAGCAATCATGTCCGAACAGGATTTCCGGTCCGACGAGCCAGTCAACGCGGCGGGCGGCGGCACGGCACTTTCCGAAAGGTTCGAGGGCTCCGCGGGGCCACAGGATCATGGGGGTTAAAACGTATGTTTGAAGTGTTCAACCGCAACCTTGCCAGTACCGCGGGTTGTCTGCTCGTTGCGCTTGCGGCGCTTGCGGCAGGAAGTGCTGCGGAAGCCAAGACGCCCGGCTCGACCTACTGCTTCGTTGGCAAATGCCACAAGGTGAAGTCGCTGTCGGAAACCGCTTCGCTTGTCGGCGAGACAATTCCACTGGTTGCATCCCACTACAGCGACTGCAGCAAGGACCGCTACAACCCGTGCGGGCTGACGTCTTCGGGTGAGCCATTCCACCCCGACCGGGCGGACAATGCGGCGAGTCCGATTTATCCCGATGGGACCGTGCTGCTTGTGCGCAATCCGGCGACCAAGGCAACCGTCGTGCTGCGCATCAATAATGCCGGTCCCTACTGGGGGAACCGCAAGCTCGACGTGTCGTATGCGGCTGCCGAAAAGCTCGGCTTCAAGAACCGCGGCGTGGCGAAACTCGAAACGAGGATACTGGCAGCGCCGAACAAACGCGAGGCGGGTTATATCCGCAAGCGCCGGTACCGACCGGTGCCGGGCTACATCGGGCAGTTTGAAACGCTCGAAGCGGCCGAGCGGACCGCGGTGGCGCTGATGGTTCTTGATGCAACCGCCGCAAGCGCGACCGTGCCATCGAGTTCGGCTGCGGTGGTGGTTGCCGCGCGTACGCTTAGCCGTTCGGAAAATGCCAGAAAGACCGGAAACCGGAAACGGCTGGAACCGATCCTGAAATCGATGAACCTGATCGCGGAGCTCAAGCCGATGGAGGCGAAGGCGGTGGTGAGTGCGGGCAGGGATATCCAGGCGGCGCCGTCGTGGCGCATGGCGCGGCCGAAGAAGCCGGTTGCGGTTGCCGAGGTCGGTCCCGCGAAGGTGGTTGGCGGCAGCGGTCCGGTTTCGAGAGCCAAACTGGTGGCCGAGACAGGCCATTCACCGCGCAGCCGGTTGGCCAAGGCGGCGCTTGCCGACGCGAGCGACGACTTCGGCTTGACCGAAATGCAATCGACCCGGACGGCGGTCAAGCTTATCCGGACAGCGGAAGTCGGTGCTCCAGACAAGGATGACTGGGAAGGCCTGCTGCGGTCTCGCCTCGGCAACTTGTCAATCGTTGGCGGCGGCGGCGGTTCAGGTGGCGCCGGCGGTTCACCGTTCCGGCGACTGCCCGGGCGCGCGCCGGTTCCGGCACTGCCCTACATTCCCAACACCGCGCGCCATGGCATGACGGGTTGACGCCTGACCGGCGGAGGCCTGCCGGCTTGTTCACCGCAGCGGGGAAAGATGTGTTCAAACAATCACACGGCCGGGTCTGAACCCGGCCGTGTGATTGTTGGGCAGTCGGATACGAGCAGGCATCAAGCCGCGTCGTTTGCCTCTTCGGGGACTTCCGCGGTGTCCGCGCGCACGTGCGGTGCGGGCGAACTTTCATGCTCGGGGTAGAGGTCGAAAGCGACGTCGAGGGCGTCGAGGAACTCGGAAATCAAATCGAGGCAGATGCCGAGAGGCACTTTGGCTGCGACGAGGAAGCCGTCGTCGATGTCGGGGGCTTCGGCTTCCGAAACGGTCGCGGCTTCCGGATCGATCAGTCCCCGGGTCCTGAGATATGCGGATACAGCGCCGCCGGTTTCGAAGTCGGTGTCGACCTGCTGGTTGAGTTCGCCAAAGGCGCCGGCGAGATCGGCGGTGGCCGCGCAGAAGAGTTGCGCCAGCGGGCGGAAGCGCTGCGCCGTGCGGCCGAGGACGGCAACGTGTTCGCGGGCTTGCACGATGCGCGCGACGAGATTGAGTTCGTGGGTTCTGTAGCGCGACAAGGCCCATCTTTGGGCGCCGGCGACGCCCGGATCGGACGGGTCGCCGGTGGCCCAGTTCTCGGAAGCCGCGATCAGGTCCTCGCCGGCGGCCAATGCGGCGTCGAGGTTGTCGGCGACGTGATAGACGCATGGCGGAATGGTCAATTCGGTCTTCGGCATGTCGGCTCCTTGGTCGCGGAATTCAGCAACCGGTATTCCTCAATTCGATTTACTGACCGTGGGGTACACGCGGGACGGAATAATAACGCCACGGGGTCGATGTCTTCGGGCGCTACAGCGACGCGTTACATGCGCGGCGGCGGGATCAGCGTGATCAAGTCCTGAAGTGCCTGCCCGAGGTCGCGGCCGTGGCTTGATAGGCAACGGGCAAGATTGCAATCGAAGGCGGCGCTCCAGCGTTCGCGGTCGGAGGTGCGCGAGGCAACCCGCTTGAGGCTTGATAGGATCGCGTCGTCGGAGAAGTCGGCGGGGACTTCGAGGCGCTGGCGGACGAGCGGGACGAGTTCGGCCAGGTGGAGGACGTCGGCCGGGTAACGGTCCTCGCCGACATTCTCGCTGAACACGACCGAGTTGATGCGCCGCACCGAGCGCGTGCCGTCGGGCAGATAGTGGGGCGAGAGGCGGTGCGTCTTGTCGGTGTGATCGGTGCCGGCCATGATCTTCTTCCCCCGCTTCCGGTTGTCATTCGAACGTCACAAATCAGTATCGGCGATTCGCCGTCTCGATGTGTGGTGCGGAAACCCGCTTCCACGATTTGGTCTTCGCTGGCGCTAGTCGGGCCAAACTCAAAGCTTGTCATCCCAGGCCTTGTGCCGCAGCTGACCGGTTCAGGAGACCTTTCGCCAGTACGCCGTGGTCGCATTCCGCGCTGTCGTCATCCCGCCGAAGGGCGGGATCCAAGCACGCATCAAGGAGACTTTCGACAATCCTCCTTGAACACCGGCCGATTGGCTTTGCGGGTAGCGCCGCAGTACGCAGAAAGCTTGCCGAATACGGGAACTCGACTGGGTTCCCGCCTTCGCGGGAATGACGTTGGTGGGTGGTTCAGGCCGGATGCCGACCCGCCCTGGCCCCTCATCGTCATCCCAGTTTCCATTGCTGGGATGCAACGCCCGGTGACTGCGACGCGAACAATCCGGAATTCGATTGCACTGTCGCCCAGAAAGTCGGTTGCGGCCCCACAGGTTCAACTCCACAGACCTTTCTGCAAAACAACTAACAGGCCCAAGACGGACCTATTGGCTAAACCAACAGGTTCCGTCGTGTAACTTTCTGTGACCCGCTCGCTGCCCACTGACTTCCGTTCGACAGTTCGTTCATTGCTGGTTGTCCCAGCCTTTTCTCAGCTGCACCCACTCGTGCCGCCGCAGGTGTTGCACTTGAGGCAGGTGCCGTTGCGGACCAGCGTGAAGTTTCCGCAGGAGCCGCACGCTTCACCCTCGTAGCCCTTGATCTTGGCTTCGACGATGCGGTCGGAGAGCACATCGTGCTTAAGTGCAAGGTTGCCTTCGGTCGCGACGACCATCGTTTCGGTGGTCGTCTGCTTCAGCATGGTGGTGCCGCCGGGGCCCGCGTCTCCGGCAAACGCCGTTGCCACTTCGCGCTGGATCTCGGCAACACCGGTCGTCGAGGTGCGTCCGCCGGGTCCGATGCGGCCGGCCAAAGCGCCGCGGGTGAAGCCGTGGCTGATGATGTGCGCGGCAGGGTGAGAGGCTGCGACATCTTCGCCCTCACCTTCACCGCCGCCGATGGCAGTCGCCGACATCTCACCGGGATCGACGTGGGCGAGGTCGTTACGGCCAAGGTAGGAAACGGCCAGTTCGCGGAACAGATAATCGAGGACGCTGGTGGCGTTGCGGATGGTCTCGTTGCCGGTGACCAGGCCGGCGGGTTCGAAACGGGTGAAGGTGAAGGCGTCGACGTATTCATCGAGCGGCACGCCATACTGGAGCCCGAGCGAGATGGCGATGGCGAAGTTGTTCATCAAGGAGCGGAAGGCGGCGCCTTCCTTGTGCATGTCGATGAAGATCTCGCCGAGGCGGCCGTCGCCGTATTCTCCGGTCGTCAGGTAGACCTTGTGGCCGCCGACGACGGCTTTCTGGGTGTAGCCCTTGCGGCGGCCGGGGAGCTTTTCGCGGCCCTGGGGAATCATCCGCTCGATAATCCGCTCGGTCACCTTTTCGGCGGCGGCCGCGGCGCGGGCGGCGAGCGGCTTGTCGCTGGCCATCCTTTCGAGCGCCTCGTCCTGTTCCTCTTCGGTGTCGCCGAGGATCTGCGAGTTGAGCGGCTGGGAAAGCTTGGAGCCATCGCGGTAGAGCGCGTTGGCCTTCAGCGCCAGACGCCAAGAGCGGGTGTAGGCTGCCGAACAGTCCTCGACGGTCGCATCGTTCGGCATGTTGATCGTCTTGGAGATCGCACCCGAGATGAACGGCTGGGAGGCGGCCATCATGTCGATGTGGCTGTTGACCGACAGATAGCGCTTGCCGATGCGTCCGCACGGGTTGGCGCAATCGAACACGGGCAGGTGCTCCGCCTTGATGTGGGGAGCGCCTTCAAGCGTCATCGCTCCGCAGACGAAGGTGTTCGCCGCCTCGATATCGCTCTTCTTGAAGCCGAGGTGGGCGAGCAGTTCGAAGCTCGGATCGACGAGTTTTTCAGCCGGGACGCCAAGCTTGCCGGTCAGGAAATCTTCCCCGAGCGTCCACTTGTTGAAGACGAACTTGATGTCGAAGGCGCTTTCGAGGCCGCCTTCGATGCGGTTCAACGCTTCGTCGTCGAAGCCTTTCGCCTTCAGGGTCTTGTGATTGATGGAGGGGGAATCGACCAGCGTGGCGTGACCGACGGCATAGGATTCGATGTCGGCGATCTGCTTGTCGGTATAGCCGAGCGTGGAGAGGGCTTCGGGCACGGCCTGGTTGATGATCTTGAAGTAGCCGCCGCCGGCAAGCTTCTTGAACTTCACCAGGGCGAAGTCGGGCTCGATGCCGGTGGTGTCGCAGTCCATGACGAGGCCGATGGTGCCGGTCGGGGCGACGACCGAGGCCTGCGCGTTGCGGTAGCCGTGCTCGCTGCCGAGTTCGTAGGCGGCGTCCCAGGCCTTGATCGCGGCTTCCACAAGGCGCTTGTCCTTGAGGGAAGCGTGGTCGAGGGCGACCGGTGCAATGGCGAGCGCCTCGTAGCCGGTCTTTTCGCCGTAAGCGGCACGGCGATGGTTGCGGATGACGCGCAGCATCGCGTCCTTGTTGTCCTCATGCCCAGGGAAGGCACCGAGTTCGGAGGCCATTTCGGCGCTGGTGGCGTAGGAAACGCCGGTCATAATCGCCGAGATGGCACCGGCAATGGCGCGGCCTTCATCCGAATCGTAGGGGATGCCGGAAGCCATCAGCAGGCCGCCGATGTTGGCGAAACCGAGCCCCAGAGTGCGGTAGCGGTAGGACAGTTCCGCGATCCGCTGCGAGGGGAACTGTGCCATCAGAACCGAGATTTCGAGGACGACGGTCCACAGGCGGCAGGCGTGGGCATAGGCTTCGGTGTCGAAGCTTTTGTCTTCGCCTGTTGTTCCTGGCGCCCCTTCGGAGCGGCGGAACCGCATCAGGTTCAGGGATGCCAGGTTGCAGGCCGTGTCGTCGAGGAACATGTACTCCGAGCACGGGTTGGAGGCGCGGATGTCGCCGGACGCAGGGCAGGTGTGCCAGTCGTTGATGGTGGTGTGGAACTGGATGCCGGGGTCGGCGGAAGCCCAGGCGGCGTGCGAGATGTCCTGCCACAGTTCGCGGGCCTTGACGGTCTTGGCGACGGTGCCGCAGGTGCGGTGGGTCAGGTGCCATTCGGCGTCGTTCTCGACGGCCTGCAGGAAATCGTCGGTGACGCGCACCGAGTTGTTCGAGTTCTGGCCGGCGACCGTGAGGTAGGCGTCCGAATCCCAGTCGGTGTTGTAGGTGTCGAATTTAAGTTCGGTGAAGCCCTGCTGCGCGAACTGGATGACGCGGCGGATGTAGTTGTCGGGCACGTAGTCGCGGCGGGCTTCCTTAACGGCGCGCTTGAGGGCGGGGTTCTTGGCGGGATTGAAGCAGTCGTCGCCGTCGGCCTCGCAGTTGATGCAGGCCTTGAGAATGGCGTTGAGGCGCTTTTCGCAGATCTTGGAGCCGGTGACGAGGGCGGCAACCTTCTGCTCCTCGCGCACCTTCCAGTTGATGTATTCCTCGATGTCGGGGTGATCGACGTCGACGACGACCATCTTGGCGGCGCGGCGCGTGGTGCCGCCCGACTTGATGGCGCCGGCGGCGCGGTCGCCGATCTTGAGGAAGCTCATCAGACCCGACGACTTGCCGCCGCCGGAAAGTTTCTCGCCGCCGCCGCGCAGGCTGGAGAAGTTGGTGCCGGTGCCGGAGCCGTACTTGAACAGGCGCGCTTCACGCACCCAAAGGTCCATGATGCCGTTCTCGTTGACGAGGTCGTCGTTGACCGACTGGATGAAGCAGGCGTGCGGCTGCGGGCGCTCGTAGGCGGAGGTGGAGGCGCGGATTTCGCCGGTAACGTGGTCGGCGTAATAGTGGCCCTGGCCGGGACCGTCGATGCCGTAGGCCCAGTGCAGGCCGGTATTGAACCACTGCGGGGAATTGGGGGCGGCCATCTGCATGGCGAGCATGTAGCGGTGTTCATCGAAGAACGCGCGAGCGTCTTCCTCGGTGGTGAAGTAGCCGCCCTTCCAGCCCCAGTAGGTCCAGGTGCCGGCGAGACGGTCGAAGACCTGGCGGGCATCGGTTTCGCTGCCGGTGCGTTCGGGCGCGGACAAATCTGCAAGCGCGCGCTGATCGGGAACGGAGCGCCACAGCCAGGATGGAACCTGGGTTTCTTCGACGCGGGTCAGCCGGGTCGGGACACCGGCCTTGCGGAAATATTTCTGGGCGATGATGTCGGCGGCGACCTGGCTCCAGTGCTCGGGTACCATCATGTTTTCGAGCTTGAAGACGATCGACCCGTCGGGATTGCGAATTTCGGAGGTCGTGCGGCGGAAGGGGATCTTGTCGTAGGGTGATTTTCCGGCCTCGGTGAAGCGCCGCGTGATCTTCATTATCTAGTCCCCCAAAGTGTCATTTAGTGCTGCGCCATTCGAGCCGGGCCAGTCGTCCGGGATCGTGGCTGCAGGAAGCTGCCGGGTATGCAGGGCCAACGGCAAACGAGGGGGCGCTGCGTTATTGTTTGGACGCATGGTTACAGGCCAAGCGATCCCGTTATCTCCAAAGCCCTTGGAAGGCGCGGGAGAGTTGAAGAGCCCTGGCTGAAATTTTGAAGAACAACGCGGCACTCGGACGGCTGGCCCCGGTCAGTAGGCTCGGGGCAAGAACACTGCCGTCTCGGACAATCGAAAAGCTATGGCGATTCGTGGCGCGGCAATAGCTCCCGATACAACCTCTTGTGTGATTTGGTGATGTTGCATCGGCCAGCAACTAGATGTTGGGGGCCTGTGGATAACCTGTTTACGGCAGGTGTACAGCGGCGGGGGAAATCAGTGATGGGGACTGGTGGGTGCCCGGTCCGCGCAGGTTTCCGTCGCGGGAGGCAGGAGGACAAGTTGCGCACCTGCAGTTTGATGCTAGCGCGATTCCGAAGGCACAGGGTGTGGCAGGGATGCCGCGCACTACTTGGATCTGTGAACGGCCGCCGCAGCCATCCGCCGTATGGACAAGCCAGGGGCGGTCTGGTCTAAGCTTTTCCCAGGCAATAATGAGCGGCTTGCAGCCGGGAACGCAGGAAACACAGCGTTGGGAATTTTCAGCGAAATCTTCAGCTGGTGGGGCGGAAATACCTGGGGAACCCGCTGGACCATCTGGAAAACGTCGAAGCTCGTCGGCGATGATGAATTCGGGAACCGCTATTATCTGCAGACCCGCGGCGTCGGGCCGCTCGGGGTGCCGCGCCGGTTCGTCGTCTACAAGGATCTGGCGGATGCCTCCAAGGTGCCGCCGGAATGGCACGGCTGGCTGCACCATACGGTCGACACGCTGCCGACCGAAGAAGATTACGAGCCGCGTTCGTGGCAAAAGCCGCACGAAATGAACATGACCGGCACCGCGAAAGCCTATCGCCCGGATGGTTCCATCCTGACGCCGCAGTCGCGACCCAAGGCGACCGGGGATTATACGTCCTGGAAGCCCGAGTAGCCGGGTGGCGCGAAACCTCCGCGGCGCCCGCGGAGAACCGGAGATACAGCGTTTGCCCGTGCGATAAGGCTTTGACAGCAAAGCGTCATCATTGGGACTTAGCTTGCACCGCCATGACAACCGTTTGCCGATATGCGCCACTCGTTGCCGTCGTTCTGATCGTTTCGCTCGCATCTCCTGCGACGGCGGAACGGTTCGAAAACGGCATAGCTGTTTTCGCTGCCCTCGATAAAGTCACGGCGCGCATTTCAGAACTCGAAGTGCCGATCAACGAGACGGTGGAATTCGGCCAGCTCAAGGTGACGCCGCGGGTGTGCTATTCGCGTCCGCCGACCGAACGGCCGAAAACGACTTCATTCGTCGAAATCGACGAGGTCAAGCTCGATGCCACCGCAGAACGGATCTTCTCCGGCTGGATGCTGGCGGAAAGCCCCGGCCTCAACGCCGTTGAGCATCCGGTTTTCGATGTCTGGCTGACGGGATGCAAGGCGCCGAAAACCGATGTCGCGACGGCTCCGTCGGCGGGCGCGCAACCGGGAACAGCAGGAGAAGCTGCGGGCGCCGCTGCCGGGATCGTCGAGCCGCAAGGGGCCGACACAACATTTCAGCGCCGCCGAATTCGCCGCTGATCGGGTATCGGCATCGGGCATCCATTCGAAATCATCGCTCATGCGTCGGGATGTGCACTCTCGCCAGCCGTGCGGGATTGAAATGCGCCCGCTTCGCTGCAATCGTGTGTATTGGCGTTCAACCGGTTCGGCTTGTCCCGATTGGGAAGTGTCGGAGCCGGAACACTGGAGGATGAGAATTTCATGGCGCGCATGGAAAGCGATGTACTGCCCGCCGGTGACGGCAAGGGGTTCCTGGCGGGGGCGAACCTGCCGGTGGTGGCGGTGGCCTCGGCGTTGCTCATTGTGGGTTGCGCCTATCTGTCCGCGGCGGTTTCTCTTCAGAAAGGCGTTCTGTTCCTGATCGGGGCCGGGCTTGGGTTCGCCCTTCTGCATGGTGCGTTCGGCTTTACATCGGGCTGGCGGACGATCGTGACCCGGGGCGACGGACACGGGCTCAAGGCGCAGCTTGCGGTGATCGCAGCGACGATGATTTTCTTCGTTCCGATCATTGCCGGGTTGCTGCCGGGCGATACGCGCTATGGCGGGCTTATCTTTCCGGTCAGCATGACGGTGGTAATCGGCGCGTTCATGTTCGGAATTGGAATGCAGCTCGGTAATGGATGTGGCTCGGGGACGCTGTTCACGCTGGGGGGCGGTTCGAAGCGGATGGTGTTCACGCTGCCGGCGTTCATCGCGGCATCGTTGATCGCCTCGCTGCAGATGTCGTGGTGGCAGCTGCCGAGTCTGGGTGTCGTCAATCTTGCGCAACAGTTCGGTGTCGTTGGCGCGCTGGTTATAGGGCTCGCGGCGCTGGCGGGGGTGTGGGGCCTCATCGTTCGCTATGAGCGCAGCCGGGGGCACACGCCACAGACGCGGCCGAGTGAACCTCGTTCGGGTTGGCTGCTCAGGGGACCTTGGAGCCTCGTATGGGCCGGCACGGCGCTTGTCGTTCTCAACGTCGCGACGCTTCTGGTCGGCGGCTTCCCTTGGGCGGTGACCTACGGCTTTGCGCTGTGGGGGGCGGCGATTGCCTCGCTGGCCGGGTTCGATGTCGGGGCCTTCAGCTTCTGGGGCTGGGCCAAATCGAGCGATATCCTGATCGGGGCGCTGGTGACCAACCAACAGTCGGTGCAGAACTTCGGCCTCATCCTCGGGGCGATGCTGGCGGCCGGACTTGCGGGAAGTTTCGGCAAGGGGCCGTGGCCGGGTGCCATGGGTATCATCGGAGCGATCCTTGGCGGGCTATTGATGGGATACGGCGCGCGGCTGTCTTTCGGCTGCAACATCGGTGCCTTCCTGGGAGGTATCGCATCAGGCTCGCTGCATGGCTGGGTGTGGCTTGCCTCGGCGTTTGCAGGGTCTCTCATCGGCATCAAGCTGAGGCCGACCTTCGGTCTGCAGAATTAGAACCCATATGTGGTTTGGAACGGCTCTATCAGCTGGGAACACTTGATGACCGGAACGACGGCGCCGCCCATCATCGAGCGCGCGGGCGAACTCCTGCAACGCTATGACGTCCTGTTCTGCGATGTCTGGGGTGTGGTTCACAACGGTCATGCCGCCTTGCCTGAGGCAAGTGACGCGCTACTGCGCTTTCGCAAGAAGGGCGGAACGGTGATCCTCGTCTCGAATGCGCCGGTGCCCAACCACCAGGTTGCCAGCATGCTCGATCAACTGCGGCTGCCGCGGGAAACCTGGGATGCGATCGTTTCCTCAGGCGATATCGCGTTGCGACATGTCGATAGCCAAGGTTACGGGAAGCTTTACCCAATCGGCCCGCAGGATCGCGACGCGGCGCTGTTTGCGAAGGTGGCCTTCTTGAGCGGGGCTCTCAAAGGTTCGGAAGCGATCCTGTGTTCGGGCCTCAACGACGACCGTACCGAAACCGCCGAAGATTATCGCGACGTGCTTTCGCGGGCGCGCGACCTGCGACTTCCATTCGTGTGCGCCAATCCGGATTTCGTAGTCGACGTCGGGGGAAGGCTTTATCTTTGTGCGGGCGCGCTGGGCGATGTCTACGAGGAACTCGGCGGCGATGTATTCTGGGCCGGCAAGCCGCATGCCGTCGCATACGAGACGGCGCTGTTGCAGGCGCAGGAACTGCGTCAGGAAGTGGTTCCGCGCGAGCGGCTCCTGGTCATCGGGGATTCGGTCAGGACCGATATGAAGGGGGCGCGGACGTTCGGCGTCGATGCACTCTTCATCGCAGGTGGTATTCATCGTGAGGAGACGCTGGCGAGGGGGCGCATCGTGCCGGAACGCCTCGCCGATTTGTTTGCAGACGGGGCACCGGGTGCAACGGCTGCGATGGCGCACCTTGGTTGGTAGCGGCCAATGGCTCCGGCACGCTCTAGTGGCCTGTCTCGCCTAAATCGGCGTGCTGGCCGCAACCGCTGACGATTTAGGCGAGACATGAAGGCCACTAGCGAAAACAATGGCTTAGTGTGGCGTTCAGCGCGCCTCAATTGACAACTCCTGTGCGGCAACAACAGGTCAATTAAGGCGCGACACCACACTAGTTTTTCTCCGGGGCGGGTTTCGATTTTTCCGGGGCAACCGGAATTTCCGCAGAGAAATCGCGGAACACCATGTCAGGCGCGGAGGTGTTGTGGCGGGACGGGTAGAGCCGCCCGGTCCAGACTTCGCGGGCCGAGGCCGAGTTTTTGAATTGCATGATGGGTTGTTCGCGCCATTGGACCGCGTCGTCTTCGAGGACGCCGACTTCGGCGACGTCGTTGTTGAAGCGGGTGACGAACATCGAACGCAGGGCCGCGAACGGCGGTCCGTTGAACGGATCCTCGAAGGTGATGTCGAGGACCTGTAGCTCGCGGTCGAGCCTTGCCATTTTGAGCGCGGCCAGGCCGCCGCCGGCGAATTTCAGCGCGAAGACGCGTTCGGCGGGATCAAATCCGATGCTTGCCAGATTGACGACAGGGCGTCCGGCATCCTCGACCGGTCCGATCATGAAGGACGAACCGTAGGCACTCCAGCCGAGGTGCTTGGGTGGCAGCGGCCGAGCGCGCCAGTAGCCGTCGGTCGGGTAGACGACGAGGACTTCCTCGGCGCGATCTTCGTGCCGGACCCAGACCTGGATGAGGTGGAGGCCGTCAAACGTCTTGCCGGCGACACCAAAGGGAACATCGCGCTTGCGCCAGAAGTTGGCGAACCGGTAGCCGACGATCCAGATGTTGACGTCTTCATAGAGCGTCAGTTTTTCCGGCGGCGGTTGGGAGGTCGCCTCGGCGGCGATATCGCATGCGGTCCAATCGGCGGCGTATGAGTCTTTTTGCAGCGTGTAAATGTAGCTTGGGTGGGCTGCTTCCAATCTGAAGCGTGTCACCTTGGGATGGGCGAAGGTCAACGTGACGTTGTCTTTCTCGGCGCAGAGAACCGGTTCGGATCGATTCTCAACCTTGACGCCGACGGGAACGATTTTAAGTTTCTGGGGCGGTTCAGCGGTTGCCGGTGACTGGGCGGCGACAGGCTCATGTGCACACGCTGCCGCCGCGACGAACATGGCGGCTGCCAACCGCGTCAGCCGGGACTGCCGAAATGCGCGGCAAGGCCTAGCCGGCGAGGACCGCATAGACGTCGCCGGAGTTGGCTTCGTGCGCCAGGTCGCGAATGTGAGCAGCCATCTCGGCGGCGTCGACGTCATTGCCTTCTCCAAATGTAAGCTGCTGGGATTCACCCAATGCAATATCGAAACGATATGGGCCAAGCGATGCTAACCTGTCCAGGCAGCGATAGGCGACCTCGCGGCCAATTGTCGTGAATTCGAAGGATAGCGCGGGCAGCGGCCTGGTGAGGCCGGCCAGAACCGTGTCCTCGAAGCCTTCCACGTCGATCTTCACGAAGGCGGGAGTGCCATGGGTGGCAATCAGGATGTCGAGCGTGGTCGAGGGAACCTCGATTTCGCGGTCCCAGACCTGCCCCTGCCAGCCGGGAGCGCCTTCGGCGGCCGCGACGAATTCCGCTGAGGCGGTGGTCACTGTCGGGTTGGCCGAGTTGACGCGCAACTTCAATCGCCCCGGTGTTCCGCCGCAGGCGGCTTCTTCGAGGATTACGTTATGGTCGCCCGCATAGATTTGGCGGATTGCCTCAGCGCATTCGGGCTGCGGTTCGAGGGCGACGACGCGCGCGCCGAGGCGGCGGAACGAGCCGATGCGGTCGCCGACGTGGCTGCCGATATCAAAGGCCAGGGAACCTTCGGCAACGAAACGGGCATAGACCCGGTCCATCGCCGCATCGCGGGCGGGATCGCCGTAGTAGACGTCGAGCGAACGGCGCAGGCCGGGGTAGGCCTGCGCGAGCCGCGAAATAGCCGCGTCACGAGTTTCGGTCATGCAGGTGTCCGGTCAGGCGGCGCGCTGGGTGACGGGGAGCGGAGCGGCCTCGCTTTGCCGCGTTTCAAGGGTCCGGATTTCTGCAGGCGTGCGGAAGTCTTCCGGGATTCCGCACAGGCCTGCACGTTGCAGCCAGCGGCCGACGGCAGGGTGCGAGGAGACGACCGCGAACGGCATGGCAAGCAGGTAGCCGAGCGTCAGCGGCAGGCTCCATAACAGGACCGTCGGAGAGACCACGTAGAGGGCGGTGCAGACGACAATGCCGAACAGCGTCTGCGGCCAGAAATTCTCAAACGCGGTTGCCCACGAGACGCCATGAGCGTCGCGCGACTGCCCGCCCCAGGTGACGGACTTTCCGAATGCCAGACCGATCATGAAGATGGTGGTGCGGATGGTCGAGACGGCGCCTTGCAGGAACGAGAAGACGAGTTCGATTGCGGCACTCGCCATAAATCGCAGCGGCCCGCCGTAGCTTCGCATTCCGCCCTTGGTCAACGCGGCGTCGATGAGGCCGGCGATCTTGGGCGCCAGATACATGGTGAAGAATGCAGCGTAGAGGCCGATGGCGAGGCCGACGGGATAGTCGGCGACGGTCTGCGCCTGATAGGCCGCGACAGGAAGCAGTGCGATCATCAGCGTCCAGGCGGGGATGCCAACGAACATCAGCATCGCCCAGGCCAGCTGGAAGCGGCTCAGCGGCAACAGCCCGGGCAGACCGAGCAGGCCGGCGTACTGCATGTTGCCCTGGCACCAGCGCACGTCACGCTTGGCGAAGTCGATCATGGTCGGTGGGTTTTCCTCCCACGAGCCGATCTCGTAGGGGAGCACGCGCACTTCGTAGCCGGCCTTGCGCATGAGTACGGCTTCGACCTGGTCGTGGCTCAGGATGTGGCCGCCGAGCGGCGGCTTGCCGGGAAGCATCGGCAGATGGCAATGCACCTTGAAGGGACGGATGCGCACCACAGCATTGTGACCCCAGAAGGGGCCGCAGTCGGCGACCCACCAAGCCTGACCCATCGTGTAGGAGCGCATGCCGTGACGCATGCCGAACTGGAAAATCCGGGCGAACGCGCTTTTGGAGGGCATGCCGACGACGAGGCTCTGGAGAATGCCGAGGCGCGGGTGAGCCTGCATCATCCGGGTCATCGAGACAATGGCCTCGCCCGACATCAGGCTATCGGCATCAAGCGGTAGCATCAGATCGTAGCCGGCGCCCCAGCGTTCGCAGAAATCGCGGACGTTCCCGGCTTTATAGCCGCTATTGTCGGCGCGCCGGCGGTAAACTATGCGGTCGCCGTCGGCGGTGGAGGTCTGCCAATCGGCAACGAGGGCTTCCTCGGCGGCGCCGACTTCGTCGATGTTGGTGTCGGAGAGAATGAAGTAGCTGTACGACTTGCCGTGACCGGTCGTGTCGAGGCTCTCCTTGACGGTCTTGAGGCGGGCGATGGCGCGCGCGGGGTCCTCATTGCGCAGGGTCATGAGGATCGCCGTCTTGACGAACAGCGGCGTATCGGTTGCGGCGGCGCGGGCAAACGGGGCGACAGCCTTCGCGGAATTCGAATGAAAGTGCAGCAGCCATAGACCGATCACCGCATTCCAGAAGCCGAGGATCGCCCATGGCGTGCCGATGGCGAAACAGGCGAACATGATGCCATCGACAACGGTCCAGCCACCCGCCCCCATCAATTGGGCGGCGGCGCCAAGAAGCGCGATATAGGTGAGGACGTTGAGAGCAAGGAAAATGATGCGCCGGCGGCGCAGGTCCGAGATGGACTGGAGGCGGGTCGGCAGGCTAAGCCTTGGACGCCGGGGGGCATCAGAAAGCTTGGAAGCGGTTTCGACGGTATGGCTCATAGTCTCATCTCTCAAATCCGCCGCGGGCTTCTTGCAAGCTCCTTCGGCAGGTGGCCTTCATGACCAAGACAACAACGCGAAATCCAGGAATGTCAGATCACGTTGTCGTGCGGGCTCTGTGGTACGTCGAACCGCTGAAAGTAGAGTTACGTTCCGAGCGGATCGAGGTGCCACGGGGTGACATGGCGTTGGTTAGGTCTCTTTACAGCGGCATCAGCAGGGGGACCGAGCGGCTCGTCTTCTCCGGTAACGTTCCGGAAGCCGAGTTCCATTCGATGCGTGCCCCGATGCAGTCGGGTGATTTTCCATTTCCAGTAAAATACGGCTATTGCGCGACAGGCCGTGTCGAGAGTGGCCCTAAAGATCTGATAGGACGTGACTTTTTCTGCCTCCACCCGCATCAGGACTTGTTCTTCGCAGCGTCACAAGGGCTCGTGGAAGTGCCATGCAATGTGCCTGCCAGACGGGCGACTCTGGCCGCCAACATGGAGACAGCACTTAACGCACATTGGGATGCGGCAAGCGGCCCCTGCGACAGTATTGCTATCGTCGGAGCCGGGGTGGTGGGGCTGCTCACCGCGTATCTGGCTGCAAGGCTTCCCGGAGCTGACGTGATTGTGATCGATTCAAATCCGGCGCGGGCAGAAATTGCCGAGGCATTCGGCGCCAAGTTCGCTCTGCCCGGCGACGATCTCCCCGACGACCGGGACGTGGTTTTTCATGCCAGCGCAAGCGCCGGAGGGCTTAAAACGGCGCTTGGCATGGCGGGCATGGAAGGCCGGGTGGTGGAGATGTCCTGGTATGGGGCAAAGGAGGTTGCGGCTCCGCTCGGGGGGGCGTTCCATTCGCGGCGGCTCAAGCTCATTTCGACCCAGGTCGGACAGATTGCTGATTCGCGGCGGCCGCGCTGGAACTATGCACGCAGGATCGCTGCGGCAATGAAGCTGCTGGACCGGCCTGAATTAGATCTGCTCGTTAACGAAGAGATTGCCTTCGAGGATGCGCCAATGCTTCTTCCAGGCATTCTCGATCCCGAATCGGCTGCCCTGGCACCTGTAATCCGTTACAAGTGACCTGGGCGCGCCAAGGCCTCACAGGAGTTGATCCGCATGTATTCCGTCGAAGTCCGTGACCGCATCATGATCGCCCATTCGTTGCCCGATCCGTTCTTCGGACCGGCTCAGCACATGCACGGGGCGACATTCGTCGTCGATGTCGCCTTCTTTCGCTCGAAGCTGACCAAGCAGAATGTCGTCGTCGATATCGGAGCGGCGCTTGGCACCTTGAGCGAGACGTTGAAGCCACTCGCCTACAAGAACCTCGATGAACTGCCGCAATTCGAGGGCCGTCTCACGACAACAGAGTTTCTTGCCAAGTATATATTCGATGAGATGGCGAATGCTGCCGGCTCGGGTAAACTGGGCGACGACGGCAAGGGCATTGCCAAAATCCGCGTTACGCTTCACGAAACGGATCTGGCGCGCGCCACGTATGAGGGTCCAATCGGTGACTGAAGTCTATTTCGCCGTTCCCGGGGATATCGAGACGCCAACGGGCGGCTACGGCTACGACCGCCGGCTGATTGCCGAGTTGCCGTCGTTCGGCGTGTCGGTCAATCATGTTGCGCTGCCCGGCAGCTTCCCGTCGCCAACACCGAAGGATTGCGCGGCGGTTGCAACTGAACTCGGCAAGCTTCCCGGGGATGCGACTGTTCTGATCGACGGGCTGGCCTTCGGGGTGCTGCCGGAGACAATTGTCAAAGGCGTGGAGCAGAGGGTTATTGCGCTGGTGCACCATCCGCTGGCGCTCGAATCGGGGTTGTCGGAATCGCGGCAGGCCGAGTTGAAGGACAGCGAGACGAAGGCGCTGGGGTTCGCCGATCATGTCGTCGTTACGAGCGGTGTTACCAAGCGCATTCTCGAAGCCGACTATGCGGTCGCCGGCGACAAGATCACGGTTGCCGAGCCCGGTACCGACCCCGCCCAGAGGGCGACCGGTACCGGGACGCCGATGCAACTCCTATCGGTCGGGACGGTTTCGCAGCGAAAGGCCTACGATATCCTCATCGCGGCGCTGGAACCGCTCAAGGAACTCGACTGGCGGCTGACAATTGCCGGGGCGCTCGATCGCGACCCGGCGGCGACGGAAGCGCTCAAATCGCAGATCGCCTCAAGCGGCCTCCACGACAAGGTCACCCTGTCCGGCGTGGTCGTGCCGGCAACGCTCGACCGGTTCTACGAGAGTGCCGACATCTTCGTGCTGCCATCGCACTTCGAGGGTTACGGCATGGTGCTGGGCGAAGCTATGGCGCGCGGCCTTCCGATCATCTGCACGACCGGTGGGGCTGCTGCCGAAACGGTGCCAGAGGGGGCCGCGATAAAAATTCCACCCGGCAACGTCGAGGCGTTGACGCGCGCACTCGAAAGCACGCTCAGCGAGCGCAAGCTCAGGGTGAAGCTGTCGGATGCTTCCTGGGAGGCAGGCCGGAAGCTTCCGACGTGGAACGAGACGGCGCGTCGCGTGGCAGCCGTCATCATGGGTCTCAAGGCGTAGCGGGTTCAGCGCGACGAAAAGTTTTGCACCGTCCCTACGAGAGGTGGCGGCAGCGCGCAAACGATTGACGTAACTTCAATTGGATGATTGCGATGACGGGTTTCTCCAGTGCGTGGCTGAAGTTGCGCGAGGCCGCGGACCACCGCTCGCGCAATTCTGATCTGGCAGAGGCGCTGTCTGCGCGCTTTCAGCAGCGCGAAAAGGTGAGCGTCACCGACATCGGTTGCGGAACGGGTTCGAACCTGCGCGGCATGTACGATCTTCTGCCTGAAGCGCAGGTATGGACGCTGGTCGACTACGATGCCGGGTTGTTGCAGTCCGCGCGCACCGAGCTTTGTGCATGGGCCGATAAGGTGAGCGAAGCGGGCGACAAGCTATTCCTGGAAAGAGGCCGCCGGCGTATCGAAGTCGCCTTCCGGCAGGCCGACCTTGCCGCCGATCTCGATCATGCGCTCGGGAACCCAAGCGACCTGGTCACGGCGGCGGCGTTCTTCGATCTTGCGTCGGAAGCATTCATGGGGCGGTTTGCGCAGGCGGTGGCGAAGCGCCGCGCGGTGTTCTACACGGTGCTCACCTACAACGGCATTTCGCGTTTCGAACCACATCACCCGGCCGACAACGCGGTGATTGCGGCGTTCCACCGTCATCAGCTGACCGACAAGGGATTCGGCGTCGCGGCGGGCCCGACAGCTCCGTCGGCACTATTCGACTGCTTGCAGATGGCAGGCTTCAGCGTGCAGGAGGGTGACAGCCCGTGGGTACTTGGCCCGGCGGATCAGATGCTGATGGATGAAATCCAGTCCGGGCACGCGGCGGCGGTGGCGGAGATCGGCGGCGTTGATGCGGCGTCGCTGAAGACGTGGGCCGCACGCAAGCTGACCGGTGTCACGGTCGGGCATACGGATACCTTCGCTGTAGCTTGTTAGTCGGCGCCGTTGTTGGGCATCGCTGCTTTTGTTTGGTCCACACCCGGTAAACCGGTGTGGAGCCGAGCTGTAGCTTGTTAGTCGGCGCCGTTGTTGGGCATCGCTGCTTTTGTTTGGTCCACACCCGGTAAACCGGTGTGGAGCCGAGCTGTAGCTTGTTAGTCGGCGCCGTTGTTGGGCATCGCTGCTTTCGTTTGGTCCACACTCGGTAAACCGGTGTGGAGCCGAGCGGCACCCGAGCTATGACGACTCACCGCAGCGCTTCTGCGTGCGTCTGCCCCTCACCCTCGGCTGGCGATGCCAGCCTCGACCTCTCCCCGCAAACGGGGAGAGGTGAAGAAAGCTGAATTTCCTCTGCTCAAAGCGGGAGCGTGCGAGAAGGGGTGACTTTGTCCGTGCCGGTGCGCAGGGACTCAGGCCGCGTCAGGGTTTCCTGAGCGCGCCGGGAAGCATGCGGCCGAGGACGTTATCCTTGCGGATCGCGTAATGGAAAATGGCTGCGCCGACGTGCATGCCGATCAGCCCGATCAGCGCGAATGCGGCAAGGCCGTGCCAGTAGAATACCGCTTCGGCTGTCGCCTTGTCGGGCGGAGCGATCGCCGGGAGGCTGAACGCGCCGAAGATGTTGAGCGCGGGATACATCGATACGCCGACGTAGCCGAGCACCGGCACCAGCAACAGCAGCAGATAAATTGCCCAATGGGTGATTTCGGAAACCGAGCGTTGCCAGGGTTCCAGTGTCGGTTCGGGATGAGGAGCCCCAGCCCGGAGCCGATAGGCGAGGCGCGCTATCACGACCGCCAGTATGATGACGCCTAACAGCTTGTGGGATGAATAAAGGTTGTTGGTGAGCGCGTCCCAGATGTTCAGCGTGCCGCCGCGGTAGACCATGTAGAGGCCGATCGGAACCTGGATGGCGATCAGGGCTACGACGATCCAGTGATAGGCGCGTGCGGGCGGGGCATAGACTTCGATCGAACCCGATGTCGTTTCAACAGTCTGAATATTGCGCCTCGGCATCGTGATATCCTCGACTGATTCAACACTTGGTCGCTATTTCGTTGCGAGATTTGCACGGGCGCCGCTCAGATCACAATCGAAAAGCACATCGCCGTCATCGAGGACGCAGACTTTTGTTGGCGGCCGCAGGGCCCGGCTCAGTTCACCGACCGGCAAAAGGTTGATTCCGGTCTGGCCGGAACCGATGATCAGCGGGGCGAATAGAATGTGCAGCCGATCAATGACGCCGGCGTCGATGAACCTTGATACGGTGTGCGCGCCGCCTTCGATCAAGAGCTTGTTGAAGCCGCGCGCGAACAGAGCTTCGAGGATCGCCTTCGGGCACAGACCGTCGCTGCCGCGTTCGATCGTGAGCGTGTTGCACGGCGATGGGTTGGTGCAGTCGTGGGCATTGATCGCGAGCACATCGGCGCCGTCGAAGTTGAGTATCTTGGCGGTCGCGGGTAGACGGCCCGAAGGGTCTATGACGACGCGGGCGGGCTGCGTGCGCTTCTGAGTGAGCGGAATGCGGCGCACATTCAGCAATGGATCGTCGGCGATGACGGTGCCGATGCCAACCACGACGGCGTCGACTTCCGCGCGCAGGCGGTGGAGGTGGTCGAGGGCGCAATCGCGATTGATCCATCGGCTTTCGCCGGTCGGTGTCGCGATGCGGCCGTCGAGCGACTGGCCGAGCTGGGCGACGACGAAGGGCCGTCCAGGATCAGCCTGGCGAATGACTTCGAGGGAGCTGGCCGCTTCGTTGTGCAATGGTTTAATCCGGTGTTGTCACGGGTCGAATCGATTAACCGGCTTCAATGGCGTGCACAAGGCAATGCTCGTTTGCGATGGATGGGCTTCAATGCCACCCAGGAAACGCGCAGCGGAGAATGTCACTCCTGAAGGATCAGGCGGCCACTTCGAATTTCGAAACGGGAGAGCCGGCTCAGGAAGGACATGCCGAGCAATGTTCCATCCATAGCCCCGTCCTCGGTGACAACGCCCTCGACGTTGCGCACGATGATGTCGCCGAGGCGGACACGCGACAGCATGACGGGGGCGACCTTGGCGATGCCGTTGGCGGTGCGTACCTGGTGGGTGTAATCCTTGGCGGACAGGTGGAGCCCGGCGCGGCGGGCGTCGTCGCGGCTCATGGCGACGACGGTTGCGCCAGTATCGACCATGGCACCGACGTTGCGCCCGTTGACTTCGAGGTCGACGCGGTAATGGCCGCGGTCGTCTGCGGTCAGCTCGACATAGCCGACAGGACGAGATTTGCCGGCGTTGCCGGCGGTTTCGGAGTTGGTGGAGTGCACTTCTGCATCGGGTTTAGAAAGTTCAAGGCCGAGGACCGTGTGGGTTAATCCCTTGACGGTCTCGTAATTGGCCATGGCCCAAGCGAGCAGGACGGCGACAACAGCCCAGCTCAATATTTCGCCCATCAAACTGCGGGTGCCACTCGTCATGCTTCGCGCCCGAATACTGGTGTTGTGCACCGGGGCAGCGGACTGCGGCTAACTCCGGAGCGTCAAGAAATCGCCTGAAAACTCATAAGAGCGCAAACGTCTTAAGAAACTCATACCCAATAAGCTCTCGTTAAGGCTTCCAGGCTTGGTGACGAGGGCTTCGACGTCTTCGAGAATTATGCCGCCGACATCGATGCTGCGCAGGCGGACCGGGGCGGCAAAAGTGGTGCCGTTGGCGGTGCTGACGGGCGCGGTGAATGCAAGGTTGGACACGTTGATGCCGGCGCGCTCGGCATCGGCAGGCTTCAGAACGACGGTTGAGGCGCCGGTGTCGACCAGCATGGGCGTGGATGCGCCATTGATGGCGCCGCGGGCAACGAAGTGTCCATCCGAGCGGCGGCGCAGGCGCACCGCGAGGTTGTTGCCGGCCGATGAGGTTTGTTGAGCGGTTCCAGGAGGAGACAGTTCGCCGGTGACGCGGTAGGCGATCTCGCCCAGTTCGCCCCGGTAACTGTAGCCGGCGACCAAAAGCAGGATCAATCCGGCCCAGATGCCGAGCTGCTTCAAAGACTGGCTTAGACGGCTGGCGTTGGCGCTCATCAAAACCAGCGCGTAGAAAACGAGGAGGGTCGCGCCGCCGATGAACAACCAGCGCTCTGATCCGCTGAGGTCGGAAACACTGCTGCCCTCACCGGTCAGAAAATAAAAAAGCGCAAGCAGGAGCGCGAGGAGCAGGGCGAGCCATCCGAGCATGTCTTTTCCTTGAACGAGACCACCTTGTCGAACCGGCATAGCCAGTCGCGCATGCGGCGCGGTGCAGGTTTCAAATTATGCAGGCCCGGCAAGAGCCGGGAAACGCCCGCAGAGTCTGCGAATGGACTATAGCGATGCGTTGAGCTGATTGCCAGCCGGCGGCCTTGAACGACAATGGTGCACGCGGCTGTGCGGCACGTCCTTCACGCCCGCGCATAGGTCGGTGCGCGGGTCGAGCGCTGGGCGCCGCCGTGCTGATTGACGAGGCGTGGGCGCCGGGTTGAGACGTCTTCGCGATGACGTTCGTGGCCGAAAGGCTGAAGGGGGCCGACTGCCTGCAGCACGCGTTTGGGGGGAATGTAGATGATGGCCTCGGTGCCCTTGCGCAGTTCGGACAGCAATTCAAAACTGCCGTCGTGCAGTTCGATCAGGTTCTTGACGATCGGCAGGCCAAGGCCGGTGCCGCCTTCGGCGGTCTGGTGGGCCAGCGACCCTTGGCCGAAAGCCTGTAAAACCTTGGGGATCTCTTCCTTGGGAATGCCGGGGCCGGTGTCGCGTACGCTGAGGCGCTGTCCGCCATCGCTGGTGGGGTGGATGCTCACATAGATATGGCCGCCGCGCGGGGTGAACTTCAACGCGTTCGACATCAGGTTCAGGCAGATCTGGCGGATGGCGCGGGGGTCGGCCCAAATCTGTTCGAGCCCGGGTGTGAAGTCCTCGATAATCTCCAGGCCCTTGCCTTGGGCGCGCAGGCTCAACAGGCGGTGACAGTCGTCGGCGATATCGGCGAGGCGCAAGGGTTCTTCGTGCAGGTCATACTTACCGGCCTCGATGCGGGAAAGATCGAGGATTTCGTTGATGAGATTGAGCAAGTGGCTGCCCGAAGAGTGGATGCTGTCGGCATAATCACGGTAGGTTTCGTTCGGCATCGGGCCGAGGACTTCCTGCTTCATGACTTCGGAAAAGCCCATGATTGCGTTGAGTGGCGTGCGCAACTCGTGACTCATCGTAGCGAGGAAACGCGATTTGGCCTTGTTGGCGGCTTCCGCGCGTCTTCGCGCCTCGTCCGACATGGACTTTTCTTCTTCGAGCTCCGCGATCAGAAGGTCTTTTTGCGCGCGGAATTCGAGCATCGCAAGGGCCGTCGAGTGAAGACCGACGGCGAGAAACACGAAGTAGAGGTGGACGCCGACGGCCATCGAGGCCAGCGCGTAGTAGAGCGGGTCGTTGACGATCATGCCGAGGATCACAAGTCTGCTGACGACCGCCAGCGTCATCGGGATCGTACCGGCGTGCATGATCGGCATGATGGTCGAGGCGAACGTCATGCGGATTGCAAGGATCACGATCAGCATCGCGAAGATGAAGACGTGGGAAGAGAACAAAAGGGATTCCGTCGCCGTTGCGTAGTTCGAAATTCCGACCAGTGCGAAGCCGGCCCATGTCATGCCGTTCAGCAGCTCGGACAATACGAAGCGCCGGCGCCAGACCCGCACATCGACGTCGGCCTGACTCATAGTTATGAAGCGTCGGCACAACTCGAGGAGGAAGACCTTGGACGCGATGACGAGTACCAGCCACAGCGCAGCTTCGAGCGGCGTCGCCCACAGCATCGATGCGATCGACAGGATGATCGACAGGGCCGGCATGGTCGCGGCGGCCGAAATCTCGTTGCGCACGAACATCGAGAGAAGTTCGTACTCGAATTCGGGTTTCACGTTGGAGCCCGAGGACAATTGGCTGCGGATCGTGCGCAGTTGCTCGCTGGAGAGGCGGCGTGCCTCGCGGCGTCCCCTGAGCCGCGCGATTTCTTCGGATTTCACCGACTTGTCCATCCGGATTGTTGTTCCCAGCTCGGGCTATTCTGTTGTCTCGAACACGGTCTCTTGGGGAGATAGGACGTTAACCGACGAGTGCGAGTCGAGATTTGCAGAGATGATGACGGTGAATTTCTACTAAATTCACTAACGTATGGTTTATCAATTCGAAACAACTTGATATGGCGGAACTATGAAGCGGGCGTTACAACTATTAAATAAGCGCGGTCCGGTGAAATGGATAGGGCTTTTGCTCATCGTGATTGGCTTGTTATTCAATTTTTTCAACACTGCGCCGGGAATCGAGGACGCAGAGGGAATAGCGCGGGTTATCGATGGGGATAGTCTGTTTGTGGGTGGCCGGGAAGTCCGGATGCATGGGATCGATGCCCCCGAGGGCCGTCAGACCTGTCAACGCCAGGGCCGTGAATGGGCTTGCGGGGAGGAGGCCAGACGCGTTCTGCAGAGGCTTATCGGCCGCAATTCCGTTCTCTGCAAGGGGCTGGAAATCGATAAGCATCAACGGCTTCTTGCGGTGTGTGAAGCGGCGGGGGTAGACCTCAACCGTGAGATGGTGGCGCACGGATTCGCGGTCGCCTACGGTCGGTTCCACGACGAGGAAAAAGTCGCGAAAGCTTCAGGGAAAGGGCTTTGGTCCGGGGAATTCACCCGGCCGAGGGAATGGCGCAGAGAAAGAAATATCGGACAATGAATTTCGGGTCCGGCTTCGATGACTGCTGGTTTGGACCGTTTTGTTTTATTCGTCAGCGGGATTGAACGAAAGCAACAAAACCAATTGGATGAGGGGATCTCATCGGCAAGCAGGATAACGACGGGTTAACAGAGATGAAGATTATCGAAGCGAAAGCGGCACCCAACCCCAGGAGGGTAAGAATTTTCCTGGCGGAAAAGGGCATCGCGGTGTCGTTCGAAGAGTTCGAGCTCACAATGGAAAATATCCGTTCGGCCGAATTCGCGGGGCGCAACCCGATGCGGCAGGTGCCGATCCTGGTCCTCGATGACGGGCAATGCATTGCCGAATCGATTGCGATCTGCCGATATTTCGAGGCGCTTTTTCCCGATCCGGCATTGTTCGGGGCGACGCCGCTGGAAAAGGCGCAAATAGAGATGTGGAACCGGCGAGTCGAGCATGGGCTCTTCCACGCCGTGGCGCAGGCGTTTCGACACCTGCACCCGCGCATGAGCGAGCGGGAAGTGCCGCAGGTCCGTGAATGGGGAGTGGCCAACAAGGACAAGGCGCTGAGGCAATTGGCGCTCATCGACGAGCGGCTGACGGCTTCGCGGTTCGTTGCCGGTGAGGCCTTCACTGTGGCCGACATCACCGCCCTGGTGGCAGTGGACTTCATGGTTGCGGCCCGCATCGAGCGGCCGGACTCGTTCGAAGGGCTGGCGCGGTGGTATGCTGATGTCGCGGCGCGACCCAGTGCAAGTGCCTGAAATGGTGTATCTATTTTACCTGGATCTTGACCATTGGCGGGGTTGACCTATTGATCCTTGTTCCCAAGGGAACAGACGAACTATGGTGCGTGGCCGCACCATAGTTGGATTGGGGTTGGACAGGAAAAGAGCGATGAAGCTGACAATAGTCGGCTCGGGTGATGCATTCGGCTCGGGTGGACGACTTCAGACATGTTTCCATGTAGGGACCAGCGAGTTCAGTTTTCTCATTGATTGCGGCGCTTCAAGCCTGATCGGGATGGAACGTGCCGGCCTCGACCCGGCAGGTGTCGATGCAATATTCATCACGCACCTTCACGGCGATCATTTTTCCGGTCTGGTCTGGTGGGTGCTCTATGCGCGGCACGTGGAAAAGCGAACCAGGACGCTAACCATTGTCGGGCCGCCGGGGATCGAAGCTCGATATCTGACAACGGCGGAAGCGCTGTTTCCTGGCAGCACCGGCAAAGAAGATCATTTCGAACTGCGGTTCATCGAGAATTCCAAGGATGCGGCGGTTACTCTGGGTTCGCTGACGTGCACCGCCATCGAGGTCTGCCATCCCTCAGGTGCACCTTCGCACGGGCTGCGTTTCGAATTCGGCGGCAAGACGCTCAGCTATTCCGGGGACACCGAGTGGGTGGATGAGCTGTTCAGCCTTTCGGCGGGCGCGGACGTTCATATCAACGAGTGTTTCGCCTACGAAGCCGGGCTGCGGTATCATACGGCGTGGAGCATTCTTCGCGAAAAGCTCTGCGATATCAGTGCCAAGCGGATCGTCCTCACGCATATGAGCCGGCCGATGCTGGCGCGTCTTGACGAGATAGACGAGCGGCGGGTTACGATTGCCAGCGATGGTCTTGAGATCGACATCTAAAGTGGCGGGCCATCGCTCGAGTGGGGCCGGCGATGGCGGGCTCCAGAGCCTGGTCGGCGAAATCAGGCAATGCCGGCTTTGCGTCGATGCCCCCAAAGGCAAGCCGCTGCCGCATGCACCAAGACCGGTTCTGCAGGTCAGCAGCACGGCGCGAATCGGCGTTTTCGGGCAGGCTCCGGGCCTCAAGGTGCATCACAGCGGCAAACCGTTCACCGATCCTTCCGGAGTGCGTCTGCGGGAGTGGATGGGCGTCGGGGAGGAGGTCTTCTATGACAGCGCCAAGGTCGCTATCGTGCCGATGGGGTTCTGCTTTCCCGGATACAACGGCAAAGGCGCCGACTTGCCGCCGCGAAAGGAATGCGCTCCCCATTGGCGAAGCGTGCTCCTGGAGAAAATGCCGAACCTGGAACTGGTGCTGCTGGTAGGCCGGTATGCGCAAAACTGGCATCTGGGGGAGCACAACCGCGCAAGTTTGACCGAATCGGTCGCGGCGTGGCGTGAGGTTGCCGCCTTTGGCCAACCCAAACTCGTTCCGCTGCCGCATCCATCCTGGCGAAATAACGCGTGGATCAAGCGGAATCAGTGGTTTGAAACGGAATTACTGCCAGAATTGAGGGGGCAGATAGCCCAAACTCTTGAGATGATGTGAGGGTATGGCTTGAACAGCGTTTCGTAATATCGATAGAATAGATTTACTGTTGCGTGCCAGCTATTTTTCGTTCGTGATAAGGTTCTACTGCGGGAACTTCGAGACTGTCGGGGCCTTGCTCATTGGCGAGGAATTGCGGGCTGGAGTTTGAATTCTATTGGACCTTCTCGAAAGCGGTCGGCGGACGGTCTAGGCGCGGTCGGTGCGGCCATGGAAAGGGGAGGAACATGCTCGATGAAATGGATATCAAAATTCTGCGCGTACTGCAGGAAGACGCGACGCGAGCGGTAGCCGACATCGGCAAGGAAGTCGGTCTTTCGACGACGCCGTGCTGGCGTCGCATCCAGAAGCTTGAGGAAGCCGGGATCATCAAGTGCAAGGTTGCCGTTCTCGACCCGGAAAAAGTCAATGCCGGGGTGACGGCGTTCGTTCAGATAAAGACCGATCAGCACAGCAACGAATGGCTGGAAAGGTTTCACGAGGCCGTCGTCGATTTTCCCGAGGTCGTCGAGTTCTACCGGATGGCCGGGGAAATCGACTACCTGTTGCGGGTGGTGGTGCCGGACATCGCGGCCTACGACAAGTTCTACAAGAAGCTTATTTCAAGGATCGAGATTTCAAAGGTGTCGACGGTGTTCGCGATCGAGCAAATCAAATATACGACTGCCTTGCCGCTGCAGTTCGCCATCGCCGGCGGCAAGAATTCTCAGAACAAGCGTTGATTCCGTCAGCGCTCATGTGGCCAGCGTCGGCCCGCCGGTGAGGCGCATGCGTCCGCGCACCAGTCCCACAGTAACGCCCGGTGCGCTGGCGAGGCTCAAGACCACATCGTAATAGGCATTACGTCCACTCAGGGCCGTGCAGATCACGTCGCCGACAAGTCGGTCGCCGAGCGGCACGGGTTTGAGGAATTCGATCGACGCGCTGGCGGTTGCGGCGCGTTCGCCGCGTGCGTTGCAGGTGAAGCCAAGCGCCAGGTCGGCGAATGCGAAGACGATGCCGCCGTGGCAGACACCAAAGGTGTTGGCGTGCTGCTCCTTCACGTCCATGGCGAAGCGGGCGCTCGCGGTGCCGGCCACCTCTATCTCGATACCCAGCCATCGATAGACCGGATTGATGGCCGCCATGGCGTCCTTGAGCGCCCTGGCTTGCGGATCGTCGGCGCCTGTATCGGTGGCTGCGCGGTCGGTCACTTGCGAAATCCCGGGATCAGCCGAGCTTGCGGTCGGCGGCATTGAGGCGGGCGATAAGGCTCGACGTGTCCCAACGGCTGCCGCCCATTTTCTGCACTTCCGAATAGAACTGGTCGACGACGGCGGTGACCGGGAGGCTGGCGCCGTTGCGGCGGGCTTCGCCAAGGCAGATGGAGAGATCCTTGCGCATCCAGTCGACGGCGAAGCCGTAGTCGAACTTGCCGTTTTTCATGGACTCCCAGCGATTTTCCATCTGCCAGGATTGGGCAGCCCCCTTGGATATGGTGTCCATCACCTTGGTGACGTCGAGATCTGCTTTCTGGGCAAAGTGAATTGCTTCGGAGAGCCCCTGGACGAGGCCGGCGATGGCGATCTGGTTGACCATCTTGGTGAGCTGGCCGGCGCCTGGTGCACCGATCAGGTTGACCATGCGGGCGTAGGCCGAAATGACCGGTTCGGCACGCTGGAAGACGGCTTCCTCGCCGCCGCACATGACGGTCAGGACGCCGTTCTCGGCACCGGCCTGGCCACCGGATACGGGAGCGTCGATGAAGCCGAAGCCTTTTTCCTTGGCGGCTGCATATAGCTCGCGGGCGACATCGGCGGAAGCGGTGGTGTTGTCGATAAAGACGGCGCCGGGCTTCACGACCGAAAAGGCGCCGTTCTCGCCGAGGGTGACGGCACGCAGGTCATCGTCGTTTCCGACGCAGCAGAAGACGAAATCCTGACCGTCGGCGGCTTCAGCGGGTGTCTTGGCGGCGCGGCCTGAGCCGTATTCGGCGACCCACTTTTCAGCCTTGGCAAAGGTGCGGTTATAGACGGTCAGTTCATGGGCGCCCTTCTTGAGGAGGTGTCCTGCCATCGGATAACCCATGACTCCCAATCCAATGAATGCAACCTTGGCCATCGTGTCCGCTCCTCATGGTGCTGGAAATTGTCTCGACCAACATTCGGCAAGCCGATGTTGGCGTGCGCAAGCTTGTGTTGACGTTATTGCCTGCTCAACACTTGTTTGCCCAACATTCGGCGGGCCGATGTTGGAGCGCGCAAGCTTGTGTCGACGTTATTGCCTGCTCAACACGGCGCAAGCTTGTGTTGACGTTATTGCCTGCTCAACACGGCGCAAGCTTGTGTTGACGAAAAAAGTCGTGTTGGGCTTCTTTCACTACCAACACTTCCTTTGCTCAACACGGCGCAAGCTTGTGTTGACGAAAAAAGTCGTGTTGGGCTCTTCCACTACCAACACTTCCTAAAGTCGTGTTGGGTTGTGAATTCCAGGCTTTGTAGCCACTCTGGGGCGGTGCGGGCAAAGAAAAAAACATGCTGGTGGTTGTAATGACCGTGCGGGGCCGTTCCTGCACCAATCGGCAGGGGTGAAACTTTGGTCGAGGCGGTTGGGGTCGAAGCGGTTGGGGTCGGAGCGGTTGGGGTCGGAGCGATTGAGGTCGAAACGGATGGGTTCGAAACGTATGGGCAAGTCGGGTGGTGGTGGCGGAAACGGGCAGGCTGTAACGCTCACCGACATAGAAGCGGCGGCAAAGGCAATCGCCGGTGCTGTCGAGGAGACTGACTGCGACCGCTCGCGAACGCTTTCGAAGATGTTCGATGCCAACGTCTGGTTGAAGCGCGAAAACCTGCAATTCACCGGCGCGTTCAAGGAGCGCGGTGCGTTGAATCGGCTGTTGGCGCTCACCGGCGGGGAGCGCGCGAAAGGTGTCATCGCGATGTCGGCGGGTAATCACGCGCAGGGTGTCGCCTATCACGCGAACCGGCTCGGTATTCCGGCGTTCATCGTGATGCCGGAGCCGACGCCAACGGTGAAGGTGGAGAACACGCGCCGCAACGGCGCGACCGTGCTGCTCAAGGGCACACAGCTTGAGGAGGCGGCGGAATTCGCGCACGCCTACGGCCGCGAGAACGGCCTGACGTTCGTTCACCCTTATGACGACCGTCTCGTGATTGCCGGACAGGGAACGATCGCGCTGGAAATGATGCGCGAGGTAGCCGATCTCGACGTGCTGGTGGTGCCGATCGGAGGGGGCGGGCTTATTTCAGGCATGGCGATTGCGGCGAAGGCGGTGAAGCCGGACATCGAGGTGATCGGCGTGCAGGCGCGGCTCTATCCATCGATGTATAACGCGGTGCGCGGTGAAGACCTGCCGATGCGGGGCGATACATTGGCCGAGGGCATCGCGGTCAAGTCGCCGGGGAAAATCACGACACCGATCGTTCGGGAGTTTGTCGACGACATCCTCCTGGTCAGCGAGGTCCAGCTCGAACGCGCGGTCAGTCTCCTCATCAACATAGAGAAGACGGTTGTCGAAGGCGCAGGGGCCGCCGGACTGGCCGCGATGATCGCCTCTCCGGAGCGTTTCAAGGGGCGCAACGTCGGCCTGGTATTGTGCGGCGGGAATATCGATACACGGCTGTTGGCGAGCGTGCTGACGCGCGAACTTGCGCGGCAGGGTTGCCTGACCCAGCTGACCATCGACATACCCGACAGGCCGGGGCAGCTGGCGACGGTTTCGGCGGCGATCGCGCAAGCCGAGGCGAACGTCGTCGAAGTCTATCACCAGCGGGTGTTTACCGACCTTCCGGCCAAGGGCGCGGAACTGCACGTCGTCATCGAGACGCGGGACCGGGCGCACCTGCAGCGGGTGATCGCGGGTCTCGAAGCGCGCGGTTACGACGTTTCGGCCAAGGGCGCACCGGAGTGAATTTTGCTGGTTGTGCTTCAGGTGCCGACCTCTTTTTGATGTCGTCCACACTTCCCAGGGTCGTGTGGAACAGCGCTTGCTGGTTGCGCTTCAGGTGCCGACCGCTTTTTGATGTCGTCCACACTTCCCAGGGTCGTGTGGAACAGCGCTTGCTGGTTGCGCTTCAGGTGCCGACCCAGCACCCGCGCTTGCTGGTTGCGCTTCAGGTGCCGACCCAGCACCCGCGCTTGCTGGTTGCGCTTCGGGTGCCGATCGCTTTTTTGAAGTCGTCCACACTTCCCAAGGTCGTGTGGAACAGCGCTTGCTGGTTGCGCTTCGGGTGCCGACCCAGCACCCGCGCTTGCTGGTTGCGCTTCGGGTGCCGACCCAGCACCCGCGCTAGTGGCCGATCGGCTGGTCGGCGAAGGGGAGTTGTTCGCGGGCGCGCCACTCGTCGGTGACGTAGTTGATGATGATCGACTTGCGGATGCCCTCGATCTTGCGCGGTTCGAAGCCGTGGTAGGTGTTGTCGCCGGGGATGAACACCATTGCGCCATTCGACTGGAAGGGCGAACGTCCGAAATGCTTCTTATCGGCATCATAGATATCGGTGCCGAGATTGGAGTGGCTCGGATCGTTCGATACGTAGAGCAACATGGTGAAGACCTTGACGCCGAGGTCGGTGTGCGGTTCCAGCCAGAACCCGTCGATATCCTGGGCGTATTCGACGCGCAGATAGCTGCCGTTCAGGTCGGTGCCGAAGTAGGTGGCGATGGCGCGGGTGAGGTCGGGCGACTGGAAAGCGTCGTTGACGGCCTTGCAGACAGGGAAGCGGTTCATATTCTCGGCATCGAAATAGGTGCGCGTCTTGTTGTGCAGTTCGCGTTTGCCGGAAACGCCGCCGAGTTCGGGAGCGGCGAAGGGGAGCGTCATGGTGGCTTCGATGGCATCGTCGGGCAGGCATCTCGACAAGAACCAGTGCCGGTAGGGGTGGTCGCTCGATTTCGATGCTTCCATGCTGGAGCGCATGCTGTGCGTAATCGCCTCGGCGGTTATGGCCATCGTTGAAAAGTTCCCGTTTGACAGTGCCGGATCAGGACCGGCCCATTTCGCTGAGCCAGACTAACACAGCGTTGTTTCGTTGGCAGGCTCAATGGCTTTTGCCATGGCCTGTCGGTCTCCTGTCAAGGGCGAAGTCCTGATCTTTCCGATGCAACGGGCTAATCGGCCACAAAATTACTGTGGGATCGGAGGCCTTCCTGTTCGGGTCGCGGTGAATCGGGCCTCATCGGTCCCAATCAGGCTGCGGCCGGCAATTGGGCCAGTTCGAGAGGTTCGATGCGAACCGGCTTGGGCAATTTCTCCGCGTGATCTTTTTCGATCGTTGCGATGGCCCAGAACAGGCGTTGCGGCATGAAGCCCCACTCGAGATTGAGCCGCAGGTCGCCGGTTGCGATTGCCGCTGCCTCGATGAACCGGAAGCCGCGTTGCAGAAGTTGATTCTGCAGCCGGCGGGCCTGAAGCACGTCGACAAGTGCCCAAAGCCGGATCAGCGCCATGCCGCCGAGCGAGGTGTTGCCTTCGTAGTCGGCCCAGAAGGCATCCTCGACGAGCTGGCGGTCGGCGGCTTCAGCGCCTTCGAAGAATATGCCTGCCTTGCCCGAGCGCACGACGGCGTTGAGGGCGGCCAGCATGAGTGAAGCGGGTACCGGGGCGACGTCGGTCGGCTCAAGGTGAAGCATCATCACGAAGCCCTCCGGTCAGCGTTGGCGTGGTTGTTGGCGGAGTTGGCGAATACCTCCCAGGGTGAGCCGGTGAGCAGGATGATGTCCGCGGCCTTGCGGCAGGGGCCGGGCTGCACGAAGTCGACGTCGTAGCCGACGATGCGTCCGTTCGGATTGCGGATCTCGCCGGGCACGAAGCGGATCTTGCGGCCGTCATCGGCCTTGATGACACCGACGTTCAGGGTTTCGTTGAATTTGACGATGCGTCCTTGCATGACACGCTCCTGGTTCCTGTTTGTGATGCCGCCGGTTCCTTTCCTTGCCGGTGGCGGGATCTAGTGCTTATCCAGGAGTGTGAGGCATTCGCGCGCATCGCGCTGTTCCCAGCGCGACAGGTGCGGGGTTAATTGTCATTTGTTAAGTTATTGATATTTCGTTCACTTGCCGACTTCGCGTTTAGGCGACGTGCAAAATTTCGGGCATCGGTGGGATCGCGTGCGAGCCCAAACAGCAAAGCCCGCTGCGATGTCTCGCGGGCGGGCTTTGGCTTGTTCGTGCTGATCGCCTGTTCGGCGCGGGCGATCCTGGTGCGGTAGGGCCTTGAGGGCCCGGACGGCGATGAGGCCGGTTTCAGCTTACTTACGAAAAAAGGCGTCTACCCGCATGCCCGGCAGTAGCGGCACGTCCCCTTCAAGTTCGATGGTCACTTCCAGGATTTCGACGTCGGTTGCGCGGCGGGCGCCGCGCTGCATGATGACCGGGCTGGCGAGTGCCGGGGCCACTTTGGACACCTTGCCTTCGAATTCCTTGTCGGGGTAGCTGATCGAGGTGACGTAGGCCTTCTGGCCGACCTCGACCTTGGCGACGTCGACCTCATCGACTTCAGCGGTGACCTGCATGCCGGTCATGTCGCCGATGACGACGAGGGGGGCCTGAGGGTTGGGGGCGACCATTTCGCCGGACTTGGCGCGCAGGATCAGGACACGGCCGGTGCGCGGCGCGCGCACACGGGTCTTGTCGAGCAGGGCTTCGGCAATGGCGACCTGGGCGCGTGCTTCGCTGACGGCTGCTTCGGCCGGCGAAGGGGCGGGCAGGTTGGGATCGGCCTGGGCGCGGGCCACTTTCACGCGGGCCTTCTGGACCCGGTCGTCGGCCTGTTCGAGGCGGCGGCGGGCATCGCGCAAGGTGCGCTCGGTGACGGTGCCGTTGCGGCGGCCGGACAGCGCGTAGTCGAGTTCGATGCGGGCTCCGGTTGCGGCGCGCTCGGCGCGGTAGACTTCATCCTCGGCATCGCGAACGTCCTTGCGGTCCTTGTTGAGATTGCCATCGTCGCGGGTTTTTTCGCGGACGTCGGCCTGTGTCTCAGCGGCTGCAAGGCGCGCACGGGCTTCGGCGTCATCGAGTTTGAGGAGGAGTTCGTTCTGCTCGACTTCATCGTTGAGGGCGATGTAGACCTCCGAAATGCGGCCGATGATGGCGGTGCCGATGTTGATCATGCCGCCTTTCGGTTCCAGGCGTCCGGGGGCAGCGACAACCCACGGCGTGTCGGATTCTTCGGCGCGGAGCGCGTCCGTCGATGTCAGGCCCGGTATCAGCAATCCGGCGCCGACAAGCCCCAGAACTGCAATCGATTTAAGAATTCGCTTCATCTTTCTTGCTCCCAATCTCTCAGCAATGATCCCACATGTTTGTTTCATCCGGCCCTGGCCGTTGCATCCAGTCGAGGCGGGCGCACATGGCGAACCCTCCCCAAGTTTCCTGAAGAATTCAATGGGCACCCTCGGCGGACAGGCGTTCCATGTTGGCGCGTGCGACGGGGTCGTCCTTGGGCCGTTCGTCGGTCGAAATGACACCGTCCTCGATGCGGATGATGCGGTCGGCGTATTTCAGAATGCGGTGGTCATGGGTGACGCACAGGACCGCGCGGCTTGCGTCCTTGGATACGTCGGACATCAGCTGCATCACGGACTGACCGTTTTCCGAATCGAGGGCGGCGGTCGGTTCGTCGGCCAGCATCACCGAAGGCGAGCCGGCAAGTGCGCGGGCGATCGCGACGCGCTGCTTCTCGCCGCCCGACAGCTTGGCTGGATATGTATTGATGCGGTGCGACAGGCCGACCGAGTCGAGGGCGTTCTTGGCGCGCTGCGGGGCATCGGCCGGCATGCGGCCGCGAACATCGAGGGCCAGCATGACGTTCTCCAGCGCGGTCAGTGTCGGGAACAGGTTGTAGGACTGGAAGACGAAGCCAACGTGATTCCGCCGCAGATCGGCCATCGCCTCGGCGCTCAGTTTGTTGGTCTTCGTGTTGGCGATGACAAGGTCGCCCTCGGTCTGGCGCAGGATGCAGCCGAGGATCGACAGCAACGTGGTCTTGCCGCTGCCGGAGGGGCCCATGAGGAGGGTGAGTTCGCCCGGCAGGAGGTCGAGATGCACGCCCTTCAATACCTGCACTTCGCCGGCGCCGGTCCCGAACACCTTGACGATCCCGTCGGCAACGAGGATCGGAGAAGGCTTGGCCCCGTCGGATTTTGATTGAATCATAATGTCGTTCCTCGAAGTGTCTTGCTTTTGGCTCATAACATCCTGACGAGCCTGAATTATTCGTGGTCTCTGCGCAGTTCCCGGGAGTACAGGAGGCGACGATTGGGCCGCCTCCTTGAGTTGGTCGGTCTAGCGGCTGAAGACGCCAGCCGGATCGATGCGGATGACCTTGAAGATCGCGGAGATCGCGGCCAGCATGCACATGCCGATGGTGGTTGCGAACAACAAGGCGGCGAGTCCCGGCGTCATCACCACGTTGAGAGTTGTGTTTTCGGCAAGCTTGAATATCCCCAGCGTCAAAGTCATGCCGAGTGCGTAGCCGACGATGGCTGAAAAGAGCGCCTGCAGTAGGATGACCTGGATGATGTAACCGGCCGAGGCGCCGAGCGCGCGAAGGGTCGCAAATTCGTTGAGGTGGTCCTTGGTGCTTGCGTAAAGCGTCTGGGCGACGATGACGATGCCGACGATGATGGCAAGCGCAGTGCCGGCGATCAGGCCGGAGCCGGCGGCGGTATGAAACAGCCAGTAGTTGATCGAGCGGTTGCGGAAATCCTCACGCTTGAGGACTTCGGCGTCGGGCAGTTTGGCCTGGATGCGTTCCTGCACGATATCGACGTCGCTGTCGGGCTTCAGGCTGACGAGGGCATAGGAGCCCTGCTCCTGTTGCGCGCCGAGCATGATCTGCGCACGGCCGAGCGTGGTGAAGATGTAGGGCATGGTGGTGAACGAGCGGATCTTGTTGGTGACCGCGCCGACCTTCACTGTCATGCCGTTGATCTCGGCGGGATCGCCGAGCCCCTTGACGTCCAGATCCTTGAAGTAGGTGCGGTCGACGGCGACCATTTTGGGAGCGGCCAGCTGATCGACGCTGCCGTCGATGACGTTCCAGGGCTTGAGGCCGCCGGAGTTCCAGTCAGACCCGACAACGAGGACTGTCGTTGCGCCGCCATTTTGTTTGCGCCAGCGGGCAAAACCCATCGAAAGGGTTTCCACGTTCGCGACGCCGGGGACCGAGAGAACGGTGTATTTTTCACGGCCTGGCAGGAGGGAGGGGTCATCGACGCTCTTGGTGCCGATCGGCAAAACCCAGAGCTCGCCCTTGGTCTTGTCGAGAACCGCGGCGATGGTGCGTTCGATGCCAAGGTAAATGCCGGACTGGAACGATAGAAGCACGACGGAGAAGACGATGCCGATCAATGTCACGAAAAGCGAGATCTTGTCGTGGAACAGGTTGCGGTAGGCCAGCTTCGGGGCCATCCGCAAACGGCGTCGTGGACCGGCGGCGGCCGCATCCGCTCCGCCTGCTATCGATGCACTGCCCTGCATGTCATTCACCTCGTCTTGTTAGTCTCGCCCGTCGACGGAATATGCTCAAAACAACATATCCAAGGACTAAGCGTTTCTGGAGTGCAAAGCACAACCTATGAAGAACCCACCGCAACGGACTTTGGCAAGTCCGGTGCTATGTTTTGATTAGTATCCGGGTCGCAGACTCAGGACCCGCAGGGGACCGAGATGGTCATGCCGGCGCTGGGGATGTACTTTTTGCACTCCAGTTCGGCCGTCTCGTCGCGACTGTCTGTGCCAACCTCTGCCTCGACCGCCGCTGTTTCAGGGTCGTTGTCAGCACGGGCTGCAACATCCGCCTTGTTTGATTTATCTTCGAATTCCAAGGTGTTGGTGCCGGCGATTGCCGAGGCTTTGACCGGGGCCAGCTTGGCTGTATCTTCGTCGTTCTGGTTTTCAGGCTCGGACTTGACCTCGTTGCGGTCGGCCTTTGCCAGCCTGCGGGTCTTGGCGGCGGCTGCCCTTTGGGCGGCAATCTTCTGGGCGGCTGCGCGGTTGGCTGCGGCATGCTTGGCGGCAGCGGCTTCCTTTTGTGCTGCGCGCTTTGCTGCGATCTTGCTGGCAGCAGCTTGCTGGGCAGCTTTCTGGGCAGCGTATTTGCGGGCTGCGGCTTCCTTAGCGGCTTTCTGGGCGGCGTAGTTGCGTGCGGCTGCCTTCTTGGCAGCATGTTTGCGGGCGGCGGCTTTCTTGGCGGCGTGGGATGAGCGCTTCTTTGAGTAGTTCGAACGGCCATGGCCGGAACCCTTGGCGTAGGGGGTGGCCTCGAACGATCCCAGGGGGCCGCCGAAATGCAGGCGCTTGCCGCCTGCGTTTGCCGGTGCGGTTGCGATTGCTGCAATCGAGGCCAAGGCCGCTGCCAGGATGAAGGTTGCCTTTTTCATTGTCCCCTAGTCCTTCTCGGTCGTTTTGTTAATCCGTTGGCTGGGCCGGTGATTTACGAAGGCCTTGCCGTGAGAAGGAGATTGCCGTGTTGCGGGGGGCGGTGCTGTTCCGGTGGGTACTTGGTCGAGATTTTCGCTAAATAGTGTTGCTGAGGTCTTTGACACGGACATTTAGGGTTGGTGCAAACGAGCGCGGTTGCCGATTGCAATGTCGGGGCCGCTTTGGCCCCAACTCTACTGACCGCCTGCGCATGGCACCGACACAGTCATGCCGGCGCTGGGCACGTATTTCTTGCATTCGTAGGCGGCAGGTTCGGCGCCTGCGGTTTCAGTGGCATTATCCGATGGTTCGTCCGTGCCCTGCTCGGGTGGTGGTTCTGGCCGGAATTTCAAAGTGTTGGTGCCAGCGATCGCCGAGGCCTTGACCGGTGCGGCCTTCAGATCCTCCTCGTCGTTTGCGGATTTAGCTGCGGTCTGCGGCGTCTTGTGGGCGCTTGAACCCGATTTTGCCGCTGCGCGCTTGACTGCGGCACGTTTGGCGGCGGCTTGCCTGGCTGCTGCCTTCTTAGCTGCTGCCTGTCGAGCTGCCGTATTTCTTGCGGTGGCCTTCTTCGATGCGGACTTGCGTGCTGCCGCTTTTTTTGCCGCTGCTTTTCTCGCGGCGGCCTTTCTTGCAGCTGCTTTCTTGGCGGCCGAGCGGTGTTTGGCTGAATTCGTCGAAGACTTGGAGCTATGTTTCTTCTCGGGGGGCTTGGCCGCGTAGGGGGAGCCGCCTTTGACGGAACGCTCGTAGATGGAGAGCTGGTCGATGCCGCCTGTCATCGCCGGGGCTGTGGTGACGAGCGCGGCGAGGAATGCCACAAGGATGGCGAGTGCCTTTTTCATCGTCTCCGGTCCTTCTCGCGAATGTTCTGTTAACCAGAAGTGGGCGTCCGCGTGTGATGCTGGTCAGAGTAGTGGTGCGCACCTAACGTTTGGTCCCCACTTGCGGCTTGGCTCGTTGCCAAACGTTTGGTGCAAAAGCTACATTAAAATCTTAAGTGTTGCTCGTGTTCCTTATGGCTCCGACACTTGGACGATAGTGTGCTGCAAGGGGAACCAAGTGTCGGGGCCGGAACACTAGCAGGGCTTGGCTCTTGCTTCGACCGTTTTGTAGAGCGATGGAAAAAGGCGCCTGCCGTGGTTAAGGCAGACGCCTGCGAGTTTGCGAGGGAGTGTGCGTGGCCGGTGTTGCCCGGTAAGGCCCGGAATTTAACGGCCGCAGGGGACGGTGACCGTCATGCCGGCACTTGCGATGTAGCGCTTGCACTCGAGTTCCGCGACTTCGGTCGATTCGGGCTGAAGTTCTGCGGTGTCCGTGGTTTCGATCTTTGCAACTTCGAGTTCGGCGTTGGCGGGTTCGGCGTTGCGGCGGAAATTCAAGGTGTTGGTGCCGGCAATCGCCGAGGCCTTGACCGGTGCCTTCCAGTCCGAAGCGGTTTCTTTGGTCGTTTCGACCTTTGCGGCGGCGACTTTCTGCTGAGCATTGCGGACGGCGGCCTTCTGGGCAGCCAGCTTCTGGGCTGCTGCCTGGCGGGCGGCTGCTTTCTTTGAAGCGGCGCGGCGATGAGCGGCCTTCTTGGAAGCATGCGTACGGTTGTTGCTGGAATGTGTGGAGCCGCCGGAGTGCGGGGAAGCGACGAAAGAGCCGAGAGGGCCGCCGAAGTGAAGCTTCTTGCCGCCAGCGTTGGCGGGGGCTGCTGCGAATGCTGCGGTGGCGATGGCTGCCAGTGTGAAGATAACCTTTTTCATTTTCGTCGCTCCTTCTCGCGGATGTTGTGTTTGAGCCTGTTGTTCGTTTGGTTTTGTCTGGCGGGCTGTGTCGCCGCCGTTGAGAAGGAGAATGCAGCGATTGCTCCGGGAACGCTGTTCCGGAGGATACTGGCGGCAAATTATATCGGTTGCTGTCCGGCTTTGGGGCGACAGAACCTTCGTTTAATTTATATAAATCAACTTATTAAGCGGATTTCCCGAATGGTGCGGCAGACCGAAAAATTCTTTCACCGATCATCATTTCTGGGGTTTTGAACGCTGTTCATGCGATCGCGGCGGCCGGTATGAGTGACGGGCCGTCCGCGCGGGGCGTCGAATCGAGCGAGCGCCCTTCAAGCCGCGCCGGTTGAGGCGTGTCGGCCCTGGAGTGGGAATTGCAGGCCGATTGCAGGCGCTTGAGCCGCCGGCCCTCGGCTCCGGCGGATATGCGTGCGGTAAAATCCGAAATGGCGCGCGCCAAATGCGGGTCATGGGGGCTGAGCGTTTCGATTTCGGCGTCGGGGCCGACATAGCGGACTTCCACGGGGCCGCCCAAATTGCGTTGGAGTGCTCCTGCAACTCTAATGTCGGCACCCGCGCTGGTGCGTGGCGAGAAAATCAGCACGGGCTGGCTGACGTCGCCAAATCCTGGCTGCCGGCGGTGGCCGGTGCATGGTTCCCGACCGCGCGCGCTACCGAGCGTTGCTTTGAAAATGCCGGACAGGAACTGCGCGGCAGGTGCGACGGTTTCCAGAATTCGGTGCACAACGGGCAGGCGGGTGAATTCAGGGAGTTCGGGGGAGAACAGGACGACGCCTTGAATTTCATGCGGGAAGCTGGCTGCCAAGTTCAGCGCGTTGATTGCCTCCGTTCCGAAACCAGCAACGAAAGCCGCGTCGTAGCCCCTGGTCAAGGACGTGAGACGGCGGCGGGATGTTGCGTCGGCATGGTGCAGATTTCCGACCGGTTCGACGTCGGCGTCCCTGAACGGGGTCGACATCGCCACGGCGTTCGTTTCTGCTGGATCGCCAAGGCGAAGAATTATGAAGCCGCCTGCGCGTGCTGATCGGGAATCTGACTTGCTGCTTGAAATCATGTCCGGCCCCAGGTTCTACGTCGTGATCGGGGAAAGCTAGGACAGGAGATGTCGGCAGGCAGTGCCGTAGGGAACTCTCCACCGGTTGCACCTCGGTGTATGACTGGATAAGCGGCTGTCGGGGTTTGGCTCCAGCAGCTTTATGCACCTGCCTCGATGACTGGGAGCAGGGCGCGTCCTTGCAGACGCGAAAGCGTTTTCATCGGGCGTTGGCTTTGAACCATATCGACCATGCGGCCTTGTTCGAGGCGCGTGGGCGTGAGACTTCTTAGGCATTATTCGCGGTCGAATGGCGGGAGATTATTTTGAGCAACAGCACCGGTCATGGGAACGGCGATGGCCCCGGTGGGCGGCGACGTCGAAGCGCACTGGCGACGGTTGTCTTCGGCGCTCTTCTCGTGGTGCTCAGTGCCGGGGTCGTTGCATTTTTGATGCAGGCGGTCGGACCTCTTGAGACGGCGCCGGAAGCGGCCACCGAACAAGCCGAAGAGCCCACGATGAGGGTGGTTACGGCGCGGGAATATTTCGAGGGCTCGGGCAAGCGGGAAGTATTGCCGGGGGTTCCTTCGGTTGCTCCAAGCACGCCATGGTTGAAACTCGATCAGTCGATGACACTGACACGTATCGGGGTCGGTTCCTGCCTCGGCCAGAACCAGCCGCAACCGATATGGGAAGGCGTATTGCGCCTCGAGCCCAGGCCTCAACTGTTCATGATGATCGGCGACAGCGTCTATGGCGACATCAAGAGCCCTGCTGCGAAAGAGCTGGTGCAAGCCTACCGTGACCAGGCGGCGCGGCCCGAACTTGCGAAAGCCCGTCAGGCGATGCCGTTTATTGCAATGTGGGACGACCACGACTACGGCAGGAACGATGCGGGAGGAAATTTCTCGCAGAAGGGGAATGCTGCCAGGCTGTTCCATGACTTCTGGCAGATGGAGCCGGAGCGCCCGGTCGAGAATGGGATCTATTACGCCAGGACATACGGCTCGGAAGGCCGTCGGGTGCAGATCATCATGCTCGATACGCGCTCGATGCGTTCCGAATTCCAGAGGAAGTCCGACAGCTTCAAGCACTGGGGCAAATTCGAACCGATCGAGGACCCGGAGCGCACCATGCTCGGCAACGCGCAATGGGAATGGCTGGAAGAACGATTCCAGGAACCCGCCGATGTACGGATCATCGTGTCATCCATCCAGCTGCTGGCCGAAGGGCACGGTTTCGAGCGATGGGGAAACCTGCCGCTTGAACGGCAACGCTTCTTCAACCTCATCAACGATACCGGCGCGCGCGGGGTCATCTTGTTGTCGGGGGACCGGCATTCGGGCGCTTTCTATTCGGGCAAGCTGGCCAATGGACAAACGCTTGCGGAGATGACGACAAGTTCACTCAACCGGTCGTATGCGCCGCCGCAGGATGCCCGCACGCCTGAGCGGTTGAGCCAGATGTACAATCAGGAGAATTTCGGCCTCGTCGATATCGACTGGCGGCAGCGCAAGATCGAACTCCTCCTCAAAGACATCGATGGGGAGACACTCGATGGCATCACGGTCAAGTTCGCCGATCTGGGGATCGACGAATAGGATGGTGCCCGTGACACATATCAATACCGCTTTCCCTTGAGATGTTCATGCTTCAAGATAATCGGCGGGTTGATGGCGCCCGTGTCAAAGTGGAGGAGTTTCTCAATGCGAGCTTTGTCGTTTCTGATAGGACTTTTGGCGCTTACTGGAACTGTCTTTGCCGATGGGCTCAAGACCTACACGGTCAAGGGAGCTTTCGATGGCGTTGCTTTCGATGTCGAGTCGGCGATCGTCGACAAGGGGCTCGTCATCGACACCAAGGGCGACGTCGGCCGGATGCTGCAGCGTACCGGCAAGGATGTCTCGGACAGCGCCAAGGAAATCTATGCTGGCGCAACATACTTCACGTTCTGCTCGGCTGTGCATTCGCGCAAGATGATGGAAGCCGATGCGGATGCGATGGGGCTGTGTCCTTATGTCGTGTTTGTCTATGAGACCGTGGCGAAGCCGGGCGAGGTCGTGGTCGGTTATCGCAAGCTCGAAGACGATGGCAGCGACAAAGCGGAGGACGTGCTCGAGGAAATCGACAAATGGCTCGATGGAATCGTGCGCAGCGCGATCGGCAAATAAGTCAGCCCAGAAACAAGCAGATGTCGGCCACTTCGCTGTTTCAGGCAAGTGGGTCGAACTTTGATGGTAGGGGCAAACCAAGGCTGTCCCCGGCCTCGGTGGAAACTGGGTGTGCGGTTGACCGGCTTCAGACGTAGCGCAACAAGATGCCGGTTGCATCGTCGAGCTGCTTGACGCGCGGATGCCGCGAACAATCCGCATCGGTTGTTTCGATCTGCCGCAATTCGGTGAGAAGCGGATCAAGCCCGCGCAATTTGACCGCTTCAAGCAGCGAACGCGAATCGTAACGTGCGTAGATGTCGATGAGGCGGATGAGGCCGTCGCTGGCTATGAGAGCGTGGGATCGAGGCTGCATTTCCGCGTTGCCGTGCGCGATCAGTTCGGCCGGCGGCGGGGTGATCGAAAGCACGCCGTTGCCGCCGGGCTTGTTGAGGCGTGCGGCGCGTTCTTCGCGAATCCGGGGCCAGATCAGCGCGCGGCGTTCGGCTTCGCTCAATACGCCATGCTCATTATGGAGGCGCGAGACCTCGCAAGCGGTTTCCCGATCGCCGGCATTCTCGCCGCTGATCCCGATGGTGGTCAGCGATCCGCCGGTTTCAGCAATGAGAGCGCAGTCGCCAAGCCCGATCCATTCGAGACCGAACTTGCCCGCCCGCACGATCAGCGCCGATGCGGACGGATGCTGCCAGTCGAACGACGGCTGAATGCGGGAATGACTGTAAAAATCCTTCGCGAGGTGCGCGTTCAAGAGTTGGGGCAGCGCGGTGAGGTCCGGCGGCGGGTTGTCCGACAGGCGATGGAGCTGTTGATGTGCATGCTCCGCAAGCCAGGCCGCGTCCGAGACTTCGCCGACGAGAGGCGCATCGACGAGATCGGTCGCGCCATCGATGACCCAGGCCATCGCGCCGGCGTGTCCGCAGCGATCCTCATTCGTTTCGGCTGAGCCCCAGCTCGCCATCTCCACAATCTCTATCGGCATTCGCGTCGATCCGTGATTGGAAAACGTAAGGACTATTCATCGCAGCAGGTCTTTTTGCTAATTATCCCGGTATGAACCAGGTAGCATCAGGTTTTGCGTGCGCGACTTGACGCACAGGCGCAAGGAATCGGGGTGCGGACACGGGGTTGCCGCAGTCGCCGCCGCAGGTAACACCGGCAGTCATAAGATTCTGCGGGGAAAGTCAAATTGGTAGGTTTCAACGGGTCGGTCAGGCTCAATCTTGCGTTGCAGGGCGGCGGCGTGCATGGCGCGTTCACCTGGGGGGTCCTCGACAGGCTTCTGCAGGAGGACCGCCTCGAAATCGGCTGGGTCAGCGGGACGAGTGCGGGGGCCGTGAACGCAGTTGCGCTCGCGGCAGGCTTGGCCGAAGGCGGGCGCGCGGGAGCGCGCGACAAACTCGCCACAGTCTGGCACAGCGTCCACAAGGCCGGCGTGCCAGACCTCATGCGGTTCAACCCGTTTCTCTACAGCCTGAGCCGGTTGCCGGCGGTGGCGCAGATGGCGGGTCTTTTTTCGCCCTACGAATTCAATCCGATGGGGTTCGATCCGTTGCGCCGATTGCTCAGCGACAACATCAACTTCGAGCAGCTGCGCCGCGCATCGCCGATCGGCCTGATCATTTCGGCCACCGAGGTCAGGACAGGGCGGGCCAGGCATTTCAGAAGCGGCGAGTTGGCAGTTGAGGCGGTGCTCGCATCGGCCTGTCTGCCGACGCTGCATCATGCCGTCGAGATCGACGGCCGGGCCTATTGGGATGGCGGTTTCTCCGCCAATCCGGATCTGGTGACACTGGCCGGCGAGAGCCCCGTGCGCGACACGTTGATCGTGCAGCTCAACCCGACGACGATCGGCGGTGTGCCGACCGGGGTTCGCGAAATCAGCGACCATGCCAATACGCTGACGTTCAATGCGCCGTTGTTGCGCGACGTCGAGATCATCGAGACGGCACGAAAGACGATCAGGGCGTCGTGGCTGCCTGCGCGCGGTGGCATGGCGCGTCTGGCCCGGCACCGTTTTCATCTCGTCGAGGCGGGCCGGTATACGGGTGCGTTGAAGCCGGACAGCAAGATGCAGCCGGACCGCGGTGTGCTGAGCTACCTGTTCGGTGCGGGGCGGATGGAAGCCAGCAAGTGGATCGAGAAACACCTGAGCGATGTGGGTCGGCGCTCGAGCGTGTGTTTCCAACAGCGCTATCTGTCGGCGGGGGCGCTATCGGATGGAGATTTGCTTCCCGATCCGGAGCCAATCGAGGCGGATGCCGGTGGCATCTCGGTGGGACCTGCCGAGCGCCAGATTGCCTGAGGCAGGCGCCACGGTCTGGGCTGCCGCGCGGGCCAAGCAGGACGCGGTCAGTCAGCAATTAGCTCGATGCATTCACCCAACCAGCCTTGCGTAACCGTCGCGGGTGGCTTCTTCGATCAGTGATCTGTACGACCCGTGCGCAGGGTGTCCTGCAGCAATTTCGCCGACTTCATCGGCGCTGATTTCCTTACGCTTTGCAAAGACGATCGGCGTCGAGACGGGTATCAGCATGGCCCCCTTTTTGTTCAACGTCGTGATGAGGCCGCGCATGTGGCCTGACTGATCGAGCTGAGAGACCATCACCATACGCATCGCACCTTTGGTCAGCGAGACGAGGTGGACGAACATCGAGGACGCGGGAACGTAGATGCGGCCGCGGTGCTGATAGGTGACGTCGGGGCGCTCGCTTTCCTCGAAGAGCAGGCTCGGCCAACCGGGATCCCAGACAATGTCGGTGCGGTAGGCGACATACGTGTCGGGCTTGGAGAAGGCGGGACGCACGGTCAGATAGGTGCCGATGTAATGGTCGACAGCGGCCTTGGTGTAGGCGCCCATGTAGACGGGGGCGGCAAGCCCGCCGTCGCCCTTCAGCTCCATCGGCCCCGAGACGGCTGCGCCGCTCCAGCCCTGCCTGATTGCCTCGAAATCGAGGCCAAGCACCGCGCAGACATCGAACAATGTCTGATCGCGGACCTGTCTGCCCGCCATCATGTTCTGGATGGTTTTCTCGTGGCAGCAGGCGTTATCGGCCAGCTCGGCCTGGGTCATCTTCTGCTCGATGAGCGCGGTGCGGATCTTTGCGATCGCAGCGGCGCGTTCGGTGGAGAGGTTCTGCTCGGGCATCAACGGGGTTCTCAACGCGAGGATCGATTGCGGTGGCCGCCTTCAGGCCAGGAGGCCTTGCGCCTCGATGCGGAAAACTACGGCCAATTGCGTCCAGGAAGCAAACCGCAACTTCAACTCGTTCAATTTGCCGGTGGCGGTATCGCGGCATGCGCGGGCTTCAGGTGTGATTCCTTGCGATGACAGGCAAGCTCAAGATCGCACGGCAAGCCAATTCAAGAGCCGCGGGTTCCCTGGGGAACAGCGGGCCGGATCGAAAAGCTCCAGGTTGGCGATATCGGGAGTTTGCTTTCAACACGTAAGCATTTGCAGACCACCCATACTACAGGCGGCGCAATCGGATGTCCCCCCGCAGAAAAGCATCCGCTGCCGTCGATTTTCAAAGCTCTTGCCGTCCGTTCGGACCGGATGGCAGGCAAGGAGCGCCGGCTGGTTTTCGAGACCGCCAGTCGGCGCTCCGAATTTTTCGCAAGGAGCATAACGAAATCAGGCCGCCGGCGGTTTGCCAGCGGCCTGTCGTCAAACTCGCGGCGGTGCGATTGCCCGCCGAGGTTTTAGGTTGAGGCGGACAATCGTCGTCGTCGGCGCTCTTAACTTTCGTGCAAGCTCAGCCGCGGCCGAGGATGGTAACCGATACAGCAACGACGCCTGCGTTCTGCATGCCGATCTTGTAGGCGGCAGCTTTCGAAAGGTCGATGATCCGGCCTTTGATGTAAGGACCGCGGTCGTTGATGCGGACCACGACCGAGCGGCCGTTGTGCTTGTTGGTGACGCGGACCTTGGTGCCGAAGGGCAGCGTCTTATGAGCGGCTGTCATCGCGTTCGGATTGAACCGCCCGCCGGATGCCACAGCCTGGGGCTGCCAATAATAGGAAGCCTTGCCGTAAAGTGTGCCGCCGCCAGAATAGCGGTTCTTCGAGTAGCTCTTCTTTTTCGAGTACTTTTGCTTGCCGTAAGCGTGCTTGGCGGTCCGCTTCTTGGCCGAATAGCCTTTCGAATAGCCCTTGTTCGAATAGCCCTTCTTTTTGTAGGCGGACTTATTGGAAGCGGACTTCTTGCGGTAGGTGTTCTTCTTTGCAGCGTTGTAGGCGTTGCCATTGCAGGCATAAGAAGGTCCGTGGCACTTCCATTTGCCAGAAGCGGCCTGGGCGGAAACCATTCCGAACGTCAACAAAGCGACAAGTGCGACTAGAATCGTGCGCATGATATTCTCCCTGCGAAAACGGCAGTGTTGCGACGCAACAAGATCCTCGTTCGCCGGACGGTTGGTCTGGCGACTGACGAAATCCTGTCAATGGAGCTGCATCTGCTTCAATGGCAGATCAAGAGCTTCAAGCTAGGCCGCAACACAACACCAGAAACTCATCTGTCGTCGTGCTAATCGGGAATGCCGGCCGCATCGCGCGGAGTGCTCCCGTCTGGCGGCGGGAAGCAACACCGGCTAGGCGTTGAGGTCAACACTTCTTATTGTGATTTTTGTTTCAGCCAACTGCTGTGACCATTGATTCAAAACGTTTTTTACGATTCCGGCGTGAGCGGACCGTGACCGCAGGTCGCAGATTCTACCGCAGTTGCGAACAAAAACCGGGCGATCGGGTGGTGCGTTGCAAAATCCCTGCGTTGGCCAAGACAAGATCGGGATGCCATTCATTTGGTGCTACCGCGGCTTCGAAGAGCTGGGCTATCGGTGTGAGGGGCGGCCTTCAGAATTGCGGGGAACGCGATGAACAAACGTCAGAGCCTAGTCGACGACGAGGTCGGGTTTGCCGAGGCGCTCGGTGTCTGGCTGAAGATCGGGTTCCTGTCTTTCGGCGGGCCGGCCGCGCAAATCGCGCTGATGCACCGTATTCTTGTCGAAGAGAAAAAATGGCTCGGCGAGCGGTCGTTTCTGAGCGCGCTCAATTTCTGCATGCTGCTTCCCGGTCCGGAAGCCATGCAGCTTGTGACCTATGCCGGCTGGCGTATGCACGGGGTGGCTGGGGGGCTTGCGGCGGGGCTGGCGTTTGTCGTGCCGGGCGCATTGGCGATGTTCGCCCTTGCCTGTCTCTACGGGCTCTATGGCACGCTGCCGGCAATGGAGGTGCTGTTTTTAGGCGTGAAAGCCGCCGTACTGGCGATTGTCATGGAGGCGCTGCTGAAGGTTGCGCGCCGGGCGCTCAGGACGAACGTCCATTGGGCGATCGCGGCGGCCGCTTTTAGCGCCTTGTTCCTGTTTCACATACCGTTCCCGATGGTGATTGTTGCCGCCGCCGTTGCCGGTGTGTTGCATGCCTGGCGGGCAGGTCCCGATCGGATCGGAAGTGACGACGCTGGCGAAGAAGAGCGCGTTATTTCGCAGGCTGCGCGCGGATCACACGCAACGCTTTTCACGATCATCGTGTGGCTTGGAATATGGCTTGGACCTATCGGACTACTCTGGTTGGTGCTGGGAGCCGATCATATCCTCGTCAGGATCGGATTGTTTTTCTCGCAGCTTGCGGTGGTCACCTTCGGCGGGGCCTACGCCGTTTTGGCCTACATGGCGCAGGAGGTGGTCGCGGGATACGGGTGGCTCAGCGCGGGTGAAATGGTCGACGGGCTCGGACTGGCGGAGACGACGCTTGGACCGCTCATTCTGGTGACGGAATTCGTCGGTTATCTCGCCGCCTACAAGCATGAGGGTGCGCAGTCGATTGCAATGGGGGCGGCGGGGGCGCTCGTTACCGTGTGGGCGACGTTCGCGCCGTGCTTCCTGTGGATCTTCGCCGGTGCGCCCTATGTGGAGCGACTGCGCGAATTACGTTGGGCGCAGGCGGCGCTGAGCGGCGTAACGGCTGCGGTCGTAGGGGTCATCTTGAACTTGAGTGTCTGGTTCGGACTGAAGGTGCTGTTCACGGAATTCGTCGCGTTCAAGGCCGGTGCGGTGTCGCTCGATCTGCCGGTTTTAGGTTCTCTCGATTGGCGGGCAGCGTTTTTGGCTGTTGTTGCCGCCGTCATCCTGTTCCGGCTTCACGGGGGTGTCATTGCCACGCTTGTCGTGTGTGGGATAGCATCGTTCGTGCTGAGCGTGCTGGTCTGAGGCTATCGTGCTTCAGTGAGATCGAGACTGGAGAATACCGATGAGACGAGGTTGGGCTGTTTTGCTGGTTGCTCTCACAAGCGCCTGCGTCGTGGCGAGCCTTGCAGGTCAAGCGGAAGCGCGCGTCGTCTGCAACAAGGGTTATCGCATCATCAAAGGCCATCAACTCGGCACGCCGTACTGCCAGGATCTCTATCTGGCTCAGGTGGCGCGCGAGTTCGGTTCGCGGGTTTCGGCGCGCGAGATACTGAACAATCCCAGCGTCAAAAGGGAAGTCTGCCAGTTCATGGGCTGGGATATCCGGGTGCAGCATATCTGCGATGCGATACTGCCCAAGCGGGGACCATTCTGAAACGGCCGCCTTGCTGGGCGGCCGCGCAGTCAACTGGGCTTCTTGCTGCGAATGCGACTGCGCGAAGTTTCGCTCCGCGATCAGGTGCTGGTGATCTTGGCCTGCAATGACCTGGTGTCGAGGTTAGGAGTGATCTCGGATGGGTCCTGCGGGCGACGAACGCGACCGTCGAACTGCGCGCCTTCGGATATGGCGAGCTTTTGATGGTAGATGTCACCGTCGACGCGTGAACTCGGCATGAGCGATACTGATGCACCGCGCAGGGCACCCTTGATCTCGCCTTCCACCTCGATGTGGTTGGCGGTGACGGTGCCAATGACCTTGCCCTTCGGGCCGACGAAGACTTCCTTGCCGTTGATGTCGCCCTGGATGGTCCCGTTGACCTTCAGCTTGTTCTGGGAAACGACCGTGATCTTCTCGCCAATGATTGCGAGGTCCTCGCCGATGACCGACATGCCCGCAGGCGCGGCAGCCGGGGCGGTTGTTGCGGCCGGAACCGCCGGCGCAGCGGCAGGCATTGCCGGTGGCGGCGTGGCTGCTGCGGGTGGGGCCGGTGGTGAAGGTTTCTGATCCTGGTTGTTACGCCCGAACACTATTTTATACTCCCTGGAGGAACTCACCCGCGTGGGGCACCATGCCCGTTAGCCGCCGGAATGTCGAGCGACTGCGTGCAGCGTTGTAAAGGGTTCGCGCGAATGCGGCTTGAGCGGGGCAGTCGCAATCAATTCGTGGCCGGTGTTAACCGCACCAGCAAATTTTCCGACGTTTACCGGGTATGCCTTAAGCGCCGCGCTCCCGGCGGCCGGGATTTGAGCTGTAGGCGGGGCAACCGGCGGGCGGACGAAGACCGGAATTGGGTCAATCCGTTCGTGCAGGATCAAGCTCAGCGGTCTTGCGTGAATTGGGTGTCGACGGCAACGCCCTGCCTTATCGTCTGGTAGACGACGCAATAGCGTTCGGTCAGTTTTGCCAGTGTCGCGACTTGTTCGCCGGTCAGTTCGCCATCGAGGTCGAAGCGAAGGCGGATGGCGCGAAAGCCGACGGGGGCTTCGCGGTCGACGCCAAGTGTGCCGCGGAAGTCGAGGTCACCTTCGGCCGTCACTGTTCCTGCCTCCAGCGGCAATTCCAAAGCGGTTGCGACGGCTTTGAGGGTTACTCCGGCACAGGCGACCAGTGCTTCGAGCAGCATGTCGCCGGAACACGCTTCCAGTCCGCTGCCGCCGGTGGCGGGATGGAGACCGGCTTCGACAACCGCCTTGTGGGTATCGAGTTTGCAGCTGACGCCTTCGCCGAGCCGGCCTTCTGCCTTCAAGGTTATGACGGCGGCTTCGGGCTCGCTGCGGTAACGCTCCTTGAGCGGAGCCTGAAGCGCTTTCAGTTTGTCACTGTCCATATCCGTTGGTCCTCCAGGCTCCGATTGCCGTTTTGATGGTTGGCTTGCAGATCCGCGCTGTGCTCAGCGGGGGATGTAGATGTCGACGAACGGAGCGCGGACGTGGACGCCGCGGCGGCTGCGATGAACATGGGCATATGGCGCATCGACGTGAACCCGGCCCCTGCGGGTGTCGACATCGGTGTAGGGCGCTTCGAGGTATCTGCCGGCGTAGTGATGGCCATCGCGGTGATTGTGCCGACGGTGCGAGTGCCTGCTGTGTTTTCTCTCGTGACGCCAACCGACGTTGACGACGCCGTTCGATGGTGTTTCGGCAGTGACGGCACCGGCAGCAAACGGGGCTGCCGAGGCGGCGGCGGCGCCGAGGCTCAGGGCGAGGGCCAGCGCGGCGGCGCTCAGACACACTTTTCGATTCATGATCATTGTGACGTCCTCACTTTTCGTTTCAGGAGTCTGGGTCGGCTTATTTATCCGGTTCCGACTTTTGCCCGCCTGTGCGGCGAGGCTCCGAGCAAATGTCAGAACCATGAGGAACACGAGCAACTCTATGATTCCAGCGTTGCTTTCTGCATCTGCCGCTTGCCTGACAGATCGCCGAAACAGGAGGCAAGCGCAAGATGCGCCACACGAGTTCGTCGAATTAGAAATTCGCATCCGCAAGCAACGCACTTTCGTTTGGCCGGCGAGGGGCGTCAATCGCCCCGCTTCATTGCGCCGCGGAGTATCAGCCAGACCACCAGGGCAGACACTATAATGCCGGCAAGGGTTAGCGCGGTGTCCAGGTGCGGCAGGATCATGGCGCGGGCAGCAGCCAACGGGACGGCGCCGGGTCCGCCCTCGAAAAACGCGAGCCAGAAGCCGATCTGAACCAATGCCGCCAACAGGGGTGGCAACAGGATTGCAATGACCGGCCAGCGACTGAGTTCCAGTTCGCGAAAGGCCCTGAAAAGGATGAAGGCGAGGACGGGCAGCGCAACAAGCGTGACGGTTGCCAACCCGTAGAAGCTGAACCAGCGCGGGCCGGCGGCGATGTACAGGACTATGCCGAGGACCAGAGAGGCAACCGCCAGCATGATCAATTTCAAGTCGTATGGTCGCTTCTGCATTCGGCTCGGATCTCCTGAGGTGGCTCGGCGGCGGAAGTCATTTGAAGGTAGCTGATGAGGCGCGCGTTGGACTTCACCATCGCACAACCGCGGTAAGGGGCGACCGTTCCAGGCACCATACGCCTAAGTCGGTGCGGCCGCGCGGTCCGGTATTGTCCACACATCCTTGTTTGCCAACACTGCGTTGGCTTGACGGTTTGCAGGCCAGTCCAGATGCCGGCGCGTTATGGTGAGGCAGGCCCGTGTTGAAACTTTTTTAGTGGTCAACACTGGGCAAGCCCGTGTTGAGACTCTTTTCGGTCAACACTGGGCAAGCCCGTGTTGAAACTTTTTTAGGGGTCAACACTGGGCAAGCCCGTGTTGAGCTTGAGACACAGGCAAGCACTCAATTGCCATGGTGGGGCCGATTTCACTTCGGGAAGGCTCGAATCCAGCTTGTCAGGGGCGCTGCAACGCGCTTCGTTACCCGGAAATCGAGTTTTTCAGGGGCGGATCATGTTGTCGGCGGGTGCGCGCACGTTTGTAGCGGCTAACTTCATCGTTCTCGGGCTGTCGTTCATCGCGACGACGGCGGTGCTGTATTTCGAATTCGGCCTGGAAGGCAAGGCGGACTGGTCGGCCATCGCAACCTATTACTCGCACCTGTTCATCTTTTTCCCGACGTTTGGAATTCTGGCGCTGATTGCGTTCTACGTTCCCGCGTGCGTGCTCGTGGATATGCACGAGACCTATGTGCCGGACGGTAAATTGCGTTTCGGTATCGGGTATGTGGTGGCGATCCTGCTTGCGCTGATCGGTGGGCACGTGATCGGAGGCGGCGGCGGCATGAAGTCCATCTTCGAGGTCAAGCCGGAAGTGCTGCAAGCCGACAAGGGGCAACCGGCAGCTTGCGATTGGACTTCGGGAAAATGCCAGCGCGCGCCGGTCATGCAATCACTTGCCAATGTGCGCAAGGAGGCCACCAAGCGGGTCGGCATGTCGCAATTCGTCAGGAATTGCGTGCCCGACGATCTGTTCGACCGGCAGCCCGAGCGGGAGCGCAAGATACACTGTTTCGTCTCGCTCAACCTGGTGGATGCCGATCAGTGCTGCCGAGCACAAAGGGACTTCGGCGCGGCGCTCAACGCGATGCATGCGCCGGAAGCAAACCGTTCATTCATGGGGCGGGCGCACATCATCCTGTTGCCGCTCAAGGTTTTCTTCCTGCTGATCGTGCTGACGATCGCGATCCTGCTGGTGGTCAGGCACCGTCTCCTGGAAGAGAACTACAGATCGTACATGAACAAGATACAGCGCGGGGTTCTGATCGGTGCGTCCGCGATGCTCGTCTGGCCGTTGATGAACGTTGCGTTTCTGCAATCGTCCGGCCTGCTCTATGGCACGCAGCATGAGAGCTTCTACAGGGACGCCTCGCCGGTGATACTCGCGTTTTATGTGATGTGGGCGTTGCTGCTCGTGTTCTTCTTCTTCAAGTCGTTCGACGGCGACAAGGATCTGGAAAACATGGGCCGCATCGGCGGTATCGTCGGTTCGGCGGTGTTCGCACTCAACTACCAGATGATCATCGATTACGCGGTGCGTTTCGCGGGAGCCGGCGCGACCGAGTGGACGCTCGGCAGCGTCTTCGCGATCGGCGTGATAGCCCTGGTGGCGGTGGTCCTGCAGCCGAAGAGAACGAAAGGCAGCGTGACCTTCGACAAGTAGTAGGCGCGTGCACGGCTAATCCGTGCGTCAGGCAGCCTGTGAGGACGCGTAGGCTGCGTCGATCCAGTTCTTGATCTTCTCGATGTCGGGCGGTTCGCCGTCGCGCAGGAGCCGGCGCCCGGACTGGGTCGCGGCGAAAGCGAGAATATCGGCGGAGAGGGCATGCGGCTCGGCTTCGGCAATGTCGTCGGTGTAGCGGTAGCCGGCGCCCGCCAGAAGCTGGGACTGGGAAACGCTCAAGCCAGGGATCGAAAGCATCAGGCGGGATTCGTCCTGCCAGCCTTCCACTGTGGTGGCGGTGATGCGGCTGTCGGCGAGGCCCGAGGCAACCTTCGAAGCGTCGGCCTGCATCAGATCCGCAACCTTGATGATGCCGAGCTTGCCGAGCCGCTCGGCGGTCTTGCGGCCGATCGACGGGGCGGCTTCGATGTCGTCGGCCAGTGCCAGCCGGTAGCGCTCTCTTGCTGGCGCGAGGGCTGCCAGTTCGACATTGGCGGGGCCGTCGGCGACTGCCGCATCGGCTGCCGACTTTGTCACGGTTTCAGTGTGCCGAGTGGCGCCGGGGATAATCGGTGCGGGGCGGACGAGTGCTTCCAGCGCCGGGGCTGCTGCGGCCAAAGCAGGCGTGCGTGCCGAAGCGATTCCAAGCAGCGTCTGGCGCGCGGATTTTTCCTTGCCGCTCCTGATGCGCTTGGCGCGTTCCGCGGCCCGGGCGGCAGCGCGCGGGCCTGCGACTTCGGTCATGTGAAGGTCGCGTACCACGCGGTCGTCTTCGTGCAGTGTCTTGTCGACACGTCCGGTTGCCATCAGTTCATCGTACATGGCTGTGACTTCGCGGCGGGCTTCGCCATCCTCCATTTTGTTCAGCACCCATCGCACCGGGATCTGGAGGGTGGCAAGCAGGCTCTGGGCGGTGAGATTGACGCTCGGAGCCTCGATGGCGGATTCGGCGATGGCGCGGTCAAGAAGGTGGGCGAAGCCGGTGCGGGCGTAAACGAGCAGATCCCCGACCAATCGGCGTGCGACCGGGTCGAGGCCCTTTTCGGGTGTCACGACGCCGGAGTTGATGTCGTAGTGAGCGATGAGGCGTTCGTATTCGGCGTGGCTCGTTTCGGCGCCGAGGCAGACATAGTCCTGCACCCAGTTTTCGGATGTGCCAGGCGGCGGGGCGCTGGGCGTGTTGCGAGCCGAGGCGGCCGCAACGACAGAATCGTAGGATTTGCTGATCGACCATTCGGTTGCGCGGTGGATGGCATTTTCGGCGTCCGACTGCGCCGTATGGAAAGGCATCACCGGATCGGTGAAGTAGTGCGAAAGAATGCCGGCGCACCATGCTGCTTCACTCCACTTGCGGGCGGCGAGGGCTTCGACGAGGTGACTGTACCAGTTGCGGGCCTTCTCAGGTGCGCCGCCCCAGTAGTCGTCGGATGGGTGGAGAACGTGGTTCTTGAAGTCCTTGAATTCCTTGTCGGGGGCCTTGGATCCGTCGATCAGGTGCTTGGCGTTTGCCAGGAACAGCCGGCGCCATTTCTCGGCGTCGGGGCCCGACAGATGCAGCAGCGCGTCAAGCGACAGCTTGTGATGGGTGCCGGAAGCATGCGCCGCGCGGATGATCTGGAATACTAGGCTCATGCGATATCTTCCTCTCGTTGCGCCGGGGATGGGCAGCGGAATTTCCCTCGCAAGTTAGGGTGAGTCGCCAGAATCGGGAATTGCGCCGATAGATTGCACCATTGCGGGCGGCGCGAACGCAGCACACCTGGGCAAATCGAGCCGTTACCGGAAATCTCCGGCGAGCGGCGGCGAGGCCGTCAGCGGCCTTCGCGCCACCAGGCGAGCGAAAGCAGACCGAGGAGGGCGGCAAGGGCAGCGAATCCGGTCATCATCGGAGTCAGCTTGACGCCGCGGGTGATGTAGGCTTCGCGGTCGTGCAGGCCGAGCCAGCCGGACCCGGCGAAGATATGCGCGTTCTTCAGCATCGAGACGCGCGGCACGGTGACAGCGCCTGGATCGCCCGCTGCCAGAAGGCCGGTCGATTTTGTCCAATATTCGCCGCCGCCAGTGGCATTCGTGATCGGTTTCAGTTTCTCGACGGTGGCTGTCACCTCGCTCATTTCGCGGGGGTCTTCGGTGCCGGCATAGGCGACGGCGGTGAGCTTGCCGACAGGCGGTTTGACGTCGCTTTCGGCCTTATACAAGCCGGGCAGTTTGACCTCGATCGTTTTTCGCCAGACGCCTGGTTTGACCTTGTCGAGGGTGATCGTTCGATCCTCGCCGCCGGGGGAAAGAATTTTCACCGTCTCGACCTCGTCGCTCATCGAGTGGCGCTCGATGGTCAGATTCAGTCCCTTGGCTTCGGCGATGAGGCGCTCGTCCTCAAGATCGGGCTCCTTCATCAGCCAATGGGAAAGCTTGCGGAGAAGGTCGGTGTGGGGTCCGCCGCCTTCGAATCCGCGCGCCCACAACCAGGCGTGATCGGAGGTCAGAAGCGCGATGCGGCCCTCGCCGCGGCGGTCGAGGATGAGCAGGGGTTTATTGTCCGCGCCGTTCATCAGAGTGCGGCCGCGGTTGGTGTCGACCTCGACATCGACCTGGCGGAACCATCGTCCCCAGGAGGGTTCGCCGCCCGTGCCGGATGCGCCGGGCAGGTCGCGGGTGACGGGGTGGCGCTGGCCATCGTCGGAAAGCTTCGGTTTGAATGGTTTCTCGATGACGCGGCCGAGCGGCTTGCCGGGAATTACAGGATTGAGCGGCGTGCGGTACAGCGAATAGCGCCCGGCGAAGTCGTCGCCGGCGGCAATCAGCACCGCGCCGCCGTGCTCGTCGACGTAGCGTGCGATGTTGTCGTAATAGCCGAGCCTCAGGATGCCGCGGTGGGTGTAGCGGTCGAAGATGATAAGGTCGAAGTCGTTGATCTTGTCGGAAAACAGTTCGCGTGTCGGGAAGGCGATCAGCGAGAGCTGGTTGATCGGGGTGCCGTCCTGTTTTTCGGGCGGGCGCAGGATCGTGAAGTGCACGAGATCGACGGCTGCGTCGGATTTCAAGAGATTGCGCCAGGTGCGCTCGCCGGCGTGGGGCTCGCCGGAGACGAGCAGGACGCGCAGGTTCTCGCGGACGCCTTCGGCTGCAACGACGGCGCGATTGTTGGCCTGTGTCAGTTCGCCGTCGACTGATTCCAGTTCGACTTCGAGGATGTTGGTGCCGGCGTGCGGCAGTGGAAATTCGATCGTCTCCTTGACGCCGATCTGGGTGGTGATCGACTCGTCAGGCTGGCCTTCACGGCGGATCTTGAGACGCGCAAGGGGGCTGCGGGACCCCGAGGTGCCGGCTTCGACGATGCGCAGCTCGATATCGCGCGACTGGCCGACGATGCCATATCGGGGCGCTGTTATGATTTCGATGCGGCGGTCGAATTCTCCGGGACGGCCGGTAACGAGCGCATGGATGGGGGCTTCGAAGCCGAGGTTCGCGGCCTTTTCGGGAACGTCGTGGACCTGACCGTCGGTCACCATGATGACCCCGGCGATACGGTCTGGAGGAGTGTTGGCCATGGCCTTGCTCAGGGCGGTGAACAGGTTGGAGCCGGAGGCGCGGCCGGTGGTGTCGGACTTGGCGGTTACCCATTTGACTTCGAGCTTGTCGATGTTGCCGAGGCGGGTTTCCAGCTCAGCGCGGATGGCGGCGGATTGTTCAGGCCGGCCGGCGAGGGCCTGGCTGGTGGTTTCATCGATGACAACGATGGCGATGTTGGTCAGATAATCGCGTTCTTCTTCGCGCAGAGTCGGGTTGGCAAGCGCCAGCAGCAAGGCGAGCACGGCAAGGGCGCGCATGGATGCCCCCCGCGTGCCGCGCAGGAACATCAGGGCGATGAGCAGCGCTGCAAGGACCGTCACGGTCCAGAACAGCGGCTCGGGGATCAACGGTGCGAAATCAATCGACCAGTTCATGGGGCTCCGTTAATGGTCGCATTCGACCAGTCTTTCGCGGTTTCCAGTGTTCCGACTCCGAGGCTTGCTTGCCAAGCGCCTTCGCGGGAACACTCGTGAACTCCTCAGTTCTTGTTCTGGATTTACTGACGCTTGACGACCTCCGCCGGGTCTCGAGCGTTAGATCCAGAACACTCGCAGGCTTCTACTGGCCCAACCGTTCGAGCAGGGCGGGGACGTGGACCTGATCGGCTTTGTAGTTGCCGGTTAGTGCGTGCATGACGATGTTGATGCCGGTGCGGAATGCCATCTCGCGCTGGATTTCGCCGCCCGGAACGGTCGGATACAGGGGGCGCCCGCGCGGATCGAGCGCCCAGGCGGCGGCCAAGTCGTTCGAGGTGATGAGGATCGAGCTGACGCCATCGGCACGGCGAGCTTCGCGCGGGGCGTTGGCATCGGGTACGCCGCCTGCTTCCACCCATAGCTGACCGCCGTCCCAGCGGCCGGGGAACTGGTGCAGCAGGTAAAACGACTTGGTCAGCACATGATCCTCCGGCACGGGTTCCAGGCGCGGCAGGTCGAGCTTGCCGATGATGGCCTGAAGCGGCGTTTCCTTGCCGTTGTTGAGAGATACTCCCGAGGGCATGCCGGTGCCCTGGTCGCGGGTGTCGAAGACGATCATGCCGCCCTGCTTCATGTACGCGTCGATCTTGGCGAGCGTCGTTTCGGGAAGCGGAGTGGCGTCGGGGTCAACAGGCCAATAGAGAACCGGGAAAAAGGAGATCTCGTCGTTGACGATATCAACCGCCATCGGGTCGCCGGGGACGACGGCGGTGCGCAGTTTCAGCACGCGGGACAGGCCGTTCAGTCCGATGCGACTGGTTTCATCGACCTCGCTCTTGCCGGTCGTGACATATCCGAAGGTGACGTTGCCGGTGGCTTTCAGGGCCTTGGCTTCGAGATCGCCGAGCGCCTGAGCAGCCGCCGGTGGGATCGAGGCGACCGAGAGCAGGCCTAGTGCCAGAATCGCGACGGCGGCGACAGAAAGCTTTGCGGCTTGGGCGGGGCCGCGCTGACCTGCCGAGAACATGCCGAGCAGGCCCTGCATCAACAAGACGGCTGCGATGTCGACCAGGATCAGGGCAAAGGCGATTGCCAGCAAGGTCGGTTTCAGCGGTTCGGATTCGGTGCTGGCATAAGCCAGTCTGGCGACACCTGATGGCAGGGCGGGCAGCGGCTCAAGTTCGGCGTCCGGCTGAATGACGTTAAGTGCGCGCGGGGTGCCGGCGGACCCGTAATATCCGGGAGGATGATCCTGGCCGGCAGTCGCCGTTTCGAATTCATCGACAGGGATGGCGCGGGCGGTCGGCGGGGGAGGGCCCAACAATCCGAAACCGTCGAGCGTTTCGAACGGGCTCAAGGCGCCGTTGGCGTTCTGGGCGGCGGTCGCGCCTGCCGCGCCGGTCAATTCGCCGACAGGTGTGCCGCCCAGCCGGCCGAGGCTGACGATGCGGTTCAGCATGTCCACGAACAGACCCGAAATCGGGACGTTCGACCAATCGGTGTTGGCCGTGATGTGGAACAGCACGACCAAGCCTTCACCGCGGCGGGCGGATGTGACGAGCGGAGTGCCGTCGGCAAGGCGCGCCCAGACGCTGACCTCAGGGCCGATCTGGGCCGGGTCCGCGAGAACCTGCCGGCGAACCTCGACATCCTCGGGGATGTTGATGCCGGCAAACAGGCTGGTGTCTTCGAAGGCACCGAGGCGTTGCGGTGTCGACCAGGATAACGCTCCGCCAAGCGTGCGGCCACCGATGCGCAAGGGGACAGGGAGCAGGTCGTCACCGCCTTTTTCGAGACGCGGGCCAGCGAAGCGGACGAGGATACCGCCCTTCTCGATCCATCCGGTGAGATCTTCGGCAATCTTGGGAGGCAGGGTTCCGATGTCTGCGAGGACGAGGACGCTGGAATTGCGTTTGAGGGCGTTTTCGATCCCGGCGGCGATGTTCTTGTCCTCGGGCTTGACGACTTCGGCGGTCGGACCGAGTGCCTTCTCGATATAGTAGAATGGGGCGAGGAGTGGCTGCGACTGTTCGCGGGATTCGCCGGAAATCAACCCGACGCGCTGGCGGCGGGCACGGGCGTCGAGCAGGCTGACGGCTCCCGCGGACTGGCGGCCGGCGATGTTGATGCGGTTGACCTGATTGCGCAATTCAAGCGGCAACTCGAACCGGGCGGAGGTGTTGAATTCGCCGGGGGACAGCTGGAAATCCGCGGTGCCGAGCAGTTCGCTGCGGGCGGAATAAGCTTCCAGGCGGCCGGCCACGGCCGGGCCGGCTGCCCGCACGATGCGTGCTTCGAGGGCGCCAGCAGGCGACACCCTTGCTTCGAGGCCGAGGGGCTCGGCTCCTTCGGGATCGGTGACAATCGCGAACGTCCCGCCGCTTGCGGTTTGATTGAGCGCGGCGGCGAACTCGGCGTCCTTGCCGGTGTGGTCGATGCCGTCGGTCAGCCAGACGACGCTTACGGCTTCGGTTGCGGCGAGGGCTTCGGTCATCACCTTGGCGGCGAGGGCACGGTCAGGCGCGAAGGGCATCGGATTGAGGGCGCGGGCGGTGGTGCGTGCATCGCTTGGGGCCTCGATCTTCGGCGTGCTGGCGCCAAGTCCGGCGGTCGGCAGGATCATCACCGGGCGTGCCTGGGTTTCGGCAGTGGTGATCAATCGGCCGATCATGGACTTGCGATCGTCCCAGTTGGCGGCGCCCGCCCAGCCGTTATCGACGGCGATGACCAGCGGGCCGGAGCCGGACAGTGTGGTCTGGCGTTCGGGATTGAGGATCGGATCGGCCAGCGCGAAGATGACAAGCGCGGCGGCAAGCAACCGGATCAGCAACAGCCACCAAGGCGTCTTCGAGGGGGTCCTCTCGCGGTTTTCGAGATCGGCGAGAATTCGGGTGGCCGGGAAGGTCTGCCGGCGCGGTCGCGGCGGCGTCGTACGCAACAGCCAGTAGATGAGCGGCAGCGTCGCAAGGCCGGCGAGAAGCCAAGGGCTGAGGAATGCCAGGGCGCCGAAGGTCATGCGGGCCGCCTCCCGTTGTCCTGAAGTCGGGCCATGAGGTTCAGCATCGGTTCGGTTGCCGGGCGGTCGGTATGGTGGATGAGAAGCGACCAGCCGAGCCGGTTGGCGATTTCGCGAAGCCCGCTGCGGTGCGCTTCGAGACGTTCGCGGTATTCCTCGCGCAGGGCCTCGACGCGGTCACCGATCCAGCGCTGGCCGTCTTCAGGATCGATGAATTCCATGCGGCCTTCAAAGGCGAGCGATTCCTCAATCGGATCGAGGACCTGGATCAGGTGGCCCGAGATATCGTCGCCGGCAAGCCGCTTGAGGCTCTCGGAAATCTTGTCGAGGGGGTCGAGAAAATCGCTGATGAGCACGGTCCCGGAAAAGCGGGCGATGCGCGCGGCCGGTGGCAGACCGGCGGTCAGCGCCGGCTCATCGGAGTGGGCGACCAGGGTTTCAGCAAGGCGAGCGGTGGCGCGCCGGCTGGCGGTGGGATTGGTCAGGCCTAGCAGGCCGACACGCTCGCCGCCGCGCACCAGCAGTTCGGAAAGCGCCAGCATGAGCACCACGGCCCGGTCGCGCTTGGAGATAGGCGCCAGCGTGCTTTGGAAATTCATCGATGCGGAAAGGTCGGGCCACAGCCAGACGGTGTGGGCGGCCTCCCACTCGCGCTCGCGGACGTAGACGTGGCTTGCCGAGGCGCTGCGGCGCCAGTCGATCAGCGTCGTCGCGTCGTTGGGTTGATACTGGCGGAACTGCCAGAAGGTCTCGCCGGGGCCGGCACGGCGACGCCCGTGCACGCCGTGGGTCACGGTATGCGAGATGCGCGCGGCTTCCAGCATCAGATCGGGCAGCCGTTCGGCCAGCGCGTGAGCGGCTGACTCAAGCTGTACGACCTTTGCGGATCCGGCGGTGCTACTCGTTTCGGGGCTGGCGGCCATGCGCGGGTTATCCCACCCGCTCGGCGAGGTGGTCAATGATCGAATCGAGCTGCTTACCCTCCGCGCGGGCGGTGAAATTCAGCGCCATGCGGTGCTTGAGGACAGAATTGGCAAGACCGATGACGTCGTCGACCGAGGGGGCAAGGCGGCCGTCGAGGAGCGCCTTGGCGCGGACCGCAAGCATCAAGGCCTGACTGGCCCGCGGTCCTGGACCCCAGGAAACGAAGCGTTCGGTTTCGTCGTTGGCACCGGTCGACGGTCGCGCGGAGCGTACGAGCGAGAGGATCGCGTCAACAATGCGGTCGGGCACCGGCATCTGGCGGACGAGTTGCTGGATCTCCATCAATTCACCAGCCGACAGAACCGTCTTGAGTTCGTGCTTTTCGGTTCCGGTCGTCGAATAAAGCATGCGTCGTTCGGCGGCGAGATCGGGATAGGTGACGTCGATTTGAAGAAGGAACCGGTCGAGCTGGGCTTCGGGCAGCGGATAGGTGCCTTCCTGCTCCAGAGGGTTCTGGGTGGCGAGAACGTGGAACGGCTCGGGAATGTCATGGCGGACGCCGGCGACGGAGACATGGTGCTCCTGCATGGCCTGTAGCAGAGCGGACTGGGTCTTGGGCGAGGCGCGGTTGATTTCGTCGGCCATCAGCAGTTGCGTGAAAACAGGGCCCTTGATGAAGCGGAACGAGCGCTGCTGGCCGGGAATTTCATCAAGGACTTCGGACCCGATGATATCGGACGGCATGAGGTCGGGGGTGAACTGGACGCGCTTGGCGTCAAGTCCCAAAACCCGGCCGAGGGTATCGACGAGCAACGTCTTGGCGAGGCCTGGCACACCGATCAATAGTGCGTGACCGCCCGAAAGAATGGTGATCAACGCCCGCTCGATGACTTCGTCCTGACCGAAGATTACGGTCGCGGCGCTGGCATGAGCGGCGCGGACACGTTCGGCGGCGGCCTCGAGGCGGGGAACGATGGTCGTATCTGTTTGCATGATCGTACTCATTCTTGCGGCGTTTCCTTGAGGGTTCTTCGTTCTTATGTCCGCAGGTGCGTACCGCAGACGGTCGATGCAGGCCTTATAGCGTATAGCAACCTTACGGTGAAACAGGCGCCTGGGCCGTCGCTGCCGGGACTACGATTAGGGTGCGTCGTGGCAGGGTCAAGTGAATGTTCGTTAAGGGCATAGTCAAACGTCGGAAACTTGGCGGGAAAACCTGCAATTCTACAGGGCATACGATGAATTCGGAACGGGAAGATCACAGGACGCGTCCGCAAATTCAAGACCTGGAAGCCCTGCTGCGTGAGGCTGCTACAAAAACGGCCGCCCCGGTAGAGGCTTGGGATCCGCCCTATTGCGGAGACATTGGCCTCAGCATCGGTGCGGACGGGACCTGGTTCTACCAAGGCAGCGCCATCCGAAGGGTGCAACTCAGCAAGCTTTTTGCCCGGGTTCTACGGCGGGACGAAGATGGCCGCTACTTCCTTGTAACGCCTGCCGAAAAGGTGGACGTCAAAGTCGAAGATGCGCCGTTCGTGGCGGTTGAAATGGAGGTCCGGGGAAGGGACGAGGACCAAGCGCTGGTGTTTCGGACCAATCTCGATGATGTCGTCATCTGCGGGGCTGACCATCCGTTGCGTTTTGCGCTGGAAAGTGAAAGCGGCGGGGTCAAGCCCTATGTGAAAGTGCGTGGACGACTTGAAGCGCTGCTGTCGCGGGCGCTGACGTACGATATTCTTGAGCTTGCCGAGACGGACGCCGCCGGCCGCGCCGGGGTCAGGAGCGGCGGTGAATTTTTCCTGGTGGACCCTGATCAAGCCGAATGATTTCAGTTCAATCTGAAATCGGCGGACAACAGGCGGACCTCGGCGGGTGAAACAAGTTGGCGATGGCTGACGGTCACTTTGTAGAGCGGTCCGTCGAGGTTTGCTTCCCAGAAGTCGAGAAATCCTCGTAGCCTGGGGAAACGTGGATGTAGATCCAGGTCCTGCCAAATGTATGTCTGCAAGAGGGAGGGGTGATCGGGCAATCGATAGAGGATTTCCGCGGTTGTCAGGGCGTAGCCTTTGAGCTGCTGAGCCAGATCCGACGTGATCATGCAAAAAGCTCCTTCGTCAGTTGTTCCTTCCTGAGCGCCAGTGTAGCGCACCTAACGTTTGGTCCCCACTGGCGGCTTGGCTCGATGCCAAATGTTTGGTGCAAAAGCTACACTAGTGTTCCGACTCTGACATATGGTTCCCTGCCGGGAACCTGAATGTCAGCCCGGAACACTAGGCAACCTTTTGATTGTGTTCTGGATTCACAAACATTTGACGACCTCCACCCGGGAATCAAATGTTTGAGCCAGA
>JAHJSN010000134.1 GCA_018830445.1 Alphaproteobacteria bacterium | reverse complement strand
TGGTGCCGCACAGGAGTTGTCAATTGAGGCGCGCTGAACGCCACACTAAGCCATTGTTTTCGCTAGTGGCCTTCATGTCTCGCCTAAATCGTCAGCGGTTGCGGCCAGCACACCGATTTAGGCGAGACAGGCCACTAGTCGCGCCGTGCAGGTGCTCACAGTGTTTGCGACAGAAGTGGGCGAGACGACTGACGGGGCGCGCACTTGGAGATTTTATGATACGCACTCGAAGGCTGGCCGCCCGCGGCCGTGGGTCCCGGAGACGAACCATAATGACTATGAATCCGAATTCGTTCGTTGCTGCTGCGATTGCCGTCGGGCTTGCCGCAACAGGCCTTGGGCTGGGCGGGGTGGCCCTATTCCCCGAAAGGGTTGAAGCGCGCGGGCCGCAAAGCGTATCGCCAATTGCAAAGGTGCTCATTCCGGCGGTGGTCAACATTTCGACCAGCCAGCTGTCGAAAGGGCCGAAAGGCATTCCGTTGCCGGACGTGCCGGACGGCGCGCCGTTCGAGAAGTTCTTCGACGATTTCTTCGACCAGGAGGGCGACGGGCCGGGCGTCGGGCGCAAGGTGTCGTCGCTGGGTTCGGGCTTCGTCATCGACGGCAAGGAAGGGCTGATCGTCACCAACAATCACGTCATTACCGATGCCGACGAGATCTATGCGAATTTCTCGGACGGCTCGAAGCTGAAGGTGGAAAAGGTCATCGGGCGGGATCCCAAGACGGACCTTGCACTCCTGAAGGTGACGCCGAACATGCCGCTGGCGGAGGCCAGGTTCGGCTCGTCGGAGGTGATGGAGGTCGGCGACTGGGTCATGGCGATCGGCAATCCGTTCGGACTGGGCGGGTCGGTCACGGTGGGCATAATTTCCGCCAAGGAACGCGACATCAATTCGGGCCCCTACGACGACTATCTGCAGACGGACGCGGCCATCAACAAGGGCAACTCCGGCGGTCCGTTATTCAACATGGACGGCGACGTCATCGGTGTGAACACCGCGATCATATCGCCGACCGGCGGTTCGATCGGCATCGGGTTCGCTGTGCCTTCGGATACGGCAATCAACGTGATCGCCCAACTGCGCGAATTCGGAGAGGCGCGGCGCGGCTGGCTTGGCGTGAGGATACAATCGATCAGCGAGGACATTGCCGGGACGCTCGGTGTGGCTGAGAGCAAGGGTGCGCTGGTCGCTTCCGTCGAGCCGGATAGTCCGGCCGCCAAAGGTGGAATAGAAAGCGGCGACGTGATCTTGAAGTTCGGTGGCAAGGAGGTGGCCACGATGCGTGGCCTGCCGAGGCTCGTCGCCGGGGCTCCGATCGGAAAGAAGGTGCCCGTTGAGATTCTTCGCAAAGGCAAGCCGTTGACCGTCGAAGTCGAAGTCGGACTGCTCAAGGAAACACCGGCGAACGACAACGAGGACGACGCCGGCGGGGACGGCAACGACAAAAACAAAGACAAAGACAAAGACAAAGAGAGTGGATCCCCGGGCGGGATCGGCGGCCTGACGGTCAGTGCGTTGAGCGACGCGTTGCGCGCGAAGTACGAAATCGACGAGAAGGCGGAAGGGGTGGTCGTTACCGAAGTCGAGGCGGGCAGCATCGCCGATAAGAAGGGCCTCAAGAAGGGCGATCTGATCGTGGAAGTGTCGCATGTCAAGGTTGCGAGCGTCGAAGCCATGACCGAGGCGGTAGGCAAGGCGCGCAAAAGCGGCCGGAACAGGGTGCTGTTGCGCGTTGAGTCCGGCAAGGGTGCGATGCGATTCGTCGACGTGCCGCTGGATTAGAACTCTCGCGCCGTTCGTGCAGGGTTAGCGGCGCTTTCAAATGCGCAGAAGGGGTTCTTCGATGGCTGAGCAGCCTGGGTACCTTGAAAGCCTTACCCGACATTTCGTGCCGGTGAACAGCGAGGGGCACAAGTTTCTCGCGATCGGCGCGGTGGTGACGCTGCTCGTCTTCCTGGTGTCATCGGTGCTCGGGCTCGTCGCGGCAATCGCGACGTTCTATGTCGGCTATTTCTTTCGCGATCCCGATCGCGTCACCCAGTTGCGCGAAGGCCTCGTGATCGCCGCAGCGGATGGCGAGGTCGCAGAGATCGAGGAGGTGTTGCCGCCAGCGGAACTCGATCTCAAAGGTGGAAAGCGGTTTCGCGTGGTTACCCATCTCTCGCCCTTCGACGTGCACATCAACAGGGCACCGGTGGCGGGCAGGATTTCCCAATCCGTCTACGTACCAGGCGCGTTCCTCAATCCAACGACGGACAAGGAAAGCGAAGACAACGAGCGGCGGGCAACCGTGATAACGACGCCTGATGAGACCGAATTCGTCGTCGTGCAGATCGCTGGCATGATCTCGCGGCGGATCGTATCGTTCGTCCATGAAGGTGATAACGTCGGGACCGGGCAGCGCATCGGGATCATCCGGTTCGGCAGCCGCGTCGACGTGTACCTGATGCCGGGTGCAATCCCGCGGGTTTCAGTCGGTCAGAGAATGGTTGCAGGCGAGACGGTCATCGCCGACCTGAAATCAACCGAACCCCAACGGGAGGCGCGCCGCAATTGAGCGGCGGAGCGAACCGGCGGATTTCGGCCGTTCAATCAGACCTTGGTGCGCTGGCTGAGGCGGTCGCGAAGTGCGCGCAGCGCCTGAGCGCTGTTGGGTGCATCGGCATCACCGCCTGAGGATGCATCCAAATCGATGGCCGGAGCCGGTCGGCGCAGGCCCGGTGCGGGTCGTTGCGCGCCGGCGGCTGAAGGTTCGCGGCGCAGCGGGTGTGCCTGACGGACACCCTGTCCGGTAGGCTGCTGCATGCGCGGTGGCGCCTGATGGGGGGCTGGTCTGCGTTGCATCGGCGGTTCCGCCGAGGCCTGGCCGTCGTCGACCATGGTGTCGCCAACGGCGGCGGCAATCTCATCGGGGTCGTTGCCGGAGTTGCGCCAGCGTTCGACAAGTTGCTCCAGGAAGCCGGCATCGCTGTCGCAAGTCTGCCAGCGCTCGGAGAAGCGGGCCGTCGAAGAGCGTGGCAGGCAATTCTTCGGCAGGTCGTCGAACTTGATGCGAACCGGCAGCGAGACGCCGTCGCCGAATGCAATCGCTTCGCGCTGACCGAGCGCGGGGAGAAACTCGAGTAGGCCAGAGCCGGTGTCGGAGACGGCGGACTGGACGATCGCCTGGTCCTTGTCGTTCGACATGCGCAGGGCAAATACGGTGTTGCACTGGGACAAGATGGTGGGATCGATTTCGGCCGGGCGCTGGGTGACGATACACAGCGAAGCGCCGTATTTACGGCCTTCCTTGGCGATCTTGGCGATGGCGCGCTTGCAGGGGCCGAAGCCGGCATCGCTTGAGGCTGGAACGTAGCGGTGGGCTTCTTCGCATACGAGCGTGACAGGAATCCTGCCTTCGCCCCAGACCGCGAAATCGAAGGTCATGCGGCAAACGACCGAAACGACGACGTTGACGATTTCCGGCGGCAGGCCGGTCAACTCGAGGATTGTGATGGGCTTGTTGTTGACCGGTACGCGGAAGATGCGGCCGAGGATCTGGGCCATGCCGTCGTAAACGGTGAGGGAGCCGAACATGAATGCGTAACGGGCATCCTGCGAGATCTGCTCGATGCGCGACTTGATGTTGCGATAAGGGGAAAGGTCACGCTTGTTTTCAAGCTTGCCCATCCGCTCGTCGATGATACCCGTCAGGTCGGAGATGCGGTAGGGCACGGGGGTGTCGACCGTGAACCGACCGGCGTCGTTCGGGTTGCGGCGTAGGCGGCCACCCTGATCGGCGCCACTGCGGCTCGTGGCATATTTGGCCTTGGCGATCGGAATCAGTTCCTGGAGAATCTCGATCTCAGCCTTGCGGTCGGGATCTCCGATCAGAACCTCGATGATTTCCTCGAAGGTGAGGAGCCAGAACGGCAACTGCATATTGCGCGGGCTGATAACCTCGCCCCACTCTTTGAAGGCCGTTGCGTATTCGTTGTGGGGATCGAGAAGCACGATGTGCGCGGCCGGGTTCTCATTCAGAATGGAGCGCAGAATGAGCGCGGTCGTGCAGGATTTTCCGGTGCCGGTCGTACCCAGAATGGCGAAGTGCTTGCCAAGCAGATCATCGACGCGGACGCGTGCGGGGATAGTTGAATCCTGGCGCAGCGTGCCGACGCTTACGCTCTTGTGATCGGTGCCGCAGAATGCAAGGCGCAGTTCCGACTTGGCGGCAATGCGGACGCGGTCGCCGAGGGTGGGGTAGATGGTGACGCCGCGGTTGAAGGAGAATTTGCCTTCTTCGAGACGCCACAGTTCGCCAACAAGGCCGAGTTCGGCGATCCAGATTTCCGATTCGCCATCCCGTTGGGCGGGTACCGGGACGCTCAATGCCGAAACGATGGCCAGAACGACGGTCGAAGACGTGTCGATGGCAAGAAGCGTACCCATCTCGGGCCGGTCCGTCATCGTATGGTTAAGCTTATCCTGGGGGCCGTCCAGGAGGACAATAGCTTTCGCGCCCGTCACCGATACAATACGGCCGATGGAGTGGTCGCCTGAAAGCTTGGCGACTTTTTCCTCGAGCGACATTTCTTCATTCATCGGATTGGCTCATGCATTACGTTGGCGGTTTTCAGAGCACGGTCCGGCGTGCCTGGGCCGCGGAAACGACGTGTCTGGAGGGGAGCAGGATGGTGACTTCGGTGCCGTGGTCCTTCTGGCTGCGAATATCGAATTCGCCGCCGTGCAGCTCGACGAGTGATTGGGTGATCGGGATGCCAAGGCCGGTGCCTTCGCGCCAGCGTGTGCGCGAACCGTCCACCTGGCCGAAGGGTTGCTTTGCGATCTCGAGTTCGTCGGGGCTCATGCCTACGCCGGTGTCGCTGATAAAGATCGCCACTGCTTCGTCTTTCAGTCGTGTTGCGGAGATTTTCACCTGGCCGCCTGGATGGGTGAACTTGATCGCATTCGAGAGGACGTTGGCGAAGACCTGAGAAAGCTTGTTGGAGTCGCCGCGTACCAATGGAAGGTGACTGTCGACCTCGGTGACGAGCGCGACGCCTGCCGTTTTTGCATCGGCCTCGAAGGCGGTGACCTGGTCGAGAAGGACCGACTTGATGTCAAGTTCGCGGGCATCGAGCGTATAGCGGCCGCTTTGAATTTTCGAGATGTCGAGGATGTCGTTGATGACGGCCAGCAGGTGGACGGCGGCGTCGTGGATCAGGTTGGCATATTCGATGACATCTTCGCTTGAAACCTGGCGATGGTTTTGCTCAGCGAGAATCTTGGAGAAGCCGATGACCGTGTTGAGCGGAGTGCGCAGTTCGTGGCTCATGTTCGACACGAATTCGGATTTGACCTTGTTGGCGAGCTCGGATTCGACCTGCGCCGACTGTTCGGCCATGCGCATGCGTTGGCGAAGCACAGCACCCGACAGAAGCGAGGAGTACTCGTTCATCAGTGTGTTTGACTTCCGGGAACCGAATGCGCCGCTGATCATCTGTACAGGTTTCAGTGCTGTTAAGGTATGACAGTGCGAAGAATAGTCCTGAAGACATAATCTCGAGTTAACGATGACTGCGGGATGCGTTAGGGATTTCTGTAAAATGTCATCGATTATTTCGGTCCGGCTATTGGCGTCCGTCTATTGGCGGTGATTCGTATCAAGAGTGCTACAGTTGAATAGCTCAATGTGCGAAAATTATAATGACTATGCGCCGCAATTCCACGGTATCACCGAATTGGTGAATTAAATCAGGTGAGGCGCTAGTGGTGCGCACCTAACGTTTGGTCCCCACTTGCGGCTTGGCTCGATGCCAAACGTTTGGTGCAAAAGCTACACTAGAATCTTAAGTTTTGCTCGTGTTCCTTATGGCTCCGACACTTGGTCGACTGTCTGCTGCAAGGGGAACCAAGTGTCGGGGCCGGAACACGAGTGCGTCAGCGGTTGGCAAAGAAACGTGCGCTGAACGGCGGCGACCGATCGATGGGCCGGCATTCGGACGGCGCTGCATTGTCAATGGCGACGATTGCCCGATCCAGTGCGTCTGCAACACCGGCCAGCGCTGGATCGGCGGCGACGTCGTCGCGGATGTAGGTGATCGTTTCCCGGACCGTATCCAGATCGATACGGTGCGAGAGGCGTGTCGGTGCTGCCTTCAGGCGGAACATCACGGTTGAAACCCAATCCGTTATTGAAACGTAAACGAGTGCTTCTGTTTTCTTGCAAGAAGCTCGCCGTATCGCAATCGTTTTTTGAGCCCTGTATGTCCCAGATTGAAGCGATTTCTGGCAAATCGATATCCATCTTCGAAAATCCGAAATTTACCAGTGCCGGTTACTTTCGACGTGCGGGTGGGAGCGCGGCGGAGCAACCAGTGTGCGCAGACAACTGCGGGCAATGAGAGTTGAGCGTTCGCGCTTCCTGAATGAGCCGGAGCGCCGTACATAAAACGTGCGCCAGGCCAGTGGAGAGCAAGTTGGCGCGTTTCGATAATCAGAAAATTCTCATCATCGTCGAGAACCTTACGGTTCCGCTTGACCGGCGCGTGTGGCAGGAGGCGCAGAGCCTCAAGGATGCCGGCTATACGGTTTCGGTGATCTGTCCGAAGGGCGGCAAGTATACGGCGGCCTACGAGTTGCTCGACGGGGTGCACATCTTCCGCCATCCGCTTCCCCTCGAGGCTGAGGGGGCGGCGGGTTATGCCATCGAGTATGCCTCGGCGATCTTCTGGGAATTCGTCCTGTCGGTGCGTGCCTATTTCAAGGTCGGTTTCGATGTCGTGCAGGCGTGCAATCCGCCCGACCTCATCTTTATCGTTGGCGGTTTCTGGAAATACCTGTTCGGAAAGCCGTTCGTTTTCGATCATCACGATATCAATCCGGAACTGTTCGAGGCGAAGTTCGGGAAGCGGGGATTGTTCCATTCGCTGCTGGGTGTTTTCGAGAAGATCACGTTCAAGGTGGCTGACGTCTCGATTGCGACCAACGACACTTTCAAGGAAATCGCCATCCGCCGCGGCGGCATGGATCCTTCGCGGGTATTCGTTGTTCGCTCGATACCCGATGTGTCGCGCTTCCGCCGAATGGAGTCTCTGCCGGCGCTGAAGAAGGGACGCAAGACGCTTGTCGGTTACGTGGGCATCATGGGCGCGCAGGACGGTGTCGATCTGCTTGTGGAGGCGATGGAGGATATCGTCGTCAAGCGTGGACGCCGAGACATTCAATGCGCAATCGTCGGCTCGGGAACGGAACTGGAGCGGCTCAAGGCGATGTCGCGTGACAAGGGACTTGAGGACTACATCACCTTCACGGGTTTTCTGTCCGGAGACGAGTTGATGCGGACACTCTCGACGTTCGATGTGGGTGTGATCCCCGACCCGAAGAACACCTATAACGACAAGATTTCCATGAACAAGGTGTTCGAGTACATGAGCCTTGGCATACCGTTCGTGGGTTTCGATCTCGTCGAGGGCCGCAGGATGGCTGGCGACGCGGCACTCTATGCTGAACGCAACGACCCAAGGGACTTGGCCGAGCGGCTCGGCATGCTGGCTGACGATTCGCAGCTACGCGATGAGCTGGCAGACGAGGGACGGGTGCGGGCCAAGTCGCTTCTGAGGTGGGATGAGGAATGCAGGCGTTTGCTGCAAGCCTTCGACCTGGCGCTTGCCGGTACGGCACCTGCGAGGGTTCCAGTGCCGGACGTTCAGCCGGCGCACGAGAATACCTAGTGTTCCGACTCTGACATATGGTTCCCTGCCGGGAACCTGAATGTCAGCCCGGAACACTCAGCCCAGAAGACTAGGCAACCTTTTGATTGTGTTCTGGATTCACAAACATTTGACGACCTCCACCCGGGAATCAAATGTTTGAGCCAGAACACTAGCCGCGCTCGATGAGCGGGAGTTCGGTGGTGTATTTTATCTGCTCCATTGCGAAGGTTGAGCTGATGTCCTTCACCTTGGTGACCGCAATCAGTTTCTTGTAGAAGGCGTCATAGCCGTCGACGTCCGAAACGGCGACGCGCAACAGGTAGTCGACTGCGCCACTCATGCGGTAGAATTCGACGACTTCCGGGAACTCCTGAACGGCTGTGTGGAAGTTTTCGAGCCAGTCCTTGCTGTGCTCGAGAAGGGTAATCGCCACGAAGACGGTAACGCCGGTGCCAGCCTTGCGCGGATCGAGCAGCGTGACGCGGCCCTTGATGATCCCGCTCGATTCGAGCTTGGAAATGCGGTCCTTGCACTCTTGTTCGGAAAGGCCGACGCGTTCGGCTACCTCGCCTGCGGAAAGCGTGGCGTCCGGCTGTAGCAACCTGAGAATTTCGGCGTCGGCTCGGTCCAGCAAGTTGCCCTCCAATGAGATCCGGCTGTTTTCGAAGGCGGTGCGCAAAAGTATAGTCGAAACCCGATGAATACAATGCAAGAGATAAGGGTCTGCCATCGATTGATGGCTGATCCGTTCGGTCCTAGTGGCCTGTCTCGCCTAAATCGGTGTGCTGGCCGCAACCGCTGACGATTTAGGCGAGACATGAAGGCCACTAGCGAAAACAATGGTTTAGTGTGGCGTTCAGCGCGCCTCAATTGACAACTCCTGTGCGGCACCAACAGGTCAATCAAGGCGCGACGCCACACTAGTGTTCCGGCCCCGACACTTGGTTCCCCTTGCAGCACGCTATCGACCAAGTGTCGGGGCCATAAGGAACACGAGCAAAACTATGGTTCTCGTGTAGCTTTGGCACCAAACGTTTGGCAAAGAGCCTAGCCGCAAGTGGGGACCAAACGTTAGGTGCGCACCACTAGAGGCGGCTATCGGCGTGTTGAGACCAGACTTCATTACGGCGCAGTTTGCGATCGGACCGCAGATCGAGGCGACGGATTTCGCGCTTCTGAGCGAGGCTGGATTCCGGAGCGTCATCAATGCGCGGCCGGATACCGAACCTGGGGACTACATGAAGGCCGAGGCGGCGGCAGGGCACGCAGGCGCGGCGGGGCTTACCTACGTTCATTCACCGACGGAGAGCCATGCGATCTTCGATACCGACGCCATCGACCGGTTCGAACGGGCCATGATCGAACTGCCCGGACCCATCTTCGCACACTGCAAGTCGGGTACCCGGACGGCGATCCTCTGGGCGCTGGTTGCTGTCAGGCATCAGCCGACCGAGGATGTGATCCAGCAACTGAACTCGGCCGGTCAGGAACTTACGTTTCTGGAAGATGAACTGCGGGCGGAACGAGACAATGCCAACCGCTCGCCTCTGCGGCTCAAGGACGAAGGACTTCTCAGCCTGGGCCGTTCGCCGCTTCTGCTGGGGACGCCGGAGGCCAAAACCTGATTGGTGGTGGCAGCGGTCCAATTCAAAAGCCGGTCGGTATCTGGCGGTAATGCTTACCAACCGGCGCGGTTGCCAATCGTCATTAGGGGTGTGAGAGTGCTGCGCCGGCTTACCTGCCGTCCTGCCGTACTGCCCCGAGCCTGGGACTAACCCCGTCGATACCGATCCCAACTTGGATAACCTGCCGCCGACGTCGATGCGGCGGCTCGGCTGCATTTGATGGAAAGGTCGCCTATGACAGGCCGATGGCTGCTTCTAATCGTTCTGACCCTGGTTCCAGGCGCGAGTCTGGCGGCGGATTGCGACATGCGCAAAGTGGACACGGGGCTCCTCAACATCTCCAAGGAAGTCGGCGGTACAACGTACGTGGACGTGATGGTTGGCGGCGACAGAGCCTGCGTCACCGAAAAGAACGAATTCGAAGGAAGCAGCTGGGGCTATGTCGCCCACAAGCTCGACGATAGCGAACAAGAGGTTGCCGTCGAAGGCTGGGCGCCGATGCGTTACCTCAGCAGTCTCGATGGAACCGCGGATGCACACAACGACGGCGATTCGGCGCCAGGCGAGTGCCGCCGGTACCTGCCGATGCTGGACCAGACCGTATCGTGCGAGGGGACGAAAACGGCCGCCAACAATGGCGGATCGCCGTCTTCGTCGGAGGGTGGCAGCAAAAAGGAAAACGACAAGGCTGCGACGCGGGAACCTGAGCCGGAGCGCAAACCAGAACCGAAGCGCGTAGCGGAAACCGCGCCGAAAAGCGATGCCAGGCCGGCGCGCCGATCCGAACCGACGCGAACAGCCAACAACGATAGCGACGGCGATGAATTGCGCTATACGCAGCCGGTCCCGTTCGGCCCCTATCCGGTCAATGGCCTGTCGATCCAGCAGCTTGTCGAAACGGTGCCGTTGTTCGCGCCGCTCGAGGGGTTGCCCGAAGACCTCTGGAAGAAAAGTTGCTCGACCTGCCACAAGTGGAACCAGGAGCGGTTGTGCGAGCAGGGCAAGACTTACGCAAAAGATGCCAGGAATGTGCTGCGTCACCAGCATCCGATGGGTGGGGCTTTCAAGATCGCACTGATGAAGTGGTCGAAGTCCGGCTGCAAATGATACCTAGTGTGGCGTTCAGCGCGCCTCAATTGACAACTCCTGTGCGGCACCAACAGGTCAATTAAGGCGCGACGCCACACTAGGACGAGCCGGAACTTTGCGAATGCGCGGCGCGGGCCGACAGGGGAAGATTGAAATGAAGACAGATTCGGTTCGCTCTATTGCCGTGCTGGCGATCACGCTCCTTGCAGCGGCTATTCTGACCGCGCAGGCACAGGCAAGCGATTTCCTCGATCAGGACTGGGTGCTCAATCCGAGGCTGTCGAACGTCTACATGCAGACGGTAAAGAAGAACGAGGTTTTCGAGACGCACCAGTTCAATGCAGTCGAAGGCGGGGTTGATGCCGACGGCAGTGCCGATATCAAGATCGAACTGGAATCGATCGATACCCACCACGATCTGCGCAACGTGCGCATGCGCTTTCTTCTGTTCGAGACGTTCAAGTTTCCCAATGCCGAGATCACAGCCAAGATCAACAGGTCGAAGCTGAGTTCGCTCGAGGCGCAGACCAGGATGGCGTACCTATTGGACTTCACCGTTCGGATGCATGGGTTTGAAAAGGAGTTCCAGGCACCCGTGTGGGTCACGCTGATCAACGATTCGACGGTGTCGGTGGCAACGATCAAGCCGGTCATCGTGGATGCGAAGGACTTCGGTCTTGATGGGAACGTCGGCAAGCTTGCCGAGCTGGTCGGCGGAATTCTGATCGCGCCGGCAGCATCGATTACCTTCGATCTCGTTTTCGGAGCCGGGGAAGCGAAATCCGAACTCGTCACCGCGCGCGCAGAAAGAGAAAAGACCCGCGCCAAGGAAGCATCGGACAATATCTCTGCGGAAGCCTGCGAGAACCGCCTGGAGGTCATCTCCGAAACCAACGCTATTCACTTCAGGAGCGGCAGCGCGCAACTCGACGAAAAAAGCCGGCCTTTGCTCGAAAGTCTGGCGGATATCGCCAACCGCTGTCCGGAAGTGGAGAAGATCAGCGTGGAAGGGCACACAGATGCGGTGGGCCCGGATGGCGCCAATCAGCGCCTTTCCGAACAGCGGGCTGAAGCTGTCGTTTCGTTCCTGAAAGACAAGGGCGTGGAGAAATCGCGTATCGAATCGGCGGGTTTCGGCGCCAGCCGGCCGGTTGCCGCCAACGATACGGAGACAAATCGCGCCAAGAACCGCCGCATCGAATTCAAGGTGAAGAAGTAGCGGGCGGGGCATGCGGGTGCCGGGACGGCTCGATGCATGCGTTCCGGGTTCACCGATGTTTGAGCGGGTAGGGTCGGAAGCGAATGTCCGATTCAAAATACCGGGTTGCGGTGCTGGCCTCGCGGTGAACTGCCGGAAAGTACGACGCAATGCCACGGATCGCAATTGAGTGAACAAGGGAACAGTTGCGACGGCATTGATGCGGCCCGCATTGATGCGTATTAGTGGGTCAGGCGTGAAAAGTTGCCGCGACGCCAGGTTTCGTCGCGAGGGGACTACATCAAACGGGGAGCAGAATGCCAAAGGTGTACGTGGAGGGCGGCAACAGGCCGGCCGGCGCGGCAATGGCGCTTGCGCGCGGCCTTCTAGTGCTTTTGTCGGTGTTTTGTCTCGGTGCACTGGATGCGCCTCTCAGTGCTGGCGAACTTTTCCAGGAAGCCGTCGCCGATTTCATCGACGAGCCGGTGTTTGTCGGGGAGCGGGACAAGGAACTGCCGGTCTGGCCGTTGTTCAGAAGTCCGACGGCTTCACCGAGCGATCTGGTCGGGTACGCCTTCGAGTCCATCGATCTGGCGCCGATCGCCGGCTATGCAGGTTCGCCGCCCAACATCCTGGTTGCAATAACCCCGGAAGGAAAATTCATCGGGGTTTCGATCGTTTCGCACAACGAGCCGATCTTCAAGCACGGCGTGGAGGAAGACAAACTCCGGGTGTTCGAGGACCAGTACGTCAAGCGCAAGCTTTCGCTCACCCAGGTGATCAAGGTGATGCCGACCAATGCCGCGGCACCTCAGCCGACGGGAGGAACGGGGACCGAGTGGATCGACGGCGTGGCGCGGGCCACGGTTTCGGTGCGGATCATCAATACCGCGATCCTGTCGGCGGCGATGAAGATCGCTCGTGCGAAACTTGGCATCGGGGGCGGAAGGGATCCGGATGCGGCTGCCAAGCTGAAGCCCGACAGCGGGGTTACGCTGACGCCCGGCCAAGTCGTGCAACGCTCATATCTGGCGCGAACCACGATCGATATGGAAACGGTTCAGAAGCGGTTCGGCAAACGATTCGATCATGACGTCGAGCCCAGTCCGGGAACCGATCCAGATGCACAATCGACGGACGTTTTCACGCTCTATCTCAGCGCACCGGAAATCGGACGGGCGGTGCTGGGAAAAGACGGTTTCGCAAGGCTCGTAGAGCAGACGGAAGAGGGGGATCACGTCATCCTGCTCGGGAGTTCCGGGCGGTATGGTTTTCGGGGGGGCGACCAGCTTCGGGGTTCGGTTCCAGAAAACCTCATACTTTCCCAGGACAAGTTTCCGATTGCCATCAACGACGCCATCGATCTGCAGGTGCTGCAATCTGCGGATCTGCCTGATGTTTCGAACTGGTTTGCCGTAAAGATCCACAAGGAAGCCGGTTTCGATCCTACGCATCCCTTCGAGCTATCGATGCGCGTCACGCGGCGGAACACGGAACTCTTCCCCCGGCGGGAAACGAGCGAGTTTCCAATTGCATTCAATGCGCCGCGGGAATTTTTTGCCGAGAGGGAAGTGCCGCTGGAAGGCTGGCGGGCCATCTGGAGCGAACAGCGTGCGCAAATCGGCCTGGCTGCGGCCGCGGTGTTGCTCCTCAGTGGCGGGCTTTTCATGCAGGGGCAGTTGACGGCGAATGCGCGCCGGTTCGACTTGTTCAGAATGGTTTTCCTGACCGTTACACTGGTTGGCATCGGCTGGTGGGGGCAGGGTCAACTGTCGATCAACAACGTGCTGGCAGTCATCAATGCGGCCAGGACCAACGGCGGCTTCGGCTTTTTGCTGTTCGATCCGGTATCGCTGTTGCTGTGGGTGTTCGTGCTCGCCACGCTGGTGATTTTTGGGCGCGGTACTTTCTGCGGCTGGCTGTGTCCCTTCGGCGCATTTCAGGAGTTCGTCGGAAACATCGCCCAACGGCTGAAAGTGCCCCAGTATTCGATCCCTTATGCGCTTGACCGGAAGCTGCGCATCTTGAAGTACGTGCTCCTCGGGGCAATCGTCGTAAGCGCCTTGACGTACACTCCTGCTGCGGAATGGCTTGCGGAGCTTGAGCCGTTCAAGACGGCGATTACACTTGGATTCGACAGGACATGGCCGTTCGTGACCTATGCGGTAGCCGTGCTGGCGTTGGGCGCCTTCGTCTACAAAGGGTTCTGCCTCTATCTGTGTCCGCTGGGTGCGAGCCTTGCCCTGCTGGGAAGTATGCGCCGGTTCGACTGGATCGCGCGGCGCAAGGAGTGCGGCTCGCCGTGCCAGCTTTGCGCGGTGCGCTGCCGGTACGGCGCCATCGAACCGAAAGGTGAGGTGCGATACGACGAGTGTTTCCAATGCATGGATTGCGTCGTCATTCATAACGACGCCAAGACATGCGTGCCGCTGGTCCTTGCCGACAAGAAAAGGGCGGTGGTGCGCAATCGGGTGCCTGCGGGCACGCCAGTCGAGGAGGTCGTGGTATGACAACGTTACGGCGGCCATCGCGGCGTCAGGTTTTGATTGCGGGCGGGCTTTCATCGGGGCTTGTTGCTACCGGGGCATGGCGACTTGGAACGGCCGCGAACGTTCAGACCGGCCGGCGGGCGGGCATCGCATTCGGCACGACGGTGACGCTGAGGGGGCATCACCAAGACCAAGCAACACTGCAAGCAGGCCTCGATGCGGCGTGGGCCGAGATCGAGAAGGTGCAGGAGGCGGCCAATCTGTTCTCGCCTCGAAGCGCGCTCAGCCGTCTCAACCGTGACGGATTTCTCGCCGATGCGCCGACGGCGCTGACCGAGATGCTGGTTGCCGCGCGCGAGGTTTCCGAGTTGACCGACGGTGCCTTCGATATCACCGTGCAACCGTTATGGAGGCTTCACGAAAGTGCCTACAAGGCCGGGCGCGCGCCTTCCGACGATGACATTGCGGCGGTGCGGGCGCTGATCGGCTACCGCAAGGTTTTCGTTGACGGCTCGCGTGTGCGTCTGGCGATGCCAGGCATGGCGTTGACGCTCAATGGCATCGCGCAGGGCTATGCGACGGAGCGCTGCCTGCGTGCGCTCAATGCTCACGGTATCGCCGATGCGTTCCTCAATACCGGAGAGATCGGCGTTTCGGGCAGGCGAAACGGCCATGAAGACTGGACGGCGGGAATTGCCGATCCGCGCCGCGAAGGCGCGTATGTTGCTCTGCTAAAGCCGTTGTCGGGAATTCTCGCGACGTCGGGCGATTACGCCACGGCTTTTACCGACGATTTCAGCGCGCACCATATCTTCGACCCGAATACGCTGCGCTCGCCTACGCAGATGGCGTCAGTGTCGGTGCTGACGCAATCGGGTGCCCGTGCGGATGCCCTTGCGACAGCCATGATGGTGATGCCCGCTGCGGAAAGTCTCGCGCTTGCGGACCGGGTTGGCGACGTTGAAGTGCTGCTTGTGAGCAAGAGAGGCGAAATCTCGCGCACGTCGGGATTCCCGGTCGCGTGAGCAACGGGTCGCGGGTTTCACGGCGTCACGGGACCGGGCAGGCGGCATGCTCACGCGGGCGGGCGGATGTTCCAGTCTTCGAGCAAAGGGGTTCCGGTGTCGCCGATGCGGATGACGCCGTAAGCGGCGGTGCGAAGCTTCAAGGTGGCGTCCGGATTGTTCAGGGTCGGCAGGTTCAACAGGAAGCGGGCGATGCCGTTGCTGGTGACGGCCAGGATGTTGCGGGCGTTTGTGCCTGCCATCTGCTCCAGAAACGAAGCCCAGGCCGCGGTCAGCCCATCGTTGTCAACGAGCCAGCCGGGAGGCGGGATGGCATCTGTCTCCCACTTCTGCAACGCGTCTTCGCCGATGCGGCGGACGACATCTTCCTCGGGCGCATTTTCGTCGGGGCCGTAGTCGATTTCGCGCAGAAAGGTGGCGGGCTCGATTGGCAGGTTGCCGCCTTGGGCGGTGAGAATTGAGCGCGCTGTTTCCATCGTGCGCTTCAACGGCGATGAATAGGCTTTGTCGAAAACGATGCCGTTTGCCATGAAGTGGGCCGCAAGCCGATCGGCCTGTTCGCGGCCTGAAACAGATAGCGCGAGGTCGGTGCGCCCGCCGACGCGGCGAACGATGTCGCCCTTATCGAAGGTGTTGCCATGGCGGACAACGTAGACGCGTTTTCCCAGTTCAGCGGCCATGGAACGGGTCCCCATGCTTCCTGATGAGTTGTGCTGCAAGGTCCGCGTCCTCCTTGGAATCGATTCCCGACATGGAGATGCGCGGACGCTCGACTTCAACGGTATGGACGATCATGCCGTTTTCGATGAAGCGCAACTGCTCCAGTCCTTCGAGTGTCTCGTAGGTGCCGGCCGGCAGTTGTGTGAACCTCTTCAGGGACGACAAGCGATAGGCATACAGTCCGATGTGGCGGAACACGGGGGACATGCCCGACTGCTTGCGCAGTTCGGCCTCGTTGCGAACGGCAGGCATGATGTTTTTCGAGAACCAGAAGGCGCGGCCATCGGCGCCCCTCACGCACGTGGTGCCGCTGAACGGCGTCTTGAGCTTGCGTTCGCGAATGTCGTCGAGGGCCTGCCAGTCGAGGCGGATCACAGGCGTGATGACGTCGGCTTCGAGGGTGTTCGAACATTCAATCAGCCGGGCTAAATGATCTGCCTCGGTAAACGGGGCGTCGCCTTGCAGGTTGAGGATGAAGTCGGCCGTCGAACCGCATGCGGTATGCGCGGCAAGCGCCCGGTCGGTTCCGGTGCGCAAATCCGCATCGGTCATGACGGCAGGGGCACCGATTTCCCCGGCGTGGCGAACAATCCGCTCGTCGTCGGTGGCGACGACGTAGGCGGCTCCGGTCAGTTTCGCCGCGCGCGCTGCGACATCGACAACCCGCTCGAGTAAGGTGCGGCCTTCGATGACGGCAAGTGGTTTACCTGGAAGCCTCGTCGATCCGTAGCGGGCGGGGATCACGATCAGTGTCGACATGTTTTCGCGGCCTTCATTTGAGGTCGATCCGGGTAGCACGCTTTTTCATGACACGGTAGATGGCGAAATTTTTCGGAACAAGGTCCCTGCGATTTGCGTTCTCAGCACGAGTTCAATGCAACTTGAGGAGATCGGTTATGGGTAACAGTACGCAATGGTTCCTTATCGGCGCCCTGATCGTCGGCATCATCGCGCTTGCCGCTTTCTATTACTACGACGAGAATACGATCTCGATCGAGACCGGGGCCGCTACCCCTATGGTGACCACGGTCGCTACGGTCTGAGAGGATATTCCCAACTGGGATTTCGGCACGTGCAGCGACGCTCCACAGCGGGCGGCACGTGCCGTTTTTCTTGTTGGGATGATTTCGTTGCCGCCGAATTGCGCTGACTTGCGGTCAGCGCTTTTTTGGCGGCGGCAAGTCGGTGCACGCGCCTTCGAACACTTCGGCGGCCATGCCGATGGATTCGCCCAATGTCGGGTGTGGATGGATCGTCTTGGCGATGTCGACGGCATCAGCTCCCATTTCGACGGCGAGACAAATTTCGCCAATCAGATCGCCGGCATGGGTGCCGACGATGCCGCCGCCGATGCAGCGGTGGCTTTCTTCATCGAACAGAAGCTTGGTGAAGCCTTCGTCGCGGCCGTTGGCGATGGCACGGCCCGAGGCTGCCCACGGGAACACAGCCTTGGCGAACTTGATGCCCTTGGCCTTGGCTTCGGTTTCGGTCACGCCGGCCCAGGCGATTTCTGGATCGGTGTAGGCGACGGACGGGATCTGGCGGGCATCGAACGTGCTCTTCTGCCCGGCGGCGGCTTCGGCGGCGACGTGGGCTTCGTGCACGGCCTTGTGGGCGAGCATCGGCTGGCCGACGACATCGCCGATGGCGAAGATGTGGGCGACGTTGGTGCGCATCCGTTTGTCGGTCTCGATGAAGCCGCGCTCGGTGACGGCGACCCCGGCCTTGCCGGCGTCGATCAGCTTGCCGTTCGGCGAGCGGCCGACAGCGACGAGGACCATGTCGTAGACCTGCGGTTCAGCAGGTGCCTTTTCGCCTTCGAAGGTGACGTGGATGCCGTCCTTCTTCGCCGCCACAGCGACCGTCTTCGTTTTCAGCATGATGTTATCAAAGCGCCTGGCATTGACCTTCTCCCAGACCTTGACCAGGTCGCGGTCGGCGCCCGGCATCAGGCCGTCGAGCATCTCGACGCAATCGAGCCTTGTGCCGAGTGTGGAGTAGACGGTCGCCATTTCGAGCCCGATGATGCCGCCGCCGATGACCAGCATTTTCTTGGGGATGTCGCGCAGTTCGAGCGCGCCGGTCGAGTCGACGATGCGCGGATCGTCGGGGATGAAGGGTAGTTTCACCGCTTCGGAACCGGCGGCGATGATGGCCTTCTCAAACTTGACGGTTTTTTTGCCGGAGCCGTCGGTCAGGCTGACTTCGATGTGATGGGGATCGAGGAAGCGGCCGGTGCCGGTGACGACCTCCACCTTACGCATCTTGGCCATGCCGGCGAGGCCGGTGGTCAATTTTCCGACGACCTTCTCCTTGTGGGCGCGCAGTTTTGCAAGATCGACTTCGGGTTCTCCGAACGAGATACCGTGGGCGGCCATCGCCTTGACTTCCTCCATGACGGCGGCGGTGTGCAGGAGCGCCTTGGAGGGGATGCAGCCGACGTTTAGGCAGACGCCGCCGAGGACGTTCCAGCGCTCGACCAGCACCGTCTTCATGCCGAGATCGGCGGATCGGAAGGCTGCCGAATAGCCGCCGGGTCCGGCTCCCAGTACCATCATTTCGCATTCGATGTCGGCGCTGCCAGAGTGGGTCGCGGCGGCGGGGGCTGGCGTTGCTGCGGCGAGAGGTGCGGCTGAGGATGCACCACTTTTCGGTGCGGTGGCTTGTCCGGCGGCGGCAGCTTCCATGGTCAGGATCAGCGAACCTTCGGATAGCTTGTCGCCGACGGCGACTTTGATTTCGACAATCCTGCCGGCCTCAGGCGATGGAATTTCCATCGTCGCCTTATCGCTTTCCAGCGTGACGAGCGGGTCTTCGGGTTTGACTTCGTCGCCGGGGGCCACCAGGATTTCGATTACCGGGACGTCCTTGAAATCGCCGATGTCGGGGACTTTTACGTCGATTTCGGACATGGGACCGGTTCCTTGGTGGCTGGATGATCTGGGAGCTTAAAGCGTCGGGCGAGAAAGCATTATCCTTTACCTGGAGAGGCGTGGAAAGGCCTGCCGACGAATTAGCTGCCGTGCGGCTGGCGGGTAGCAGGCCGGGGAAATTGATAAGCTGCGGGGATCGGTTCAGCCTTGCTTCAGGAGCGCGAGTGCCTCACCTGGGTCGATGCGCCCATCATAAAGCGCGCGGCCGCTGATGGCGCCTTCGAGCATCGCGTATTCCGGCTTGATCAGTTCCTTGATGTCGTCGATCGAGGCAAGGCCACCGGAGGCGATGACTGGAATGGAGGTGGCACGGGCCAGTTCGGCGGTCGCAGGTAGATTGAGGCCCTTCAGAATGCCATCGCGTTCGATGTCGGTGTAGATGATCGCCGATACGCCCGCATCCTCGAATCGCCCCGCCAGTTGGATTGCCGTCAATTCGCTCGATTCGGCCCAGCCTTCGACGGCGACCTTGCCGGCCTTGGCGTCGATGCCGACGGCGATGCGGCCGGGGAAGTTGCGGCATGCCTCATTGACCAGCGCGGGATCGCGGACGGCGATTGTCCCCAGAATGACGCGGGTGATGCCCTTTTCAAGCCAGGTCTCGATGGTTGCCAGATCGCGGATGCCGCCGCCGAGCTGGACGGGGATCGTCAACGCACCCAGGATCGCATCGACAGCTTCGCCGTTCACGGGCCGGCCTGCGAAGGCGCCGTTCAGATCGACGACGTGCAGATACGCGAAGCCCTGGTCCTCGAATGTCTTGGCCTGTGCGGCTGGATCGTCATTGAAGACGGTCGCCTGGCTCATTTCGCCCAGCTTGAGGCGTACGCACTGGCCGTCTTTCAGGTCGATGGCGGGAAACAGGATCACGGGCGGTATGTCTCTTTGATTCGATGGAGGATCATTCTCGTTGGAGGTCTCCATCGCCGGACTGCGACGGCTGGTCAAGTCCGGCCACGGAATCGCTATGATGTTCTTGTAACGTACTCTAATGGACATCAAATCAGTAGCGGAAACAGCGAACAGTCAAATCATGCGTCGTAGCCCACTCCTCCTGATCGAACCCGAGCGCGCGGAAGCGCCGCGCATCATCGGCGAAGCGGATGCCGTCGACATCTGGATTGCTCGCTGGCTTCGCGTGCGGCGGATCGAGATCCTGCGCCGCTACGCATGCGACCCGCGCAGGCTTTATGAGATCTGGGAAGGCCGGCGGTTTCCCGAGGCGCGCGAGCGTGCACTGAAGGTTTTCAAGGAGCGCTATCCGGAGCTGGTGGAGCGTACCGATTTCGGCATGCACCGGGTTATATCGAGATCCAACAATACGCCGGAGCAGATGGGGTTGTTTGACACTTAGGTTGGCCCACACTTCCTAAAGTCGTGTGGGGCTCGCCATCCGGCGCCCGGACACTTTAACGGGGCGCTTCAGGTGCCGACCAGCCCCCGCGCCCGGACACTTTAACGGGGCGCTTCAGGTGCCGACCAGCCCCCGCGCCCGGACAATCCTCCGCAACGTATGGCGAAGCCCGTGAGCAAGGCGACACGGCACTTGCTCAACACGAGCTTGCGCAGTGTTGACGACTAATGCTTGCTCAACACCAGCTTGCGCAGTGTTGACGACTAATGCGCCGCCCATCCATGCACAGCATGGGTTCGCCATTACGGAGCGGCCTGCGATGCAATCGAAGGCCAGCCGCGTGAGACCAAATCAGCCGCCGAAAACCCATTGAGCCAGTCCCTAGTGTTCCGACACTGACATATGGTTCCCGGCAGGGAACCTGAATGTCAGCCCGGAACACTAGGCAACCTTTTGATTGTGTTCTGGATTCACAAACATTTGACGACCTCCACCCGGGAATCAAATGGTTGAGCCAGAACACTAGCTACGGAAAAAACCAGCCTGCCCCAAAGCTGCAAATCCTTCGTATGCCTTGAGAAATTCATAGTTCCACCGCGGTGAGAACAAAAATCGAACTTAGATCTTTACGGGTAAAACGATTCATGTCATGTTCTCTCTACGTTCCGCATCGCAGACGGCCTGATTGTTCAGCGTTTCCAGGGCCTTAACAGACAAGAAAGAGCCCCCCAATGCGCACCTTCCTGATTTCCTACGATCTCGCCAATCCGAACGCCAAGAAGAGCGCTCTTGCTGAAATCATCATGGGAAGCGGCGAGCGCTGGGCGCGGCCGCTGGAGCAGACCTGGTACGTCGAAAGCAACGAGACCGCCGAACAGATCGAAGCCAGGATGTCGTGGCTGTTGGGCGATGAAGACGGACTGCTCGTGCAGGCCATCGGCCAGGGCAGCGTTCTGACCAACACCTCGCTTCGTTGGTTCCGCCGCCGCGGCGGTGAAGGCGAAGGCCAAGCAGCCCAGAACGTTGTTGCGTTCCGGGGTAGCGATGAAGCTCTCGCGGCCTAAGGACCGAAGGATTTCAGGCTGCGCGGCCGATTGAGTGTCTGGGTTTGCCGCGACAGCCGCAGAAATCTCCATGGCCGGGTTTCCAGCCGCAATTGGTAAGCGTCTCGGTCTTGCGTTTGCGGCAGGTGCCCGGTCATCCAGATTTTTCGATGCGGGGGGTTGGGAGTGTTCCCCGGTTGGCGGTATGAAATGGTTGGCTGGATCAAATTCGGCCATGGGACTGTTGAGGGTGCCTGCTGAACGCAAGCAACCGACGAAACCTTCGCCACTGACGCCACCCACGCAACCCACGCAACCCACGCCACCGACGCTTTCTGTCCGGAACTTGCGCGCTATAGAATGAACCGTGACAAGTCAGCGTTCTTGGCGAGTTCGCCGACGCGCTCCTTGATGTAGGCGGCATCGATCCGCACCGTGTCGCCGCCGCGGTCGGACGCATCGAACGAAATCTCGTCGAGCACGCGTTCCATCACCGTCTGCAAACGGCGGGCCCCGATATTTTCGACCGTTTCATTGACCAATACGGCGGTATCGGCGAGCGCGTCGATAGCGTCGTCGGTGAATTCCAGGTGCAAATCCTCGGTCGCCATCAGAGCGATGTACTGCTTGATGAGGCTCGCTTCGGTCTCGGTGAGGATGCGGCGAAAATCTTCACGCGTCAGGGCCTGCAATTCGACGCGGATCGGCAGGCGCCCCTGCAACTCCGGCAGTAGGTCGGACGGTTTGGCGACATGAAAGGCGCCTGACGCAATGAACAGGATGTGGTCGGTCTTCACCGGTCCGTGCTTGGTTGCGACCGTGGTGCCTTCGATGAGCGGCAGCAGATCGCGCTGGACGCCCTCGCGGCTGACGTCGCCCGCGACGCGGCCGGCGCCGTCCGAGCGCGAGCAGATCTTGTCGATCTCATCGAGGAACACGATGGCGTTGTTTTCGACGGAGGAAATCGCTTCGGCGGTAATTTCCTCCGAGTCGATCAGCCGGTCGCTTTCCTCGTTGATGAGGATGTCGTGGCTCTGCTCGACCGTCATGCGCCGCTTTTTCGTGCGCTGGCCGAGGGCCTTGCCGAGCATGTCGTTCAGGTTGATTGCGCCGAACGAGCCGCCGGGCTGGCCGGGAATCTCGAACATCGGGAAGCCGCCGCCGCTGTCGGATACCTCCAGTTCGACTTCCTTGTCGTCGAGTTCGCCGGCACGCAGTTTCTTGCGGAAGCTGTCGCGGGTGGCGGGGGACGAGGATGCGCCGACCAATGCATCCAGAACGCGTTCCTCGGCGGCCTTTTCGGCGGCGGCGCGGACGTTCTTGCGTTTGGCGTCCCGGATCAGGGAGATGCCGACTTCGACCAGATCGCGGACGATGCTTTCAACGTCGCGGCCGACGTAGCCGACTTCGGTAAACTTGGTCGCCTCCACCTTGAGGAAAGGCGCGGCCGCGAGCTTGGCGAGACGCCGCGATATCTCGGTCTTGCCGACGCCGGTCGGGCCGATCATCAGGATGTTCTTGGGCAGCACCTCGTCCTTCAGGTCGCCGGTCAACTGCTGGCGGCGCCAGCGATTCCGCAGGGCAATCGCGACCGCGCGCTTGGCGTCGTTCTGACCGATGATGTAGCGGTCGAGTTCGGAAACGATTTCGCGTGGGGAGAAGTTGGTCATTTATGGCTGCTCGCTGGTCCCTGGTTGGTAGCGCATGATGAGGCTGTCGCCGGTTTTTCCGAAAAGCGCGGGTATCGGGCGAAATCCGGCCTTTGCATAAGCGCGGATGGCGCGGGCGTTGTTCGGGTCGGGATCGATGATGATGGTCCGCCAACCTTCGGTAACGAGCCCTTGAGCGAATTCGGCCAAAACCGTGGAGCCGATGCCCTTCGCCAGGTCTGAAGCGTCGGCGATCGAGAGGTCGACGCCGACTGCATCAGAGGGGAGATCGGCCAGCCAAGGGTGGTCGGCGAACCAGTCCGCGTTTTGATGATCGCCGATGAACCGGTATTGGATGTAGCCCATCGGTTCGCCGCCGACATGGAAAATGAACGGGCGAGTCGTATCGCGGCCCTCGATCATACTGCGAATGTAGGAAACCTCTTCGTCGGGTGCCAGCCACCATTGCTGCCAGTGCGGCCTGCCGATCCAGTCTCGAAGCGTATCCAAATCGCTTTCGGTGACGGGTTGGAATTGGATTTGCAACGTCGCCGGTTCCTGCATGATGCGGGCCGCTTCGGCCAGGTGATTGACTGCGAGCGGGCCGCGCCGATGGGCTTCAGGTCGATTGGCGACAATGGCTTTCAATTGCGGCATCACTTCTCGTCGATCGATTCGATGATCAACGAACCGTTGGTGTAGACGCAGATCTCGGCGGCGATCGCCATGGCCTTCGCGGCGATGTCTTCGGCTTCGAGCGGCTGGTCGAGAAGCGCGCGGGCGGCGGCGAGCGCGTAATTGCCGCCGGAGCCGATCCCCATCACGTGCTTTTCCGGTTCGAGGACGTCGCCGGTGCCGGTCAGCACCAGTGTCGTCGAATGGTCGGCGACGATCATCATCGCTTCGAGCCGGCGCAAGTACCGGTCGGTGCGCCAGTCCTTGGCGAGTTCGACCGCGGCGCGCATCAGCTGGCCGGGGTATTGTTCGAGCTTCGATTCGAGACGTTCGAAAAGCGTGAATGCGTCCGCGGTCGCACCGGCGAATCCGGCGATCACGTCGCCCTTGCCGAGGCGGCGGACCTTGCGGGCATTCGACTTGATGACGGTTTGGCCGAGGCTGACCTGACCGTCGCCGGCGATAACCACTTTGCCGTTCTTGCGCACGGTCAGAATGGTGGTGGCGTGCCAGCCTGGGAATCCGGATTGCCGGTTATGATCATCGTGCATCAACATGGGTCACTTTGGTTTGCCTACAGCTTATTGGCCAACGCGCTGCTTGCCTGACAGTTCGCAGATTCGTGTCAAATGCAGGCTGGTAGAGGAGCGTGCAAGCCCCTTTTCGAGCTATCGATAAGGGGGCGGAGGGGCGCGGAGTCAAGGTCTGTCACCCTATTCGGGGCTGGTGCTGGCGATGAGGCGACATAGCTGATAAATGCTGGCATTCGGCAGGCTGTTAACCCTTCGGCAACCGTTCGGCCCGCAGCTTCAATCAAGTGAATAGTCCTGAGCCGTTTGAGGAACGATTCCGTGAGCGCATCGCAAGCCCGCACCGCCAAAATCGAGCGGAAAACCAACGAAACCGACATTTCGGTCGAAATCAATCTGGATGGGACCGGGGCCTTCGATGTTGCCACCGGTATCGGGTTTCTCGACCACATGCTCGAGCAACTGGCGCGGCATTCGCTCATCGACATCAAGCTCAAGGCCAAGGGCGACCTGCACATCGACGACCACCACACCGCCGAAGACAGCGGTATTGCGCTCGGTCTGGCGTTCAAGCAGGCGCTTGGCGACAAGAAGGGAATTGCGCGTTACAGCGATGTCCACCTGGCGATGGACGAGTGCCTGACGAGGGTCGCGGTCGATGTGTCGGGGCGGCCGTTTCTGGTCTGGCAAGTCGATTTCCCGCGCGAGAAGGTCGGCGAATTCGACACCGAGCTGTTCCGCGAATGGTTCCAGGCGTTCGTGCAAAATGCCGGGATCACCTGTCACGTCGCGAATATCTACGGCGACAACAGCCATCATATCGCCGAGACTTGCTATAAGGGTTTGGCCCGGGCCTTGCGTCAGGCGGTTGAACTTGACCCGCGCCAGGCCGGGCGCGTGCCCTCGACCAAAGGAACCCTTTGAGGAATGCTGCGACTGTTAAGCTCAATTGGAGCCTCGAATCGCGTGGTTGCCTATACCGTCCATGAGCCGTCTGAAGCTGCAGGCTCGCCAGTCGAGCGGGCGGATGGGCTCGTTTTCGTGAAGGACGGCTTCAACTGGTGGGCGTTCTTGCTGGCGCCGATCTGGATGCTGGCCAACCGCATGTGGGTGGTTTTCGCCGGGTATGTCGCGATCTCGCTGGCGATCGGGGGGATAGCTGCCGTCCTCGACATCGGTTTGAACTGGGCGGCGCTGGTCAATCTGGCAATCAACCTCATCGTCGCGTTCGAAGCCGACTCGCTGCATCGCTGGAGCCTTGACCGCAAGGGCTGGAAGATGATCGGGACGGTCAGCGGGGCGAATACGCGCGAATGCGAGCGGCGGTTCTTCGAACGCTGGGTTGCCTGCGTTGACGAGCCGGTCAAACCGCAGGGTGCGGCAGTCAGCGTTGACATGCAGGCCTGAGGATGAAGACCGCTGTCATTATCGATTACGGTTCGGGTAACCTGCATTCGGCCGGCAAGGCGCTGGAGCGCGCCGCGCGCGAAAGCGAAGCTGATGTCCGCTGCCTTATCACATCCGAACCGAAAGAAGTTGCCGCGGCAGATCGGATAATCCTTCCCGGAGTCGGAGCGTTTGCGGATTGCCGCGCGGGGCTGGAAGCCGTGCCGGGGTTGCTGGAGGCGCTCAAACTGGCGGTGATGGAAAAGGAGCGGCCCTACCTTGGGATCTGTGTCGGCATGCAATTGATGGCAAGCCGCGGTCTCGAATTCGGTATCACCGAGGGGTTCGGATGGATTCCCGGCGAGGTCCGGCATATCGAGCCGTCGGATCAGGCGCTGAAGATCCCGCACATGGGCTGGAATACTTTGACGGTCACGCAACCGCATGCCCTGTTGGAAGGCATCGCGACCGGGTCCGATGGGTTGCACGCCTATTTCGTGCACTCCTATCATCTCGTGCCGGAAAACCGCGATCATGTCGTTGCCGAGACCGACTACGGCGGGCCGATCACGGCGATGGTGGCGCGCGACCACATTGCCGGTACGCAGTTCCACCCGGAAAAAAGCCAGACGCTCGGATTGCGGCTACTTGCCAATTTCCTGAAGTGGGCGCCTTGAGACGGCGGCAGGCGAACCCTACCGAACGCCGATGAGGCGGTCGACGGGGGCGAAGTCGTCGGTCAGAACGAACGGTTCGGTCTTCTTCATGAGGTCGGCGACGGCTTCCGCGGGCCAGCGGATCCAGTTGGATTCTGCGTCGATGAGCGAAGGAAGCAGCCCTGCCGGCGTGGGTTGGTCGGCAGCGATGACGACGAATGTCTGGCGTTCGCCCTGGCCGCCCGGCTGCCAGATCTCGACGACCGGAAAATGCACCTGTAGCGATTTCACGATGGAGAGGGCGAGGCGCGGACGGTTGCCGCTGTCGATGACGTTCATCAGGTAGATGCCGCCGAGCTTCAACCGGTTCCTGACGAGCCCGAAGAACTCCTGCGTCACCAGGTGCTGCGGTACGGCGATGTCGTGAAAGGCGTCGCCGACGACAATGTCGAAGCTCGCGGCGGGTTCGCCTGCAAGGGCGCGGCGGGCATCGGCATGGCGCACGGTCAGCCGCGGATCGTCCTGCAGCCAAAATGACTTGCGGGCGCTTTCGGTCACCTCGGGGTCGACTTCGGAAACGGTGGCGCGGGCGGAAGGCCAGCGGGCAAGCCAGCCGCGCGGCAGGGTGTAGGCGCCGCCGCCGATGAAGAACGACGCTAAATCGCCGCGACCGGGGAAGTGGGCGCGGACAAGGTTGTCCTGCGCCTCGACGTAGGGGGTCAGGAAGACGTCGGGACGGTCGCGCAGGTTGGTGCCGTGACCGAGATTGTCAAGAACCATGGTGCGGGCGGGTAGGCCGACGTCGCGGCTGATATCGACGACGCGGATGCAGTAGTAGGCGCTTTCTCTCGTACAGTTGTCGACGAAGGCGAGAACGCCGCGACCCCAGAGCAGCGCGCCGGAAAAAACGAATGCCGCAATCATCGCCGGTACCAGTGTTTCAGGCGCGATCAGTTGTTTCTGCTGGCGGCGGCGATCCTCGATGAATAATACCGCGGCCATTGCGAGGTAAAGACATGCAACCGTCAGAATCGTGCGGATCGAGCCGAAGTAGGAAATGAACAGGTAGCCGGCCGCAAGCGTTCCAACGATGCTGCCGAAGGCGCCTGCCGCGTAGAACGCGCCGAGCAGGGTTCCCATCCTGTGCGGGGCTTCGTCAATCGCAAGCTTGGTCAACGCGGGAGAAGGAATGCCGACAAAGAAGCTCGGCAGAAAAAACAATGCGAAGGTGAGAAGCAGGATGGCGGGGACGGGTGAGAGCCCGATGGAAAGGATCGGGCCTGACAGGATGCGGACGAAGACGAGGCTCAAGGCGGCTGTCAGTCCGGCAAGGAACAGACTGACGGCGACCGCGCGGCGAGCCTCGCCCGAAGGCTTTTCGGCGAGCCAGCCGCCGACCCAATGGCCGGCGGAAAAACCGGCGAGGACGACGGCAATGACGGCGGTCCAGGTGTAAAGCGACATGCCGAGGTAAGGCGCGATCATTCGTCCTGCGACGATCTCGATGATCAGGCCGCAGGCTGCAGACAACCCCGTGATCAGGAGGTAGACGCCAATCGTCGCGTTGCGGCGAATAGGGACCAATGGGCCGGATTCATTGGGTTTGCTCATGGGGTCTCGCGGAAGGGAAAGAAGCGGCGGAGTTGTTGGTTTCGTTTATCATGGTGCGGCATGAAGCGGAAAATTTCGACCTGCGGACTTGCCGGAGGCGGTGTGCCGGCAATAAATGCGCAATTGAAACAATGTCCCGGCGCTTTGGCCGGCCTCAACGCGAAACAGATTAAGAACATGGTTGTGGTACTTAAAACCGTTGCCGATGGCGCAAGCGCACCGGCTCAAACCGGAGCGGGCGCGGTGTCCCTGGCGGGGGCGAGCCGCGAGGATCTGGGCCTGGCGCTTGCCGGGATCGGCGTGCCGGAGAAGCAGCGGCGGATGCGGGTTGGGCAATTGTGGAGCTGGATCTACGCGCGCGGTGTCACTTCGTTCGATGATATGACCGACATCTCGAAGGATCTGCGCGGGCAATTCGCTTCAGAGTTTTCACTGGAGCGGCCAGAGATTGTTACCGAGCAGATTTCGCAGGACGGCACGCGCAAGTGGCTGTTGCGGCTGCCGAGGCGCGGGCACGAGACGCACGCGCCGGAAGTCGAGACGGTCTATATTCCCGAAAGCGATCGAGGCACGCTGTGCATTTCCAGCCAGGTCGGCTGTACGCTGACCTGCACATTCTGCCATACCGGCACGCAGAAACTGGTGCGCAACCTCACCCACGCGGAGATCGTCGGCCAGATCCTGCTGGCACGCGACCGCATCGGCGACTGGCCGGGGGCGGATGAGCCGCTCAACTCCAGCCTGCTGCCGGACTCGGACCGCAAGATCACCAACATCGTGCTGATGGGGATGGGCGAACCGCTCTACAATTTCGATAATGTGCGCGAAGCGATGAAGATCGCCGCTGACAGCGGTGGTCTCGCGTGTTCGCGGCGGCGCATTACGCTGTCGACGTCGGGTGTCGTTCCGGAGATCGGACGATGGGGCGAGGAAGCCCGAACCATGCTCGCCATCTCGCTGCATGCGGTAACCGACGAGCTTCGCGATGTCCTGGTGCCGATCAACCGCAAGTACCCGATCAGGGAGCTTCTCGATGCCTGCCGAAACTATCCAGGGGTTTCGAATGCGCGGAGGATTACCTTCGAGTACGTGATGCTGAAGGGCGTCAACGACAGTCTTGGCGATGCGCGGGCATTGGTTCGTCTGCTGGCGGGGATACCCGCAAAGATCAACCTGATCCCGTTCAATGCGTGGCCGGGGGCAGGATACGAGTGTTCCGACTGGGAGCAGATCGAACGGTTCGCAGAGATCGTCAACAAGGCAGGTTACGCGAGCCCGGTGAGGACGCCGCGCGGGCGGGACATTCTTGCAGCCTGCGGGCAGCTCAAGTCGGCCAGCGTCAAGCAGCGTGCCTCCGAGCGGGCACGGGCTGAGATCGGCGGCGGGCGGCAAGGCGAAAGCGGCGGCGGGGCGGAATCATAAAAGACGAACGGGGGGCAGACCAACTTGTTCTGGAAAACGCTTGGCCGGATTATCCTGGTGCCGATCGCCTTTCTTCTTGGGGCGATCGTGAGCGGGTTCGTGCTGTTCACACTGGGCCTTGAGCGCTTCACGCAGTCGGTTCATGCCGATGAAGCCGGGTTGGAGACTGTCGAGCAGGTGTTCGCGCTGATCGATCAGGCGACCCTGATTTTTGCGACGTTCACAATCATTCCGGCGATCCTGTTTGCGATCATCGGGGAAGTCGCGCGGATACGGTCGATATTATACTACGTCATCGGGGGCGGTGTCTCGATGGCGGTGACGCCGCTGCTGGCGCAAGGTGTCGAGGGCGGCCCGGCGGTCGTCTGGCAGGTGTTTGCGGCGGCCGGATTTGCCGGAGGCTTGGTCTACTGGCTGATTGCTGGGCGGACGGCTTGAAATTTCAAGGCGTTTGCGGCCCGGGCGAAGGTGCGTATAAGGTCGTCCGTCTGCCGAGGACAATCTGTTATCGGCGTTTCAACGGGTGATGTGTGCGATGGCGAAGTTGGTCCGCTCCCTCATTGGTTTTGTGCTCGCTTGCCTGGCGGCGGCGGTCACGCAGGTTCTGTTTGTCATCACGCCGCTGGACATTTATGGCCTCAACGATGATCAGCGGATACTGGAGTTGGGAAAGGTGCTGTTTCTGGCGCTTTCGGCGGCTACCCAGTTTGCGATATTCGCCGCTCCATTTGCCCTGGCGGCGGTCATATTCGGGTTGGTGCAGGGCATGCGGGGCTGGGCCTATTACGTTTTCGTCGGTCTGGCGATTTCATTGCTCGGATTTAGCACGCTTTATGCCGGTGAGAGCCGGAGCGAGTTCACGATTGCCAACAGCTATGCGGTCGCCGCGTTCGCCTTTTCGGGGATAATCGCGGGCTACGTTTTCTGGGTGATTGCAGGCATGGGGGGCGGCCGGAGGCCGGACTTCGCCGGCGTCAGAAAGGAACCGGAAGTCGTGGAAACGCCCGCACGGGGTCATCTGAAGGCGAAGGACTACGAACACGCCGAAGAAACAACGGCCAAGCCAGCCGTATCGGTGCCCGACCGGGGCCTGCGCAAAACGCACTGAATAGCCGGATCTTCGCCGCGGCATGCGGCCTATGCTACTTTTTGCAACGCAAGAGTTTCTTGTTGCAGCGCAAAATATCAACTAATGTACTTTACGAATAAGCGTTGTTCGCGGGATCGGCACATACCGTCTTGGCGTCGCCCAATCGGCCAGTCTGCCGAATTCATTCAGCTGAAGCCGCGCCGCAGATGAGGTCCACGATCATGTTCGATACCAACACCCAGGCTCGGTTCAACAAGAGCTGCACAGATGCGTTCGTGAACTATTGCAACGCCAGCGGTGCCGCCTATCAGGCGATGGCCGATCAGATGCTGCGGATGTGGGGACAGTCAGTCGATGCATTCGTCGAAGGTGCGCAGCGGCCGCAACCCGGGCGCGAGCTGCAAGCCTATTCTTCGCCTGCCTCCGAACGGGGGGGGCGTGCATTCGATTGCATGATGCCATGGGCATCAATTCCAAATGCGATGGTTTCGGGGCCCGACGCGCTCGCTGCGTTTTCGCCGTTCGGACAGGCGTCGGGTCCTAACTACACAATGTTCTCGCCGTTCGCGTCCTGGATGGAAATGATGCTGCCGAAAAATTCGACGGCTTGGCCGATGGCGGTCGGCATGATTTCTTTCGGGGTGCCAGAGCAGGTTGCGTGGCCTGCGGCGCGCGGCAATGCGGCAGCAATCGATGCATTCGGACTGGCTGCAAAATCGGTGGAAAAGGCTTTTGAGGCCTATGGCGCCCATCCGGCTCAGAACAAAGAACCGGCGTTCTCGACGATCCAATACAATGCTCCGGAACCGTTCAACGTTGCGTTTGCGGTGATGCCGTTCAATCCGGGCGCCTTGATGCAGTTTTTCATGCCATTCCGGCCGCGCTGAGACAGCGCGGCCGGTCTTCAGGCATCAGTGATCGACGGCTTCAAGCCGTCCGTCGTAACTATTTCTTCTTCGGAATCCTGCGGCAGAATGGCGGGCGCGGTTTGCCCTTCTTGTTGAGGGCATCCGTCACCCAGGCGCAGCGCAGGCCTTCGAGCGTCTTGCAGGAGGCTTCGTCAAGCTTTGCGCAGGGGTTTCCCTTGGCAACTCTGCAACGGGCCTTGCGCTCCTTGCCGTTCACCGTCGTGGCAGGAATCCACCGGCACTTCGGAAGAGTGCTGGCGGCGCAGGTGGTTTCGTCAACGTTCTGCAAACATGGGTCGGCCGGCTTTTTTGGCGCATCCTGTGCGCCAGCGATGCTGGCTGCACCCAACGCCATGGCGATGGAGAGTGCGATGCTTGCTGCGAGTTTCGTCATAATATTTGCCTTCACGGATTATCCCCTTATTGGCTGCCACTTGAATTTTGTCGGCGTATGTAAAGACCGAAGGAGGCCGCTTCGACAAGTCAACAGTTCGTCGCTTGCCGCCATGCTCTTCGAAGCCCGGCCTGCGACGTTCCAGCTTCAGTCACGCCTTGCCGCTTGACGCAGTATGCCTATAGTGCCGCGCCAATCGCACATGAATAAGACGGGAGCCTTAGAACTCGTATGCCAGTTGAAAATGACGCAGGCGGGACGAAACCACAAAAAGGTCAGGTGAAGAAAGTCGTGCTCGCCTATTCGGGTGGGCTCGATACCTCTATCATATTGAAATGGTTGCAAGAAGTTTATGGCGCGGAGGTCGTGACGTTTACCGCGGACCTCGGTCAGGGGGAAGAGCTCGAACCAGCTCGAAAGAAGGCTGAACTGCTTGGAATCAAAGAGGAAAATATTTTCATCGAGGATCTCCGCGAGGAGTTCGTGGCAGATTATGTTTTTCCTATGATGCGTGCGAATGCCCTTTATGAGGGTGTCTATCTGCTTGGAACATCGATCGCGCGCCCGCTGATCGCCAAGCGGCAGATCGAGATCGCGAGGCAGACCGGAGCCGACGCCGTCTGCCACGGGGCGACCGGGAAGGGTAACGATCAGGTCCGATTCGAACTCGGCTATTATGCGCTCGAGCCCTCGATCAAGATCATCGCGCCATGGCGGGAATGGGAATACAAGAGCCGCGAAGACCTCATTGCGTTTGCCGAGGAACATCAAATTCCGGTGCCGAAGGACAAACGCGGGGAAGCGCCGTTCTCGGTCGATGCAAACCTTCTGCATTCGTCTTCCGAAGGCAAGGTGTTGGAAGATCCCAACGCCGAGCCGCCGGCCTACGTCTACATGCGTACGGTGTCGCCTGAAGAGGCGCCGGACAAGGCGACGATCATCACGGTCGGCTTCAGACGCGGGGATGCGGTTTCCATCGACGGCAAGGAACTGTCGGCGGCCACGATTCTGGAAACGCTCAACGATCTGGGGCGCGACAACGGCATCGGGCGGGTGGATCTCGTCGAGAACCGGTTCGTGGGGATGAAATCCCGCGGCGTGTACGAGACGCCCGGGGGCACGATCCTGCTGGCCGCGCACCGGGCAATCGAAAGCCTGACACTTGACCGAGGTGCGGCGCATCTCAAGGATGAGTTGATGCCGCGCTATGCGGAACTCGTCTACAACGGCTTCTGGTTCTCGCCCGAGCGTGAGATGCTGCAGGCGCTGATCGACAAGAGCCAGGAGAACGTCGAAGGCGAAGTCCGCCTCAAGCTCTACAAGGGCAACGTCATCGTCATCGGCCGCAAAAGCGAGAAGTCGCTTTATTCGGACCAACTCGTCACTTTCGAAGACGACGAGGGCGCCTATGACCAGAAAGACGCGGAAGGCTTCATCAAACTGCAGGCATTGCGCCTGAGGACGCTCGGGATGCGCGAGAGGAAGTGAGACAACCTCACCAGCCGCGCTGATAGATCGGTTCGCTCTTGGCGCGGTTGATTTCCCGGACCTTCTGCGCCGGCTTCTCCAGGGCGGCGAAGGCAGCGTTCACCCGGCGTGACATGGCGTCGAGGTAGAGCGCTACCTCGCCGGGCAGGTCGGCATTCATGTAGCGGTCGGGGTGATAAGACTTGGAGAGGCGGTGGTAGGCTTCCCGGATGGTCTCAAACGGGACTCCGCGCGCGACGCCCAAGACCTCATGGGGGGTCGAAGTCGTCGGTTGCCGTGCGGACCGACAAGCTCGAGGGCTTGGGGACCTCTGCAACCCGGACCGAACGGAGGCAAGCCTTCGCTATGAATTCGCGGGGGCCTTCGTAGGATTCGAAATCGACGAAGCTGCCTGGACCGTTCAGTTCCTCATAGATGTGGCGGGTCGCGGTCACGAAGCATTTCCCCTTGAGAATGCGTCCGTCATCGAGGGCGATTTCGACCGGAATGGCCTTGTCGCGTTTGGTCGATGGCGTCTCAATGCGGTTGCGCTCGAACATCGGTTTGCCTCTGGCGTCGATTAACGTTTGTCCCGGTACGGGACAATTGCTCGCTTTCTGCTGTTGTTCTGCAAGTTGCAGGCCCGGCAATTCGTAGGCACTGCAATTTGGGGACCCGGCTAATTGGGGGCCCGGCAAATTGGGGACCCGGCAAATAAAGGCCGGGCTGTCAGGTACGGGGGGATATCGGCGTGGGACGAGGAAATGCATGGCAGAATCGGCCAAATAGCAGCTTCAGCCGTTGCCCTTCCCAGACGTCCGTTGACCCCGGCGGCGGGCGATGTAGTGTGCGCCTTCGACGAACGCCCGGTTGCGCGCTGGCTGCAAGGCGGGTTTGATCGTAGGCGCGCGCAGGGTCTGGCCCGGCCCCGCAACTCGCCGCACTTCAGGAGATCAGGACGGACATGCTCGATAATTCCTTGAGCGGGAACGCACGAGAACAGCAGACGGGTTCCTGCTCAGGGCATGGACTGCGCCATGACTGGTCGGTTGCGGAGGCGCATGCGATCTACAACCTGCCCTTCAATGAACTGCTGTTCCAGGCGCACACTGTTCACCGGGCAAACTTCGATCCCAACACGGTGCAGAAGTGCCAACTCCTGTCGATCAAGACCGGAGGCTGCGCGGAAGACTGTTCGTATTGCAGCCAGTCGGCGCGCTACGATACGGGGCTCAAGGCGTCGAAGCTGATGGCAATCCAGGAAGTCCTGCGGGGCGCGCGCAAGGCCAAGGCGAATGGCGCGACCCGCTACTGCATGGGGGCGGCGTGGCGCGAGCCGAAGCAGCGCGACATGGCTGCGGTGGCAGAGATGGTCAAGGAGGTCAAGGCGATGGGCCTTGAGACCTGCATGACGCTCGGCATGCTAAACGACGAGGACGTGGCGCAGCTCAGAAACGCCGGCCTCGACTACTACAACCATAACGTCGACACTTCCGAGCGGTTCTACCCGGAAGTCATCACGACGCGAACGTTCGCGGACCGGCTCGACACGCTGGCGCGGGTTCGCGAGGCTGGTATCAAGGTTTGCTCGGGCGGCATCCTCGGGCTTGGCGAGACGCCGGCAGACCGGGTCGACATGCTGGTGACGCTCGCCAATCTGCCTGAACATCCCGAAAGCGTGCCGATCAACATGCTGATCGCCATCGAGGGGACGCCGCTGGGCCAGGCCGAGAAAGTCGATGGAATCGCGTTCGTCAGGGCGATTGCGCTCGCGCGTATCTTGATGCCACGCTCCTACGTGCGGCTGTCGGCCGGTCGCACCGAGATGAGCGACGAACTGCAGGCGATGTGCTTCTTCGCAGGCGCCAACTCGATCTTTTGCGGCGAACAGTTGCTGACGACGGACAACCCAGGCGAAGATGCAGACGCGGCGCTGTTCATGAAGCTGGGTCTTGAGGCCGAGACCAGCAGCTCCTCAGGAAACATGGATTGAGCGCGAGCGACGACAGCAGCCACTTTCATTTCGCGCACAGGCGCTCGCTGGAGGCGCTGGAGCGGCGCAACCGGCTGCGCAGTCTGGTTGCCCGGCAGGGGTGCGATTTCTCGTCAAACGACTACCTCGGACTTGCCACGTCGGATGAATTACGGTCGGCGGTAGGGGAAGCGCTGTCGCGCGGAGTGGCTATCGGTTCGGGCGGCTCGCGGCTGTTGCGCGGCAACGACCCCGAACACGCCGCACTCGAGGTTCAGGCTGCAAAGGCGTTCGGCTCGGAAGGCGCGCTGTTTTTTTCGAGCGGGTTTGCCGCCAATGCGGCGCTTTTCGCGACGCTGCCGCAGCGCGGCGATCTCGTCGTGCACGACCGGCTGGTGCATGCCAGCGTGCACGACGGCATGCGCCTGTCGAAGGGGAGTGTGGTTGCGGCTCCCCATAACGATGCGCAAGGGTTCGACGATGCCATTCGAAGCTGGCGGCAGGCGGGCGGGTTGGGCCGTCCGTGGATTTCGGTCGAGAGCCTCTACAGCATGGATGGCGATCTGGCGCCGCTCGACGAATTGATCGGGGTTGCCGACAAACACAGCGGTGTCCTGGTGATCGACGAAGCGCATGCAACCGGCGTGCTCGGTCCTGGCGGACGCGGGCTCGGTGCACACCTGGAGGAGCGCGACAACGTGGTGAGCCTGCATACCTGCGGAAAGGCGCTGGGCGTCATGGGTGGGCTCGTCTGCGGGCCGCGCGTTCTGATTGATTTTCTTGTCAACCGCTGCCGTCCGTTCATCTATTCGACGGCGCCGTCGCCCTTGATGGCTGCGAGCGTGCGGGCGGCGCTGAGGATGATTGTCGGCGAAGCGGCGCCGGAGGGTGAAGTCCGGCGGGGACGGCATCGCCTGCTGGTCGCGCGGATTGGCGAAATGCTCGAACGGCGCTGCGGGATAAAGCCGACAGGCACGCATATCCAGCCGATCGTTATCGGTTCGGACGAGCAGGCTGTGGGGCTTGCCGGGCGGCTGCAAGGCCGAGGGTTCGATATCCGCGCGATACGCCCGCCGACGGTGCCGGAGGGGACGGCGCGCCTGAGGATGTCGCTGACGCTGAACGTGAGCGAGGATACCGCCGCGAGGCTCGTCGAAGCACTGGCACCGGAATTGGAGCGGGTCCCGTGAAGCCGGCTCGTCACGCCATGGTCGTTGCAGGGACCGATACCGGTGTCGGCAAGACCGTCTTCGCCGCCGCTCTGGTGCGTGCGCTCGGTGCCGATTACTGGAAACCGATCCAAGCTGGCCTGGAAGGGCCGACGGACAGCGAGCATGTGGCTGAACTCGCGGCTGCCGATGGGGACCGCGTTGTGCCGGAGCGCTATCGACTGACGACGCCGGTCTCACCGCACCTGGCGGCGGAAGTCGAAGGAATCGAAATCGGCGTCGAGGCGCTTCAGCTCCCGGCCGGAGACAATTCGCTGGTCGTCGAACTGGCCGGCGGGCTTATGGTGCCTTTGACGAGGAGCGTGTTGCAAGTCGATCTGGTTGCGAGCTGGCGGGTGCCCGTCGTGCTGGTCGCGAGGACCACGCTGGGGACGATCAATCATGCGCTTTTGTCGCTCGAAGCCATGCGCGCCCGGGGAATCGAGGTTCTCGGCGTGGCGTTCGTCGGGGATGAGAACGGCGACAGCGAAATCACGATCGCCGAACTGGGCAAGGTCAAGCGGCTTGGCCGGCTGCCATTCGTCGACCCGTTGACAGGTGACGCGCTTGCGGCGGAGTTTGAAAGCAACTTCGTAATCGAGGATTTCAAATGAAGTCCGCAGGTTCGAATTCGCCGGTGTGGCATCCCTTTACGCAGCATGCGACAGCGCCTTCGCCGATCAATGTCGCGAGCGCACATGGCGTCTATCTCATCACGCCTGAGGACGACATGATCCTCGATGCGATTTCATCGTGGTGGGTGATCACTCACGGGCATTGTCATCCCAGAATCGTGGCCGCGGTGCGCGCACAGGCCGAGCGGCTCGACCAGGTCATTTTTGCCGGCTTCACGCACGAGCCGGCAGAAAAGCTGGCGCAGGCGCTCGTCGAATTGACGCCGGACGGACTTACGCGCGTTTTCTATTCGGACTCAGGCTCGACCGCCGTCGAAGTCGCGTTGAAGATGGCGCTCGGCTACTGGCGCAACATCGGTGCGCCGCGTTCGCGTATCGTTGCGCTCGAACACGCCTACCACGGCGACACCATCGGTACGATGTCGGCGGGCGCACGCGGCGTGTTCAATGCCGCCTACGAGCCGATGCTGTTCGAAGTGATGCGGCTCAAGTTTCCCCACGAAGGGGCGGAACAGGAAGCGCTCGATCAGCTCGAAGCGATCTGCAAGTCCGAGCCGGTCGCAGCGCTGATCGTCGAGCCGCTGATCCTTGGCGCCGGCGGGATGCTGGTGTGGAAAGCGGAGACGTTGGCCGAGATGCGGCGGATCTGCGATCGCCACGAGGTGCTGCTGATCGCCGACGAGGTCATGACCGGCTGGGGCAGGACGGGGTCGCTGTTTGCCTGCGAGCAGGCCGGGATTGCCCCCGATATCCTGTGTCTGGCCAAGGGACTGACCGGCGGGCACCTGCCGCTTGCCGTGACGCTGTGCAGCGAAGAGATCTTCGAGGCTCACTATTCGATGGACCGGGCGAAGACGTTCTTTCATTCCTCATCCTATACCGCCAATCCGATCGCCTGTGCGGCCGGGATGGCAAACGTCGAGATATGGAAGGAGGAGCCGGTTCTCGAACGCGTGAGAAACCTTCAGCAAATGCAGGAGCGGCGGCTGGCCCGGCTGGGGAGCGATAACATGTTCACCAATGTGCGCCAGTGCGGGACCATCGCGGCGCTCGATCTGATCGTCAAGGATGCCGGTTATCTTGCCAATGTGGGTCCGCGCCTGATGGAATTCTTTGTTGGCAGAGGGATACTTTTGCGGCCGTTGGGGAACACCATTTACGTTATGCCACCTTACGGAATCGATCCGGACCAACTGGATTCGGTCTATGCTGCAATCGCGGCGGCGTCGGCGGTCGTGCAGTCCGGAGGCGAATAATGGACGGTGTGGGGATCCTTGGGCTTGGTCATTACGCACCGCAACGGCTCGTAAGAAACGCCGAGATCGAGGGACATCTCGGCCTCGAGCCCGGTTTTATCGAAAAGCGCACCGGCATTCGCGAGCGGCGTTGGGCGGCGCCGGACGAGAAGCTCTCCGACATGGCGGTTGCCGCCGGCGAGATGGCGCTGCGGGCGGCCGGGGCGAAGCAGGAGGACGTCGGACTCGTTCTCCTGGCGACGTCGACCCCCGATCACCTGTTGCCGCCGACGGCACCGCTGGTGGCGCATCGGCTCGGCCTGCCAAATGCAGGCGGGATCGATCTTGCAGGGGCGTGCGCGGGGTTCCTCTATGCGCTGACGCTCGGCGATTCATTCGCGCGGACGTATCAGGCACAGGTTCTGGTGATCGCCGCCAATATTCTTTCCCGGCGGATCAACATGAACGAGACTGCCAGCGCGGTTCTGTTCGCAGATGCGGCAGGCGCGATGTTGCTGGGGCCTTCAAACCGTGCAGGCAGCGGTGTCATTTCCGCCGATCTCAGAACAGCTGGAGCGGGCTACGACTTCATCAAAATCCCGGCCGGCGGCAGCGCGAAACCCTTCGAGCCAGGGCTGTCATCGGACGAATTTCTGATGTCGATGCCTGATGGGCGGGCCGTGTTCCAGCAGGCGGTCAGCATGATGTCGCAAAGTTCGCGCTCGGCGCTGGAGGGGGCCGGGCTCAGCGGCGGCGATGTTTCCCATTTCGTTCCGCATCAGGCTAATTCGCGCATCATGGAGGCGGTGCGCAAGGATCTCGGTATTGCGGAAGGTGCCGTGCTTTCTACGGTTGCGAACTTCGGCAACAGCTCGGCGGCTACGATCCCGTTCACTCTATCGTATTTGTCAGAACGCTGTGGGTTCCACCCGGGCAATCGCGTGTTAATGTGTGCGGCAGGTGCGGGCATGAACGGCGGCGCCGTCGTTGTTGGCCTGTGACCTGGAGAAATGCGAGCGCGGTTGATGTCATCTTCTAATCGCCGGGCTTCGGTTTGCGCGCTTCGGTTGCCCACCGGCAACCGCGCTTTAGGTTCTGCGCTTCGGTTGCCCACCCGCAACCGCGCTTTCGGTTTGGCGCTTCGGTTGCCCACCCGCAACCGCGCTTTTGGTTTGGCGCTTCGGTTGCCCACCCGCAACCGCGCTTTAGGTTCTGCGCTTCGGTTGCCCACCGGCAACCGCGCTTTTGGTTCTGCGCTTCGGTTGCCCACCAGCAACCGCGCTGGCTGACTAGGGAGCACGTCGCATGAGTATGGATCAGGACGCTGCACTCGCTGAAGTGATCGCCGCCAACGAGCGCTTCTATGATGTGTTCCGTTCGGGCGACATGGCCGCGATGTACGAATTGTGGTCAGCGCGCGAAGATATCTCCGTCTACCATCCAAACTGGCCCGGCATCACCGGGCGCGACGACGTCATGACGTCATGGCATCAAGTGATCGTCATGGGCGAGCCGCCGGCGATCTTTGTCAAATCGCCGACAGTGATACGGCAAGGCAAGGTGGCCGTGGTGTTCTGCGTCGAGATGGTGGAAGGCGAAGAAATGACGGCGAGCAACGTCTTTGTTCTCGAAGACGATGCCTGGAAACTGACATGCCATCACGCGCGCCCGCTGCCGTTTGGCGAGGATGCCGACGATAGCAGCGACGATACCGATGAGGCCGGAGGCGGCGGCAGTCGATCGTAAGTCCGAATCGGCGGGCAATCGTCTTGATGACAAGCTTAACGGCAGGAGAAGGCGTGCGCGATGAGTGAACCGACACGGCTGTTGTTCTTTGCGGGCTCGGCGCGAACCGGCTCCCACAACATGAGGGTCGCCGAACTTGGAGCGCGGATTGCGGAAGCCAACGGTATCGCTTCGACGTTCGCCGATCTCGGGGATTACGAGATGCCGCTCTACAACGGCGATATCGAGCGGGTCGATGGTCCACCGCAGAACGCGCGCAAGCTCAAGGCGCTGATGTCGCTGCATACCGGGGTGTTGATATCCTGCCCCGAATACAACGCTTCGATTTCTCCCCTGTTGAAGAACGCTCTCGACTGGGTGAGCCGGGTGCGCGAAGAGGGCGAGGCGCCAAACGAAGTGTTCCAGACGCGGGTGTTCGCGCTCGCCTCGGCTTCGCCCGGCGGAATGGGCGGGTTGCGCGGCCTTTATGCGGTGCGGCACGTGCTGGAACTGGGGCTCGGTGCGCTGGTGCTGCCGGAGCAATTCGCCGTGCCGCGCGCGGGTGAAGCATTCGAGGATAACGGGCATCTGAAAGACAAAGTCGCGCAGGAGCGCTTCAAGGTCCTGATCGAGAAGCTGGCGCGGGCTGCGCGGGTGCTGCACGGCTAGCTGTGAACTTTCAGGACGTTGTCCATTCGGTCCTGCCGAGAGAAGCTGATGTTGCAACACCTCAGTGATTCTCCGGAGGTCCGAATGAACGTTCATAAGAATGCACCCCTGACACCGCGCGGTCGAGAGCTGATGGTCCGCGCCGTTGTGGATCAAGGCTTGATGAAGGCCAGCAGCAGCGACACGGTGAAGGCCGACAACACGATGCCGAGTGCGACGGCGCCTGATGCGGAATTGATCGCGCGGCCGTTCTTGACGGCGAAGATGTATGCGTTCGCTCCGGTCGGTACGGACGCCAGGATGGTCACGACGCCAAGCGGCAGCGGGTCGAGGTGAAAAACAAACCGGCCCAAGGCGTAGGCGACCAGCGGCATCAGCAGGAGCTTCAAGGCGACGATCATCGACAGGGTCGGAACCTGGCCCCTGATCTCGAAGCGCACGAGCGACAGTCCTAGCGCGACGAGGGCGGCGGGAACGCCGGCCTGTGCGAGCAGGCTCAGGATCTTGAGGAGAATCTCCGGGACCGGAACGCCTGAAGTCCGCCATAGGCCGCCAAGCACAATACCGATAATGATCGGGTTCTGGCCAAGGTCACGGATCAGCGTCGAAACGATGTCGCCGGCTTTCGCGCCGGTTTCCCGGTCGGCAATGCGGGCGTGCAGCGTCGTCGCCAGCCACAGCGACGGGGCGTGGATCGATAAGACTAGCGCCAGCGGCGCAGCGGCGGCCGGGCCGAAGGTCGTCAGCGAAATCGGAATTCCGAGCATGACGGCATTGCCGAAAAGCGAAGACATGGCAATGGAGGCTTCATCCTGAACAGGGCGGCGAAGCAGGAATTTCGTTCCTAGGACGGATGCAGCGTAGGTGGTGGCGATGGCACCGTAGAAGCTCAGCCAGACACCGGCGATCGAGAGGTTGCCGAACTCAGCGGTCGCGATGGTTTTCATCAGGAGGGCGGGGATCGCCAGGCGAAACGCAAACTCGGAGACGCCCTGTTCGGCGATCGGGGAGAGCCAGCCAAGGCGCCCGAAAACGAAGCCGAGCGCGACCAGGCCGAAAACAGGCGCGACGATGGAGAGGATGTCAAACAAACGGTGCGGGCCGCGGTTGGAATGATGAAGGAAGCCTCCTGCGGACGATCGAGGCGGAAGCAGAGTGCCGCATTGTCCGGACTATCGCAACGAAGGAGGCGAGAAAGTGTGGAATGGGGTCAGAGCGGCGCGGACGGCGAAGCAAAGCCGTTGGAAGGCCGGTGATCGGTGGCCGTTGCCGCCGGGAGCCTGCCGCCTGCCGGCAGCGGTCGGCCGGTGCCGGTCAGGCCAAGTGGAGAGCGGCCGGCTGGCGACTGAGAAGGAATTGCGCCCGACGCGTCGTCGATCCGGGCCGAACCGAAGTCCTCGACGGCAAGCACCGCAAGGTTGCGACTGGAAGTGCCATCGGGATTGAGCGAGAAGCGGCCGTTCACACCTGCAAAGCCTGCCGGCATCGTCAGGTTTGCCTGGGTGAAGCGCTGCCCCTTCGGCCTTGCGGCGAGCGAGATCGCGAGTCCGACAGCCTCAAAGGCGCGTGCTGCCACATGGGGTGGAGCTTGTCCGAAGGTCTGGGCGAAGCGCTGCGAAAACGCCTGCCATTCGATTGGGTCCTGGCCCGTGTACCAGCCGCCGACGAAAATCTTGTCGCGCCCGATGTTGGGATATTCCCAACCGCTCAGTCCGAGCAGCTGAGTCGTTGCGGTATCGATATTGGCGTGGGCGATCTGCGGCCCGAGCGTTGGCAGGTTGTCCTGGTTTCCAGGGATGAACAATGCGTCGACAGGGCCACCGTTTCTGGCGGCCTCGTTGATGATTTCGAAGATGCGCTTGGCCGGCTGGAGCATGGCGTTGGCGCCGGGTTCGAAACGTTCTGAAGCCACGATGCTGGCGCCGCCACGCATGACGGCTGCGCGGAATGCGCGCTCGACCGTGTCGCCGTAGGGGCCGGCAGGTATCAGGGCAGCAAAGGTGCGCTTGCCGCGTGAGATCGCGAACGAGACGATGCGTTCTGTTTCGGATTCGGGGAGGTCACTCATCAGGTAGACGCCGCCGCCGGCTACAGCGCGGTCGTTGGAGAGCGTCAAAACGGGAACGTTGGCTGCGCGTGCGGGTGCGGCAACGGCTGCTACCGATGCGCCAAACAACGGTCCGACGATGATTTCGGCACCTTCAGCAATTGCCTGCTGGGCACCGGTTCCGGCTGCGGCGGCGTTGCCGTCGTCATTCTTGACGATCAGCTGGACGGCAGGATTGCCGGATTCGAACAAGGCCAGTTCGCCGGCCTGCTTAAGGCTTTTGCCGACGATGGCGGCGCGGCCGAAGCCGGCGAGCGGCAGGATCATGGCGATGGTGACGGGCTTCGGCCGAGAGGCTTTGTCCGTCTCGGCGCCGGCCTGGGAACCGTCGACAGATGGATCAGCCGAAACCGAATTCAGGTTCGTCGCGCACGCGCCAACACAGACCGAGGCAACGCCCGCCGCGAGGACATGCGCTAGGGATCGGCTCGCGAGCCACCATCCGGCTTTGAGGGGTTTGTGGCGTAGCTGTCTCATTGCCGCCGGTCATCTCCTTGGGCCGTCAAGCCTGTTTTCCGGGTGCATCCCGCCATCCGATTCGCGAGCGCACCAAGTCCTGATTAGATGGTGATCGCATGCCCGAGAAGTGCTTTGCTGTCAGTATCGGTGGAATTTGGCGAATCGGAGCCATTTTGATCAGCGCTGTGACAATGAATATATAGAGGAGTGGCGGAATTCGTGGTTCGTCGTAGAAGCAGTTTGTCGCAATCCAACGGTCCCGGTGCTGAGCAATATGCTCCGGGCGAGGGCGAGGAACATACCGACGCCGGAGGCGACAATGCGGAAGCAGGCCCCGCGGCGGCGAACACCGCGCTGGTGGCTGCGCGCGCCGGGTCGGAGCTGCAACGCCTGATCGCCAAGGCGCATCCTCCCGGGCTCTATCTGGTCGCGACACCGATCGGCAATCTGGGCGATATTTCGCTGAGGGCGATCGCGCTGCTTGCGTCGGCCGATACGGTTTACGCCGAAGACACGCGTCACAGCGGGCGGCTGTTGAGCCATTACGGCATCAAGGCACGCCTGCGCCCCTATCACGAACACAACGCCGAGCGCGAAAGGCCGGCGATACTTTCCGCACTTGCGCGTGGCGAGCGCTTGGCGCTCATTTCGGATGCGGGCACGCCGCTCATTTCGGACCCGGGATTCAAGCTGGTGCGAGACAGCGCCGAAGCAGGGCACAACGTGTTCAGCGTGCCGGGGGCCTCGGCACCGTTGAGCGCACTCGTTTGCTCAGGATTGCCGAGCGATACGTTCCTGTTTGCAGGGTTCCTGCCTTCGCGCCAGCAGGCGCGGCTGACCCGGATCAGGGAGCTTGCCGGAATCTCCGCAACCTTGATTTTCTTCGAGGCGCCGTCGCGGATTGCCGAGACGCTGGTCGATCTTGCCGACGGGCTGGGTGACCGGCTGGCGGTTGTTGCGCGCGAACTGACCAAGCTCAATGAGAAGCTGGCGCGCGGCTCCTTAAGGGAAATCGCCGCAGATTTCGCCGTGCGCGAGAGCATCAAGGGGGAGATCGTGATCGTCGTCGGCGGGGCGATTGCCGGTGACGTCAGCGAAGCGGAAATCGAAGCGAGACTGGCGAATGAGTTGCCGGCGATGTCGTTGCGCGATGCCGCCAAGTCGGTGGCCGAAGATCTCGGGGTTGCGCGGAAACGGGTCTACGAGATCGGTCTCAGATTGCAGCGCGGGGGCAACGGCTCAAGAGACGACGCTTGATGGGCATGCTTGGGTAATGGGAGGTGACGGTGCGAGACGGTGGCATGCGGGAGGCCCGCCGGCAGCGCTATCTTTCGGGACTTTCGGCAGAGCGGACCGCGGCTGCTTTACTCATGCTGAAAGGGTATCGGATTCTCGGAATGCGGGTTCGCACCGCAGCCGGCGAGATCGACCTGATTGCGCTCAGGGGAAACCGGCTTGCCTTCGTCGAGGTCAAAAGGCGGGCGAGCCGGCTTGAAGCAGAAGCGTCGGTGAGCCTGAACCAGCGCCGCCGTATACGTTCCGCGGCGCAGCTGTGGCTGGCGCGCAATCCGCAAATGAGCGACTGCGAACTTCACTTCGATCTGTTTTTTCTTGTCCGCCGCCGTTTCCCCCGGCATTTGGCCGATGCGCTGTGAAGGGTGATGGACCTGCTGCCATCTCGGCAATCAAGGGCGTTTGTTCGTTTTTTGTTCTTGCCAGTGCTCGATCGTGCTTGTAGTCTTTGAAGCAAGTATTGGCGCCGCTGTTTTGGTGGGTTTCATGTACGCGCAGATCTCGACATTGGCGTTTGTGGGCTTCGAAGCCCGCGCGGTCGAGGTTCAAGTGCGGATCACGCCCGGCCAGCAGGCTTTCATGATCGTCGGTCTGCCGGACAAAGCGGTCGCCGAAAGTCGCGAGCGGGTGCGTAACGCGTTGCACGCGGTTGGTCTGGGCCTTCCCTACAAGCATCTCACCGTCAATCTCGCGCCGGCCGATCTTCCCAAAGAGGGAAGCCATTACGACTTGGCGATCGTGCTGGCGCTGATGTCGGCGATGGGGGCGATTTCACCGGAAGCGATTGCAGGATATGCGGCGGTCGGCGAACTCGCGCTTGATGGGTCCATTCGAGCGGTTCCAGGCGCGTTACCCGCGGCGATCGGGGCCAATGCCATAGGCAAGGGGCTTATCTGTCCGGCAGCCTGCGGACCGGAAGCTGCATGGGCGTCCGAAGACATGGACCTGCTGGCGCCGGAGCATCTATTAGGCCTCGTCAATCACTTCAAGGGTTACCAGATCCTGTCGCGGCCGAAGCCCAACGTCGCGGCGGCGAGCGGGCCGATGCCGGACCTGAAAGACATCAAGGGGCAGGAAAGCGCCAAGCGCGCGCTCGAAGTCGCTGCGGCCGGCGGCCATAACCTGCTGATGGTCGGGCCGCCGGGATCGGGCAAATCGATGCTTGCCTCCAGACTGCCTTCGATCCTGCCGCCGCTGTCGCCGGAAGAGATGCTGGAAGTCTCGATGATCCATAGTCTCGCGGGGGAATTGATGGGGGGCAAGCTGGCCACCGAGCGCCCGTTCCGGCAGCCGCATCATTCGGCCAGCATGGCGGCGCTGGTCGGGGGCGGTTCGCGGCCGAAGCCGGGGGAAGTCAGTCTTGCGCATCTCGGCGTGTTGTTCCTTGACGAATTGCCGGAATTTACCGCGCAGGTGCTCGACAGTCTGCGTCAGCCGCTCGAAACCGGGGAGACGGTGATCGCGCGGGCAAACCATCGCATCGCCTACCCGTCGCGCATCCAACTGGTCGCAGCGATGAATCCGTGCCGTTGCGGTGGGGCCTCGCCGGGACAATCGTGCAAGCGCGGGCCGCGGTGCGGGGAGGACTACCAGGGGCGCATTTCGGGTCCGCTGATGGACCGTATCGATCTTCAAATCGAGGTGCCCGCGGTTTCGGCAGCCGATCTGGTGCTGCCGGCGGCCAGCGAAGGCAGTTTCGAAGTCGGGCGGCGGGTCCTAGCGGCCCGCGAAATGCAGCGGGCGCGATTTGCGGCTCATGGCGCGAAAAAAGTTCGTACCAATGCAGAATGCTCCGGCCAGCTGCTTGAGCAGATCGCAACGCCTGACGAGGCCGGGATGGCGTTGATGCGGCAGGCGGCCGAAACGCTCGGGCTATCGGCGCGCGGGTTTCACCGGACGCTGAGGGTGGCGCGGACGCTTGCCGATCTGGAAGGCATGGAGGCGGTGTCGCGCATGCACGTTGCCGAAGCGCTTTCCTATCGCGGAGAGACGTTGCGAAGGCGTCAGGCCGCCTGATCGGCGCGTGCAGGGTTGGCAATTATTGCTGCGGGTGCAGGCAACAAAAGGCCCGGCACCACAATCGAATGGGTGCCGGGCGATTGGTTGGGTCAGGCTGGAGCGCGTCGATCAGGCGGTGATCAGGCGGTGATCTCCAGGCCGCGCTGCATCTGGGCTGCCTGGAGTGTGTTCTTCAGCAGGCAGGCAATGGTCATCGGGCCGACGCCACCGGGAACCGGCGTGATGGCGGAAGCAACGGCGGCTGCTTCGTCATAGGCGACATCGCCCTTGAGCTTGGCCTTGCCGCCGGGGACTTCGACGCGGTTGATGCCGACGTCGATGACGATGGCGCCGGGCTTGATCCAGTCGCCCTTGACGAACTCGGCAATACCAACGGCAGCAATCACAAGGTCAGCGCCGCGGACGACGCTGGCGATATCCTTGGTGCGCGAATGGGCGACCGTTACCGTGCAGTTCTCACGCAGAAGCAATGCGGCCATCGGTTTGCCGACGATATTCGAGCGACCGATGATCACCGCGTTCATGCCCGATAAGTTTTCCTGTACCGACTTGGCGAGGATCACCGAACCGGTCGGGGTGCAGGGTGCGAGGGCAGGTTCTCCGACCCAGAGCCGGCCGACATTGACCGGATGAAAACCGTCGACATCCTTGTCCGGGTCGATTGCGTTCAAGACTTTCTCGGAATTGATGTGCTTGGGCAGCGGCAGCTGTACCAGGATCCCGTTGATGGCTGGGTCCCTGTTCAGGTTGTCGACAAGGGCCAGCAGGTCGGATTCGGAGGTCTCGGCGGGCAGTTTGTGCTCGATCGAGTTCATGCCGACTTCCTTGGTCTGTTCGCCCTTGTTGCGGACGTAGACCTTGCTTGCAGGATCTTCACCGACGAGTACGACGGCGAGGCCAGGGGTGAAGCCGTGGGCGGCCTTCAATGCCGCGACCTTCGCCGCGATATCGGCGCGAACCTGTGCTGCAACAGCTTTTCCGTCGATAACCCTTGCGCTCGCCATGCTCGATGTCTCCTCCTTCGCGGGTGTTTTTTCCTTTTTGGCGGACTTGCGTCCGAACCATCCAAAAATCATCTGCCTTGTCCAAGCTCCTGCAGTTTAGTGCCAGCCACTTCTACTAAGGTAGCGGCGTCGCCAATCACATGCAGCAACTTGACGCGCGATTTGCCGCCGGAGTGCAGCCGGACGGTGGATTTTGGTACTCCAAGCCAACCGGCGATCAGCTTTTCGACTGCGGTATTTGCGGCTCCATCGGCGGGCAATGCGCGCACCTTTGTCTGCAGGGCGGGTCCGTCGGGTGTCCCACACAGGCCGGAAACCAAATCCGCTGAAGATTTCGGGGTGACCCGGACGCGAATTGAAATGCCGCCGTCGATACGGCTCCAGGGGTTGGAGCCGTTCTGGCTCACAGCCCGCTGCCGGCGATCTGTGGTATCAGGAACTGGGTGATGATCGGGACGACGAGGTACATCAATACCAGCAGCAAAACGATCGGCGAAATGTCGACGGCTCCGAGGTCGGGCAGGGCCCGGCGGATCGGGCGCAGCGCGGGCTCGGTCAATCCGTTGATGGCCTGATAGATCGAGCGGACGGTCGGGTTATAGGGATTTACGACACCGAACGCGATCAGCCAGCTGAACACGACGGAAGCCAGCACGATGAAGATGTAGACCTGGATGACCTGAACCAGGAAGTTCAAGAATATGATCAGTAGGTTGCCCATCGCGCCCCGCCTCAGATGATTGCCTGTGATGGACGTGTAGCCTTGCGTAGCGGTTAACTCAAGTGCGGTGGTTGCCGCGCCCCTATGGCGATGAACGCTGGGAGATGGATCGCACGAACTGTTCTTGACAAGGCGTGGCGGGCATTTCTAGATCGAGACACCCACAGCCGGGGCCGTAGCTCAGATGGGAGAGCGCCGCAATCGCACTGCGGAGGTCAGGGGTTCGATTCCCCTCGGCTCCACCAACCAGTTCCAGTCGAAATGCCGCTTTCCGGCTCTCCTGCGGAAAACCTCGTTTTGTCACGAGGTTGCCAGTCGCGGACCCCACCGCATCGCCATCTCTGGACCCAGATTCGCGTCGAATAGCGCGCTCAGACACCCGAAGTCTCTGGCCTCGAAATTCCTTTTCCGGGCGCAGTCCGTAGCTGCGCCGCAGAGACCCAGTTCGCAGCTCAACTGAGACCGGTTCGAGAGTGACCTTTGGTGCGGCACCAGTTGGCCCCTTCGCGGAGAGGCTGTGTGAGAACTCACGGTTCGGGCTCGTGCTGGCGGCACCGCACTCGCTGACGGCGTTCCCAGCGGAAACCGGCCTTGCATGGGCCGCTTCCGACCTTATCGGGTCCCTGCGCGACCATCGGGGTGTTCACGACGCAATAATTTGGCCCCTTATGCCCTCATCGCCTTCAGCAAGCCCGGTACGCCAAGGATCGCGATGACTCGCATCATGTTGTAGGCGAGCACGTGCAGCGCCATTTCGGTCGCGACGTGCTTCATAGTCTTCATCTTGAAGTGGGTCGCGCCCATCCACGCCTTGATCGTGCCGAAGGGATGCTCGACCGTCTTGCTGCGCAGTGGGATCTTGCTCGGATCATCGTCTAGCCGCTTCTGCACGCGTTCCAAAACGGCCTCATGCTCCCAGCGACGGACGCGGCGCTCCTTGCCTGTGGTGCACCTGTGTTTGATCGCACAGCTCTCGCAGGCATTCGTCCAGTAGGAGCGCATCGCCTTTCCGTCCAGCTTACTGGTGAAGTGATAGTCGAGCCATTTTCCAGCAGGACAGCGGTAGGCATCGCGCTCAGCCTCGTAGACAAAGTCAGCCTTGTCGAAACGGCCTGCGGCTCCGGCGTTTGAGGTGTTCGGCTTCGACACCGTGACGGCAACTCCCGCCTGCTCGGCAGCGACGATCTCTTCGCCGCTGTAGTAACCCTTGTCAGCAATGGCCTCGATGTCGCCGTTCGCCATAACGGCCTTCGCAGCGTGCGCCATCATGGACAGCGCCTCGCGGTCGTATCCAAGGTTCGTCACCTCATGTGCGACGATTAGATGATGCTTGGTTTCCACGACACTCTGCACGTTGTAGCCGACGACGCGCGGCTGTTTGCTGGTCGTCGCCATGGCGCGGCAATCGGGGTCTGTCAGTGACACCTGCGTCTCGCCGGTCGCCTCCATGCGCTGCTCGATGGCGCGCAGTTGGCGAGCCTCCTTACGGTAATGCGCAAGCTTCTTGAGCACCCGCGATAGCCGCGCTTCGACGGGGTGCATGCCCGTCTTTGCCAGAACCTCGTCGGCGCGATCGAGTTCGCCCATGTAGCGGTCGATGGCGGTGTCGATTTCGCCGAGGCGCCGCCTGAGTTTTTCGCGCGTGTAGCTCCTAGCCTTCGCATTTACGGCCTTGAACTTGCTGCCGTCGATGGCGACGAGGCTGGCGTCCAGAAGATCTATGTCGCGACAGAGCGCGATGAACTGACGACAGACCCTGCGGATCGCCGGACCGTTGTCGCGACGGAAATCAGCGATCGTCTTGAAGTCGGGCTTCAAACGCCCCAGCAGCCAAATTAGCTCGAGATTGCGACCGCATTCTCGTTCGAGCCGGCGCGACGACTGAACCTGGTTGAGATAACCGTAGAGGTAGAGCTTGAGCATCATCGCCGGATGATATCCGGGTCGACCCGTTGCCTTGGGCTCGACGTCGAAGCCGAGAGCCACCAAATCCAGCATTTCGATGAAAGCATCGACGGCGCGCACCGGATTGTCCTCGTCGACATAATCGTCGATGCAGTCCGGCAGGAGAATGGTCTGCCTGCGGTCAAGTCCTTCAATGAAGCGCTTCATGACAGCCCCCCGCTCGCAACGCGGGAATCATACCATGCTTCGCTCACCAGCCCGCGTTTTCACACACCCTCCGGAGAAAGCTGACTTCGGCCGGAATTGGGTAGCACCGCTCGTTGCAGCGTGGATCTTGTCCGCTTGGCTACGGAAGCAGAAGCCGGTCAAACCGGAGGCAGCCAGCGCAACGTTCCGCTGCAGTCGCCTTCAAGCGAACGCCACCTGAAGTAAGCCGACCAATGGACGTCGGTTTTTAGCGGACGCCCACTCGGATGGGCCCGGGCTGATTCTCGCGACTATCCGACTCTCCCATTTAATGACTAACCTGTAAGGTATTGTATTGGCTCTATATCTGTGCGCGTTCTTGACAGGCAATCTGAAAATAAGTATCTCACTAGGGTGAGGTGAGATGAATGAGATACCAGACCTTATCGCTTTTTGAGATCGCGCGGACCTCAGTTCTGTCAGGTGCGCAAGATGGAAAGGCGACCTTCTTAGCGCTACTCAAAGAGGCGAACAGTGAGCCTGAAGAGCCTTCCCCCTTATTGCTCGACTTCAAGGGAATTGACGTTGCAACCGCAAGCTTCCTGCGTGAGACGGTCTTTGCCCTCAAGACCCATCTTCGAACTTCGAACTCCAAGTATTACGCTGCTGTAGCCAACGTAAACGAGTCGGTTCGCGAGGAGCTCGCCGTTATCGCCGATGCCCGTAGCGATGCCCTCCTCGCTGTTGAAACGACTAAGAATGGAAGCGTTGCGAAGCAGATGGTCATCGGGTCGTTGGACCCAAAGCAGGCCAGTACCTTTAAGCGTGTCACCGAATTGCAGAACACTGATGCAGGCAGCCTCATGGAGAAGTTCGGGGCAGCCGAAAGCACGACGTCGACCACTGCCTGGAATAATAGGTTGGCCTCGCTGGTCGCACACGGACTTATCCGGGAATACTCGCGGGGCCGCGCCAAATTCTATCGGCCTCTTTTTGAGGAGGTTCGGTAGATGGGATCGGAAGAGCTCAAGAAACGGCGGAAGCCGCACGACAAGTACATCGATAAGAAGCGAGTGGAACTTGCCACCCCCGACCTGTTCACGCAGACGCCTCGCGATCAGCCGAGATGCGCCCTCGCACACATCTTCAACGGTGCGCGCGTTTTGGAGGGCGACCGCCTCGTCATCGAAGTGGCGCAGAACAAGCTCCTCGGCAAGCTCGGGAACTCAGTTGTGGCGACGTTCGATCAACCGCCTGCGGACATACTCGCCGCCATTAAGGGAAGCAGTACAGGACTAGCGGCTGGCACCATCATCAAAGTCAACGCTCTCTCCAAGACCGTAGAGGTGTCGATCAGATGAGCGGGGAGGGTGGGGACAGCCGCAGTGATGAGGCGATAATTAAGTCTTTGACGGACGATCCGATCGCTAACCCGATGGCGCTTGGCTGCGCTCCCTGCCCTCATCGATCGACTTGCGGTGGCCTCTGTGTCCCTGCCGCCCTCATGGACTGCCTCGATCTCTGCTGCAAAGCGCCAGATCGGTGCACCCGGGTGTGCCGGAACCGGCCTGAGGACTTCGTTGACCAGATCCGCGAAATCGATGGCTTCGAATTTCACAACGTCCCGCGCGCACCAGCGAAGCGCGTGCACTTTCGCTCTAATGTTGTGCCCTTGATTTATCACGGAAGCAGCCGCGCGCGCGCCCTTCGGCACGATATGTTCGCGCTCCGCCTTCCTGACCTCGTGAGCTTTAAGACGGCGCGCCTCAAGTTCGCCGACCGCGCCGCCCTTTGTAGGTCCTTCGGCATAGACCCCGCCGCCCAAATCATCCTGACAGGCGCCAACCTGGACCACCGGATAGAGCCATGGTGGAGCCTGGGCGCGAAGCGCGTGCCCCTGATTCAAGCGATGGTGTCGCTTGGGATTGAACTCGTCACCGCGCCGAATTTCAGTGTGGTCCTAGATCAGCCTCGAACGGATGACATGCACGCGATGAAGCGCATCGCGATCGTGTTCTCTGAATTTCAGGAGCATGGCCTCGCGTGCGCGCTGCATCCCAACGGACGCACCGACAAGGACTTTGACCGCTGGGCGCGATTTATCGCCGACAGAGGAGAAGTCTCGGTCTTAGCCTACGAGTTCATCACCGGTCCCGGGCGCGTGGCGCGCAAACCATTTCACTTGGCGCGGCTCGCTGATCTCTCGCGCGCAGCTGGGCTTGACCTCGACATTATCGTGCGCGGCGATCCGAGCGTTATCCCTTATCTGCGCCAGCACTTCCGGAACGTCGTCTACATCGAAACGACCGCGTTCATGAAGTCCATCAAGCGTCAACGCGCTGAGCGCGTCGGGAACGATAGGCTGCGCTGGACGCACAGCCCGACTGCTCCCGACGGTGATATCGATCAACTGTTTGCTCATAATCTGAAGGAGCGCTCCGCCCTCCTCGCCCTACATTATTATGGCCAGCCCTTCGTGCTGCCGGAAGCGGCGTGAGGTGCACCATCGAACCGCTCACGTTTGCCCTTCTGGACGACATCGCTCTTGGCTTGCAGTCCAAAAGCTTGACTCCCGCCGACTTGCCGCCGGTTAACGCAGAGCACCTGGGACCATTGATCGAGTGGAGCCATGCTCAGCCCGTAAACGCGACGGGGACCAATGGCTGGCTCGACCCCAGGGGGTTCTCACGCATGCTGGAAAACCTTCGCACGATGGACAAGTGGTTTGCGCCGGGTGCCGCAAGCCATGGGTTCGTTACCGCCCGCGCCATCGCGGACTGCCACACAAACTGGACCGACTTCGCCATGCGCGCCAAGCGCGCCGCCACTGCCAACGGCTTCACGTCGGATGAAGCCGGGCGGCTGGTCGCAGCCATAGGAGAGTTCCACTCCAATATTCTGGAACACAGCGGGCGCGCGGATACGGGCTACCTCGTGTTCGACGCGACTCCCGGGCGCTTCGAATTCGTAGTTGCGGATTCCGGCATCGGCGTCTTGGAGAGCCTGCGGTCCCATCCACACTTTGCATCGCTGAAGGATGCGGGCACAGCGATTGAGCTTGCCCTCAGCGAGGGCGTTTCACGGCACTACGACCAGAAGGATCGAGGGTTGGGCTTTCGTCCCCTGTTTGTTGGTTTGGCCAATGTTAGCCGATTCATGCGGTTCCGCTCGGCAGATCACAGCCGGGAACTGACCCGCGCCGACGACGGCTCGATTGACGCCGTCACGCGCCAAAAATCTCAACTAAACGGCTTCCTGTGCTCGGTACGCTGCGAGCCGGAGGATTCTTCAAGAAAGGCATAATTCGAATGCATATTTCACGCGTCCAAATTCGTAATTTTCGCAACTTCAAAGCCCTTGACGTATCGCTCACGCAAAACGCCGTCATCGTCGGCGAGAACCGCGCGGGGAAGAGCAACTTCCTGTACGCGCTCCGCCTCGTACTTGACCCCTCCCTCCCGGAACAGGCTCGGAGCCTCAAGGTCACCGACTTCTGGGATGGACTGGATGATCCTTTCGCGAACGGCGGAGCCTCGATCGAGATCGACATCGATTTCACGGAGTTCGAGAGTGATCCTGCACTGAACGTCCTCCTCGGCGATCTGCGCCTCGCCGAGGACCACACCACTGCGCGCCTTAGCTATCGCTTCCGCCCTGACTGTGAGGGCGATCCGAAGTCCGAAGCCGACTTCGACTATATTATCTTCGGCGGCGACGACGAGACGCGCAGCCTACCACCAAAATTTAGAAGACGTGTCGTGCTCGAGGTCATGAGCGCGTTGCGCGACGCTGAATCAGACCTTGGCAGTTGGCGGCGCTCACCCTTGCGTCCCCTGATTGATCACGCGTTCTCGGAGATCGACGATACGGAACTGGTCAAAATTTCCGATGCGATCGGAGAGGCGAGCTCGGAGCTCCTCAAGCTTAAGAATATCTCCACCCTAGAGGACTCTCTGCGGAAGAAGTTACGCGATCTTGCAGGGCAGCGGCACGATATAGACGCTAAATTTGGGATCATCTCCAACGAGCCTTCACGCCTCTACCGAGTCCTCAAACTCTATATCGATGGAGGCCTGCGCGAGATCAGCGATGCAAGCCTGGGGTCGGCCAACCTTGCGCTTCTGACGTTGAGACTGGCTGAATATGAATGGCGGCGAGCGCAGAACGATCAGGATTTTACGATCGTTGCTATCGAAGAGCCGGAAGCGCACCTTCACCCGCAACTCCAGCGCAAGGTCTTCCGGTCGCTCTTCGCGCCTGGAGGGACGAGCCATCAAAGCCTATTCGTGACCACCCACTCCCCAACGATCGCAAGCGTTACGCCAATCGACCAGCTCGTTATCATCAAGGACCAGCCGGACGAAGGCTCCAAAGCGCACTCGCTCGCCGCGCTCAACCTTACAAAGGAAGATCGAGAGGACCTGCAGGGCTATCTCGACGCGACGCGTGCCGAACTGTTGTTTTCCCGTGGGGTCATATTTGTCGAGGGGCCGGCAGAGGAAGTGTTGTTACCCGGTTTCGCGGCGGCTGCCGGATACAATCTCGACGAACTAGGGATCACCATCTGCAGCGTCGATGGGGTCAACTTCGGCCCCTACGTTCGCATGGGCGAATTGCTTTCTTTGCCCTACAGCGTGATCACCGACTGGGACCCAATCGCGGGTAAGGATCCGCTCGGGTGGGCACGCACTCGAGAGTTGATCGTGGACATCCGCCGTGCACGTGGGCTTAAAGAGCTTTCGAAAGACCAAGTAAGCAAGCTTTCGTCCGACGAAGCCTTTTTGCGGTCTGGGGCGCTCAAATACGGGCTGTTCTTGAACAGCGCTACCTTGGAAACGGAACTCGCCAAGACACCCGCACTGGCCGACGCGATCCTGGCTGTTCTTGCGGAGGAGCCTCTATTCGGCAAGGTCCTGAAAAAGCGTATCGCTGAGTACCAGGCAGACCACAGCAAGATCTCCGCAGAGCGCCTGATGTTGATGATTGGCTACGTCGGAAAAGGACGGTTTGCCCGGCGGCTGGCGGAGCGCATCAGCTTACTCGCACCGCCAAAATACATTGCCGACGCGGTCAAGCATGTTGTCGAGAAGCTGGCATGAAATCCAAACGTCTGCTCCAGGCCGCTCTGCAATCGCTCGCCAAAAACAAGGAGCAGACCACTGCTGCCCGCATAACGACCAACACGGTAGTACTAGCGGGGCCCGGAAGTGGGAAGACAAAGACGCTCACGACCGCGATGGCCCGTTCGCTCATTGAGGATGTTGAGGAACCGCGCGGTGTGGCCTGCATCACTTATAACAATGAGTGTGCCTACGAACTGGAAGATCGCCTAAACGCGCTCGGGATTGAAAGAGGTGACCGCGTCTTCATTGGGACGGTCCACAGCTTCGCCCTCTCGCAGATCATCCTCCCTTATGGCCGCTGTGTGCTGCCGGATTGGGTTGATGGCGTAACCGTTGCGACCGACCAAGACCGGGCGGAAGCCATTGAGATCGCATACAAGGCGACCATCAACGGGAACGACGATCCCAAGAAGCGTTGGGAATTCGCCTCAGACAAGCGCAAGCTCGTTGTCGATAGGGAATCACCCGATTGGAGAGGTCGCAACCCCGAGCTTGCGGACTTCATAGAGGCCTACGAAGCCGAGCTGCGATATCGCAAGAAGATCGATTTCGATGACATGCCATTGATCGCTTATGACATGGTCGCACGGCATGCCTGGATAAGGGACTCCATCAGAGCGAAGTATCCAGTCTTGTTCGTCGACGAATACCAGGATCTTGGTCACGCGCTCCATCTTCTGGTCCTAAAGCTCTGCTTTGAGAGCGGCATCAGGCTGTTCGCCGTCGGGGATGCTGATCAGTCCATTTATGGCTTCAACGGAGCGGAGCCTTCTCTGCTCGAAAACCTGTCCAAGCGGGCGGACGTCACGACAATCAAGCTGAAGTTCAATTATCGGTGCGGCACCCGGATCATCAGCGCTTCGATGGCTGCCCTCGGCGAAGAGCGTGACTACACCGGACCTGATGGAGCGCATCAGGGCGTCATCAGTTTTCACCCGGTGAAAGGAGGCCAGGCTGCTCAAGCGGCCTACGTCCTTGGCACTCTGATTCCCAAGCTGCAGACCGAGGGCTACAGTCTTAACGATATTGGCGTTCTCTACAGGTGGGCCAAGCACGGCAAAGACTTTGTGGAGCTCGCCGAGGCCAGAGGGATTCCCTTTGTGCGTGCGGACAACCAAGCGCTGATCAAGAGAAACTCGCCGGTGGCTCGTTTCGTGGAGCGTTGTGCCCGATGGGCCATCGGAGGGTGGAAGCTCGCAAACCCCAAATTTGCTCATCTTCTGCGGGACGCGACATCACTAGTGTTCGGCATGTCTGCGACCGACGCCGAACGCAAGCAGATTGGGCTTGAACTCATCAGTTTCCTAAAGCCCCTTGAGCCAGCATTTCCGGTGCACGACTGGCTAGCGTCGTTTCGCTCCAAGGTGATCGGCCCCTGGGCCTTGCGAGCCCGCACTATCGGTGAGCATTGGTCCGACCTAGATGAGATGATCGAGCGCACCGAGCCTAGTGGAAAGGGCAGCGCGCTTAGCATTGGCGTTTTTTGTGGCGACACAGCTGGGGCAGGCGCGTTGAACCTATCGACGTTTCATAGCGCGAAGGGCCGGGAGTTTAGGGCTGTCATCCTCCTAGGGATGGACGACGACGTCATTCCTCATCCATACAACGTGAATAATCCGCGAAAGCTGAAAGCTGATCGCCGCGAGTTCTACGTCGCAGTCACGCGAGCCAAGGAAGAGCTGCATATCATCTACACAGAAGGCCATCATTCGATGTTCCTGCCAGAGCTCGCTCAGCGCTCTCAAGATTGACATTTCTGGCCGAAGATCAGACCTTCGTCGTGTGGAGCGCGCTTGGCGCTGTGGTATCGGCCTGCGGCCATACGAGAGGGCGCATGATGGGAAAGAAGCAGCCGCCAACAGAGCCACAGAAGACGGCCTATCTAAGCGAGAACATGGGCTATGAGATAGGCATGCTGCATTACGCCATCGAGAAATTGGTCACGTGTAACGACACTGGCCACGAACTCTCTATGCGCTACGAGTGTTTTTCTGTGCATGCTCGCAACTTGGGAAACTTCCTCATCAACAAGGATGATGGCTCCTACCAGGCACATGACTTCAACAATAATTTTAGACCAGCAAAACAAACCAGAAAAGATAGAGATATCCTGGCTCTCCTCAATCTTCTCAATAGCAAGGTGTTCCATCTCGTCGCCAAGCGGGATGAGGTCAAGGATTTCACGGTCGGCAACGCTGTGGACGTCTACAACTGGGTCATCAAGGAACTCAAGCGATTCGGCGATGAGCTGCCAGATGAACACGACTACAAGAAGGCTTGGGGCAACTTCAGTACTGATCCGCAAAATCTTGTCGTAGGCGACCGTTCAAAAAGCGCCAACGGGCACGCTTATGCGAACACGTCGTCAACACCCGTTTCGCAGATACTTGCTCAGGGACCCACCATCACTTCGGACGGCACCACCGTCAATTACAGGGGTAAGTAGGCGCGAATAGTTTACATCCGCGCTCACGAGCTCGCGCTCCCTATTTCACTCTCACGGACAACCGCGAACCGCGGTTCAAGCCACAATGGGGGCTTGGCACCAGTTCTGTCATAAGGCTTCCCGGTCTCAATCTGTTCTATTCTGGTGCATCGTCCGACCTTTGGCGAGTTCTTCAGTGTTGAGACTCGATGGTTGAGCCGGAGCTCGACGGCACAGATGTCTCTTCGCGCTCGTGGGCAATGACGCTGGAACGCCCGATCTGGCCCAGGAGCGGCCGTTGGCTGTCGGCGCAGTTCTTCGCCGCCTCAATGTCCTCTAGTGGGATCAAACTTCGAATCGGCTGGCACTCCGTCCGAACCCGAGAACCATCCGCTGCTCGGCCCAGTCCATCGGCAGGTCGGTTAAGGTCGAAAGGCCGTGGCCGCGGGGCAGAGTGCCTTCGATCGCCGCCTTGACGATATCCGGCGCGAGAAAGGCGAGCGACAGGATCATCCGCACGGACCTCTCGCTTCGATTTTCGCGCTCGGCGATCGCGGCGAGGTCGCGGACGTCGCCTTGCAACAGTTGATCCAGCCAAGCGCGCCCGATCGCAGTTGCGGTCAGCAGTCGGGCGCGAGCTTCGGCGCGAATACGGGATCGGCTCGGCGGCGCGGTCGGCTCCTGTTCACCGTCCGGAGCCGTCATCGAGCGAAGCCGCCGGTGATTGGGTGGCGTCCAGGCAAGCTGGATCGGTTCAGGGGAGGCATTAGCGTTCGCATCGGCCTGAAGCGTGATCGCGATCGCGGAATTTGAAACCGTGATCCGATCGACGACGTCCTGGACGGTCTCACGCAGATCTCCCGCGACATCGTCCAGTATCCCGGCGTCCCGCAGCGCAGCGACGACGCAGTCCTCGATGTGCTGGGCGGCGACTCGCCTGACGGACCCGGCCTCCGCTTTGTTTCCCTGCGCAAGCGCTGCCGAAACGTAGTAGCGATAGCGCACCCCGCGTTTTATTGCGTAGCTCGGCGTCATGCGATTGCCGCGGTCTTCGAACAGTTTGCCAATCAGAAGCGCTTCGGATTTCCGCCAATGCTCGCGATGTCCGCGGCGATTGGCGTCCAGAATATCTTGGACCGTGTCGAACACGTCCTTCTCAACAATCGCGTCGTGCTCGCCGGGGTAGCTTTTGCCGCGATGGTTGATCTCGCCGAGGTAGGTGCGATTGCGCAGGAGTGAAACGAGCGCGCCAACCAGGAACGGGATCCCGCCAATCTCTCGGCCGGTCGCCAGTGTTCGTCGCCGGGTCACGACACCGCGCTCGCGCAAGTCGCGCTGCAGGGCTGGGAGCGAGCACAACTCCTGATAGCGATCGAAAATGAGCCGCACCGTTTCGGCTTCTTCGGGCACGACGATAAGCTTGCGATCCTTCACCATGTACCCGAGCGGCACCACGCCGCCCATCCACATGCCCTTTTTCTTGGAGGCCGCGATCTTGTCGCGGATGCGCTCGCCCGTGACCTCCCGCTCGAACTGGGCGAACGACAGGAGCACGTTGAGCGTCAGACGCCCCATCGACGTGGTTGTGTTGAACGATTGTGTGACCGAGACGAACGAGACGCCGTTGGCATCGAAGAGTTCGACCAGCTTTGCGAAATCCGCCAGAGATCGCGTCAGCCGATCGACCTTGTAGACCACGACAATGTCGAGCCGACGCTCACGGATCTCGTCGAGCAGAGCCTGCAGCGCGGGCCGTTCCATGTTGCCGCCCGAGAAACCGCCGTCATCGAAGCGCGTCTTGATGAGACGCCACCCTTCGTGTGTCTGGCTCTTGATATAGGCCTCGCAGGCTTCCCGTTGGGCTTCGAGTGAGTTGAAATCCTGCTCAAGCCCGACATCGGTCGAGACCCGGGTATAGACGGCGCAGCGCAACGGCTTGGGATGTGGCGCCGTCATCGCGAACCGTCCGTCGTATCGGCAGCGCTTGCCTTTCCGCTTGTTCTGAGGCCGAAGAAGCGCGGGCCATTCCATCGCGTGCCAGTGATGGCGAAGGCAACTTCGGACAGGCTCCGGTAGGTCGCTCCGTTCCAGGCAAAACCGTCGGCGAGCACCATGACGTGATGCATCGTGTCGCCATGCTCGCGGCCGATGACGGTTCCCGGCGCGAGAGATTTCGCGCCGCGAGACGAGACGTTCAGGCTCTGCAGTGTCGGAACACCTGAGCCGGCCTTGCCCTTGGTCTGCTGTTTGGCAATCCGGCGCAGCAGCTTGATGCTCTGGCCATCGAGATCGCCGAAGGCATCGGCCTGTATGCGATACGCGATCATCCGGATAAGCAGTTGCTTTGTGATGTGGTCGGGAGCCGGGCGGCCGGTCAGACGCCGCCATCGCCGCCGCAGCGCGTCCAAATCAAGCTCAGCGAGACCGGCCAGCTCTCGGGCGATTTCGCTATCGATGCGAGAGCTGCTCATATCACTGCCCCCGCGCGGGCCGCTCCAGCGCATAGCGCCGGGTGCCATCAGCGTCGCGCGACGAGGTAAGCATCAGGCCGAGCTTCTTCTTCACGGTGCCGGACAGGAAGCCGCGCACGCTGTGCGGCTGCCACTCGGTTGCAGACATCAACTCCGACAGGGTCGCGCCATCCCGGCGGGCGAGGAGATCAAGGCACCGCTGCTGTTTGCTCGTGGCGCCGCTTGCGGGAGCCGGCTCGGGTGCTTTGGTCCGGCGGGTGTTCTTGGTCGCTGCCGGTCTTTCAGTTGTTGCACTACGCTCCGAGGGCGACTTGGGCGGCTTGGCTGGTTTTCGGGATTTCGCGGTCATTAAGATGCTCCAGGTCTCGGGCACCGCGCCTATCGCGATGCCTGCACGACCTGAAGCCCCGCAATTCCGGCGAGGTTGCTGACCGGCATCCTTCGCGACGCCGGCCCTGGGACGACAACAGCAACGCTTGCCGTGCCGACGAAGTCCAGTGGTATTTGGTTGGCGCGACGCTCCATTCTGGTGGCCGGTGTTGTTTCCACCGATGCAATCGGCGCCAGCCGTGTTCGCTGCATCTGTCGCGGATGAAGATCAGCAAGACGAGGACGACTAGCTTTTCCCCAGGCGTTGAAGTGCCGAACGGCAGCGGAGCTGAGTCGAACAGGCGTTCAGGGACCGTCATATATAGAGTGAGGACTTTCTGTTGGTGTGCTCGCTTCCAAACGAGCCCCTGGACGATCCAGGCCCCAACGCTGCTTCGCATAGATCAACATCGCCCGTGGCAGACGGACCACCAGACATCCATCCGTCATCGCGAACTCGCGTTCGACGCTTGCCTTCTGAGACGGCGAGAGATGAGAGGCCGGCAAAAGCCGGACTTCGACCATGTCTTCCCAGTCGACATCAACCGGCAAGTCTCCGGCCGGCTCCTCGGCGCGAACCGCCAGAATGCGGGCGAGAACGAAGTCGCGCCACGCGCACCGCTCGAAACACCAGGCGCGTGCATGCCAGCGCTCGCCATCGTTGATTAGCCGTACCGGCGCGATCCAGCGCCGGGAAGCGCCGGGTCGCGTGAAGGACTGATAGTCGATCAGCAGCCGCTCGGCGTCCCGAGCCGCGCGGCGAACCCTGGCGGCAATGCCAGCGTTCAGCGGACGCTCAAGTCTGGGAAGCGTCGTGGTCAAAGGATCGCCCGCCGCCGCGAACTTGCTCAGATCCTGGCGACCATCCGGTTGCGGGAAAGCTGGCTCGTAGGCGTCCGTCGTCACGTAGGACTTGGCGCGCGTGTCGTAGACGACCCCGTTCCCTGAAAGCTCCAGATAGGCCCGGAAATCCAGCGCCGCTTGTGCCTGCGAAATCGCGAACGCCTCTATGAGGTCGGCGCGATTGATCCGCGCCTCCCAGAACAGCCGCGCATCGATAAACCGCAGCCGGTCCAGCGCACCATGGCGCATCGCATCCTTGGCAGGTCGTGGTGTCATCATACTCAACCTAGCTTGACGGATTGGACTGGTCCATCTAAAAACTAGATGCATATTCATCCGAGGGCAGCGGAGCCGGGGGGGCAGAGGCATGAGACTTCTTCATACGGCGGACCTGCATCTGGGCCGGCAGTTCTTCGGCAAAAGCCTTGGCGACGATCATGCCGAGATCCTCGCGCAGATCCTCGCCGCGGTCGAAGCCCACCGTCCCGACGCGCTCATCATTGCCGGTGACATCTTCGACCGAGCCGCCCCGCCGGAGACAGCCGTCGCTCAGTTCAACAGCTTCCTGGCCGACCTCGCCGCTTACCGTGAGACGGCCATCGTGCTGATCGCAGGCAATCACGATTCAGGCGAACGCATCGAAGCCATGTCCATGTTGGCTGACCCTCGCCGCGCGCTCGTGCGCGGCGCCTTGCGGCCGAGCGAGCCAGCTCTCGTTCTCAATGACCCACACGGCCCGGTCGCCATTTCGGCGCTGCCGTTTGCTTATGAATATGCTGCACGCGACTGTTTCGGCGATCCGCAGATCAAGGCGCCGTCTGACGTGGTCGCCGCTCAGGTCTCAGCCGCGAAGTCGGGCCTGCCGGCTGGTGCGCGGTGGGTCGTGGTGGCGCATGCCTTCGTCGAGGGCGCAGCGGGGACCGACAGCGAACGGCCACTGACACGTGCGGTTGGCGGCATCGAGACGGTCCCCTCGCATGTTTTCGAGGGCGCCCACTATGTCGCGCTCGGCCACCTCCATCGGCCTCAGGCGGTCGGCGGGCACCATATCCGATATGCCGGATCGCCTCTGGCGTTCGGCTTCGACGAGGAAGGGCAGGAAAAGTCCATGACGCTTGTGGACCTCGGCCCCGACGGTACTGTGGAGATTGATTTCATTCCCTTCCGCCCAACGCGCCAGGTTCGCACGCTGACGGGCCTGCTCGACGACTTGCTCGGCGACGGCGTCGCTCCTTCGGACGACTTCATCCAGATCGTCCTGACGGACCCGAACCGGCGCATCGACCCCATGAAACGGCTTTGGGAGCGATTTCCGAACGCCTGTAGCCTCAGCTACGCACCGCTGGAGACCAAGTCGGCCGAGGGACCTTCGACCGCCAGCCCGGGCCGGCTCGACAGCCCAACCGAGTTGATCGGCGCATTCGTCGAATTTTCTTGCAGGCGGGGGATGACGGACGCGGAGGCGAGCCTTGTCGCCGATGAACTCGCCCGCAGCGCAACGCTGGATGGGGAAGCCGCATGAGACCGGTCATTCTCAAGATACAGGCTTTCGGGCCGTATGCCGGGTTCACGACCGTCGACTTCCGGAGGGTGCTCGATAGCGGTTTGTTCGGCATTTACGGCGCAACCGGGTCGGGCAAGTCGTCGATCTTCAGCGCAATGACGTTCGCGCTGTTTGGCGAGTCGGCCAAGGGCGAACAGCTCGCCCGCACATTGCGCTCCGGCCATGCGGATCCGGATCTGCTGACCCAGGTCGAACTGATTTTCGAGATCGGTGAGCGTTGTTACCGGGTCGTGCGCCGGCCCGACCAGGTGCGCCCAGTCAAGCGCGGCGCCGGCGAGACGGAAGAAAAGCATAAGGCCTGGCTGTTCGATGTCACGGGCCTGGATCCGGACCTGCTGGGCGAGGACTTGGCCGGAAAGCCCGTCGCTGAGAGTAAAGTCGGCGACGTCCACAAGGCGATCGTGGGACTGCTCGGCTACGAAGCCGCGCAATTCCGTCAGATCGTGCTGCTCCCGCAAGGCCGCTTCGAGACGTTCCTCAACGCCAAGACCGAGGACCGGCTCGGCATCCTGCGCGAACTGTTCGACGTCTCGCTCTACAAGGCTCTGACGGAGCGCCTCCAGAACAGCGCCAGAGACATCAGCATTGATATCAAGAACCGTCGCGCCATCAACGCGGGGCGGCTGGCGAGCGAGAGCTTCGAGAGCCTGGACCAGCTCATCAATGGCATCGCGGCCGTTGAGACACAGTGCGAGACCCTCGCCACGGCGAAGAGCGCGGCTGAGGCGGCTCTCAAGCAGGCCGACGCCGCCTATCAAGCGGCCGCCCAGACCGACAAGCATTTCACCGAACATGCCGAAGCCGAACGGGGACTGAAGGCGGTCGAGGCGGATGCCGCAGCCATTGCAGCCGACCGCGAGAGACTAAGCGCGGCGCGGGCGGCTGCCAACATCGTGCCGCTAGCCGATAAACGTACCGAAGCCGAACAGGCACACCAGAAGGCAAGGCAGACGCGCGACGCGGCAGCCAAGCAGCGCGAACAGGCCGAAACGGCAGCCAGCACCGCGAGCGGCGGCCTGGAGAAGCTCAACGCTCAGGCGGAGGCGATCGAAGCGAAAAAGGATTGGTTGCGTCAGCTCAAAGGATTCGCTGACGTGCTCGCGAATTCCGAAACCCTGCGCCGCGCGCATGACGAAGCAGCGCAAGCGGCCGCCGATTGCGAGGGCACCTTTTCGGAGGCCGAGAAGAAAAAGGCCGAATGCGAGACGCAACATGCGCGGCGCGTGGCTGAACGCGAGGCCGTGCAGACAGCTACGATCAGGCGCGGTGAACTCAAGCTCAAGCAACAGGAAGCAGAGGCCCGGCGCAAGGCGGCACTGGCATTCGAGACGGCACAGGCCGCTCTTGCGCAGAGCCGCAAGCAGCATGAAAAGACCCGAAGCGAACACGGTAAAGCGGCGCAAGCGCTTGAAGTACAGCGCAGTCAGTTCGCCAGCATCGAAGCGGCGCTTCTCGAAGACCACGCGCTGCACCTTGCAGGCCACCTAGAGGACGGCAAGCCGTGTCCCGTCTGCGGCTCCCCGGATCATCCCGCGCCCGCCTCAGGCACGGCAGCAGAGGCGGACCTTGCAGCGCGGTACCGTCAGGCGAAGCAGGCGTTCGACCAAGCCGCCGCCTTGGCCGACAAGACATCAGCCAACCTCAACCGCGCCGAGGCAGACGTCAACCAGCGCGAAGAAGCAATCCGAGATCTTGACGCTCCGGATGCTTCGGCCGCCGAGGTTGCGGAGCGCGTGTCAGCCATCCAGCGCGACATCGCAGCGCTCGGGCCGGAGCGAGACATTGCCGAATACGACGCGCAGGTCGCTAAGGCCGAAGCACAGTTGACAGCCGCCTTGGCCGCACTCGAAGCGGTGCGACGGAAACGCGACAGCGCTCATCTCAAGGCCAATGGCGCCAAGACCGAGCTGGAGAGTGCGCTCGCGGCGGTTCCAGCGGAGCTCAGAGCGGCGGAGAGGATCGCAGCCGCGATCGCGGTCACGGAACAGGAGGTCACATGCTTCGCGCGCGACCACGCGCAGGCCGCCCAAGCCAGCCAAAGTGCACAGAGCGCCCTCGCCTCGGCCAACACCGCACTGCAGCTTGCCGAGGGCGGCCTGCAGACAGCCGCGCAGTCCCGCGAGGAGGCCAAGGCGCGCTTCGACGCCGGACTAAACGCCAGCGGGCTGACGCAAGAGACGTTCGATGCGGCGCGCGGCGACATCGACCGGATGGGCGAGATCGATCACCGCATCCAAGCGTTTGGCCAGCGATTGGCGGCTGCCAAGGATCGTCTCGAACGCTCGCACAAGGCCATCGCGGAGACCGACCGCCCCGATATTGCCGCGCTCAAAGCCGCACGCGACGAAGCCCAGACCATGCGGGAGCAGGCTCTCAAAAATTCGCTCGATGCAGCCGCACGACTTGGCCAACTTCAGAAGCTCCATCGCGAGTTGCACAACGAGGCCGCAGCACTCGACAGGCGCGAGGCCGAAACCGGACCGCTTCGTGATCTCGCGAAAGCCTTTTCCGGCGACAACGACGAGCGCATGACGCTGGAAACCTTTGCCATTGCAACCATGTTCGAGCACGTCCTGGAGGCTGCGAACCTGCGCCTCGAACCTATGACGCGCGGGCGCTTCCGGCTTTCGCGCGGCAGCGACAGCTACGGCCGGGCGCGGCGCGGCCTCGACATACAGGTCGAGGACAGCTTCACCGGCCGCCCGCGCCCAACATCGACGCTCTCCGGCGGCGAGACGTTCATCGCCGCGCTGGCTTTGGCACTCGGGCTTTCGGATGTCGTCGAGAGCACGCGCGGAAATGTGCGTCTCGACGCGATCTTCATCGACGAGGGGTTCGGCAGCCTCGATTCTGCCGACGACGCCGGCACGCTCGATCAGGTGCTGCAGTCCTTGACGGAACTCGTCGGCAAACGGCGTGCGGTCGGCCTTATCTCGCATGTACCGCTCGTGCAGCAAACCGTTCCGAACGGGTTCTGGGTCACGTCCTCGCCGAGCGGCAGCCGCATCGAGGAACGGAACTAATCAATCCGACCGCAGAAAGAATGACAGCAGGCGATGGGTAACCGATAATTGCGACGGGGCCGTTGCGTAACGGGGGCGACATGTCTGAATCAATCGAGAAACCACGCTGGACCAGGGACTTCCTGCGGTTCCTGCCGCTGAAGAGCCAGTTCGTACTGTCCGGCAACGTACGGGACCGCTTCCCGCGCCTCGGTGCGCAAGGCGAGGTCATGATCCTGCCGCTGGTCGCCTACCTGGGGGCGGAGCTGGTCGAGGCCGGCATCGAGCGAGTCATTGCCTATGATCCGGCGCGAGGTTTTCGTCTCCCGCCGATTGTCGGACGAGACCTGAAGACCGATCAGGCCTATTTCGCCGAACAGGGGATCACCTTCGACAGCGCGGGTTGCGCTCCCGCATCAATCGAGCGCTTTTTCGAGCTCTCGACCAAGATCGTTGCGACGGCGCCCGAGCCGACCGCGGTCATTGCCGACTTCGCGGCACGGATGATCGTTCACCCGGAGCGGCTGATCGACAACGAGCATCGCGGCTTCACCGGGGCTCTCGTCTCGGGGCTCACGGTCGAGCCAAAGGTTCATCCCAAGACGCGGCAGCCCTACTACAATCCCTTGATCTCGATCGTGGAGAAGGAAGGCGACCTGCCGGATTGGCTCGTGGTCAACAACCCGCGGCTGCGTCACATCCCTCTGCCGAAGCCCGATCACAACGTCCGTCGCTCGGTCATAACCAAGCTCTCCCGGTCGCTGAAGACGCCGGAAGCAGCGGATGAGGCAGCCATTCAGAAAGCAGAGCAGGCCTTCGTCGATGGGACGGAGGGGCTGCTCGTCGTCGATATCGCAAACATCATTCAGCTGTCGCGCGCAGAGGGGCTGGCCGTCACCGACGCGGCAGAGGCCGTGCGGCGCTACAAGCTCGGCGTGACCGAGGACGTCTGGCGCAAGATCGATCGCGAGAAGTTAAAAGGCGCCGAGGCCTACGTCGAGGCGCGTGTGCGCGGACAGGATCACGCGGTCCAGCACATCCTCGATATCGTGAAGCGGGCAGCGACCGGAATCGGTGGTCGACGCGGTGGACGACCGCGCGGCGTGGCATTCCTGGCCGGGCCGACCGGTGTCGGCAAGACGGAACTGGCCAAGACGATCACGAGCCTGCTGTTTGGTGATGAGAGCGCATACATCCGCTTCGACATGAGCGAGTTCTCGGCCGAACATGCCGACCAGCGGCTCATCGGCGCGCCACCGGGTTATATCGGTTATGACACGGGTGGCGAACTGACCAACGCCATTCGGCAGAAACCATTTTCGGTCGTCCTGTTCGACGAGATCGAAAAAGCGCATCCGCGGATTCTGGACAAGTTCCTGCAAATTCTCGACGACGGCGTTTTGACATCGGGGCGCGGTGAGCGGGTCTATTTTTCCGAAAGCCTCATCATCTTCACATCGAACCTCGGGATGACCCGGGTGATGCCAGACGGGTCACGCGCGGCCAATGTCACGTCAGATGAGCCGCTCGACGAGATCCGTCATCGGGTGCGCTCCGAGATCGAGCGCCATTTCAAGCTCGAGATCTCTCGGCCGGAGATTCTGAACCGTATCGGCGAAAACATCATCGTTTTCGACTTCATCCGTCCGCCAGTCGCGCGCGAAATCCTTCAGCTGATGGTGGATCGTGTCGTCGAAGACGTGCAGTCGGAGCAACGACTGACTCTGACCTTTACTCCAGATGCCAGCGCGCGGATGGAAGAACTCTGCTTAAGAGATCTTTCGAATGGTGGGCGCGGAATCCGCAACCAGGTCGAAGTGCATCTCGTGAATCCGCTGGCCCGTGCGCTTTTTGCGCTCGACCCTCAGCCAGGAGAAGCTGTTTCAATTACCGATGTCATGAATGAGCGGGGCATCACGACACTCACGCTAGCTCAGTAACTCCATGTATTGCGGGGATTGATTTTCGAATGTCGAACGAGGTGGGGATTTCCCGGGTCCATTTCCCGATCACGGCGCTCGGACCAGGTCGGCGGATCGGCATCTGGTTCCAAGGATGCTCGATCCGTTGTCCTGGCTGCATGAGCCGCGACACCTGGGCGACAGCGCGACGCTAGACAGCCGTTTCCCAACTCCTGCAACGCATCGAGCCATGGCTCTGTGACGCAGACGGCATAACGATTTCCGGCGGTGAACCGTTCGAGCAGCCAGCGGCTCTCCTGGAGCTAGTGGAAGGGCTGCGGAGGGTGGTGGACACGAACGTGCTCGTCTACTCGGGCTTTCCTTTCGAACAACTTGACGAACAGCACGCTTCCATCATTGCGCAAATTGACCTGCTGATTTCCGAACCGTTCGATGTTACGCAAGCCGTCAGTGCACCACTCTTCGGTTCTGCCAACCAGCGCGCCACCGGTTTGACGGAGCGCGGTGAAGAGCTGTGGCGGAAGGCCGAGGCCGATTGGCGTGATCGAAGAGGCAGGGTCGATTTTGTTCAAGAAGCAGATGGGTCGATCTGGATCGCAGGGGTGCCGGGACCAGGCGATCTTGAGCGTCTCGGAAACCGACTACGCGGCGCCGGAGCCGTGGTCTTTACATCAGCTGGACGCCTGGGGGACACCGTATGACCTTGTACGTACGCCTTTGCCCGGCTTGCGCGAGCGAGCGCCCGCTCGACGAAGACGAGTGCCTCCAAACCCTTGAGAGTGGAGAGGCCTGCCGCTTCCCGCTTATGGACATCCACCCAACGCCAGTTGGAGAGGCTTCGAACCAGGCGGAAGATCCGGCCGAGGCCTCAGACGCAGTGGCGGAGCCGACCGCTCGCGATGAAGAGCTAGCGGGTGCAGAGTCGGACGGCTTCTGCCCAAACGGACACGCGATCGAGCCGGATGATGTCTTGTGCCTTACCTGCGGAGCCAGGATCGGGACAACCAACGATGTCCCAGGGCCGCAAACGAGGGCAATCGGCGACTGGGAGATTGTCGCGGAGTTGCCGCTGGCCTCACCCGATGCCGAGCTCTATCTCGCTCGCCGCTTGGGCGAGGAGGCGGTCCATGTCTTGCGACAATTCCAGCCAGGGATGGAGCCCGACCCGAGCCTCTATCGCGTCCTGGAACGGCTCGAACGCCCCGACATTGCGAGACTTTTCGCACATGGTCGCGATGGTGGTCGTGCCTACGAGGTCTGGGAACATGTCGAGGGCCGAACGCTTGGCGAATTCCGACACGAGGTTATCGGCAATCTCGAAGCCATCGAAGAGATCGCTGTCCTCTTGATCCGGACCCTTTCGGCGTTCGAGCAGCGCGGGTTGAGGCACGGTAATCTCCAGCCCGCCGTTATTCGACTCCGCTAGACTGATCCGCTGGTCGCCTGCGTGACCGATTTCGCTTCGGCGCGCATTGCGGAGTTCGACGTGGAGGCGAGCCGGTTCCGGCAGACAAGCCGCTACATGGCACCCGAAGCCGTGGCTGAGGCTTCGACCGCGGCTTCAGACTGGTGGAGCCTTGGAATCATCCTCCTCGAGATGCTGACGGACGGCCAATGCTTCGAGGGCGTGCACGATCGCGCATTCCTGCTGCACCTTGTTGCGCGCGGCATTGCGCTACCCGACGATCTCGACCCGCGCTGGCGCAACCTCCTTGAGGGGCTGCTGACACGCAACCACGAAAACCGCTGGCGTTCGGAGCAAGCCCTTCGTTGGGTTGATGGCGAGCCCGATATCCCGACTGGATACGAACACGGCAGCGCGACCAGTGGTGGACCGGCGATCCACTTCGCCGAGCGCAAGATCACGTCTTCGGGGGAGTTTGCCTTCATCGCGGCCGAGGATGCGAATTGGGCCGAAGCTCAGGCCGCGCTCGACCACGGCCGGATTACCAGTTGGCTCGATGAGTTTGAAAAGACCCCTGCCTCCCTGGATCTCATCAAGAAACTTGCCAGTGACCAGCGTCTGAAGGAGCTGAATGGCGATTTTCCACTCGCGATCGCAATCGCAGCGCTCAACCCGAATCTGCCCTTGTGCATACGGGGCGAGTTCATCACGCCGACGGCACTCCTCTCCAACCCGGAAACGGGTACCAAATGGCTTGCGCGCGAGCCCATTGCCCATCTCCGTCGCCTGAAGAGACCAAGCGATCACTGGCTGATTCTCCTCGCCGACAGGGCGCAGCGCGTTCGCTCTCGCGCGAAGGATACACGCATCAAGCTTGACGAAGAAGGGTTTGCGGTCCTCCAGCTGGCAACCTCCGCAAATGCTCTCGAGCAGCGGTGGAACGCCAAGCGCGGGCTGTTTCCAGACAGCGACAACGCTGTACTCGCAAGCCTCATCGATCGGCGAAGCCTGACCGATGAGGATCTGCTCCTCCTGGCCGCTGCAGCACCTGAGAATTTCAGGCCTGCCGAAGAGATTTTGCGAGAAGCGGAGCAGCTCGCAAGCGAGGCAGGCGTCCCAGAATTCGATCGCACAACAGCGGTCAAGGACCTGGCTCGTCCAAGGCGAGATCTCGCTGACGAACTCGATGCCAGGGTGCCTGGCTTCGAACGCTGCGGGGGTGCTGCCATCGATTCCTGGATGAACACCTATCGCGCTGCCAATCGACGCATGCCGCTGTCCCGACTTCTGGTCGTTCTGGCCGTCCCCGCTTCGGATTGGGCTGAGCCTCCGCATCAAGATTACGTTCGCAGTGTCGTCAGTTTTCTCGAGCGGCGGGTCCTTTCAGGGATCCAACGCGGCCCGCTCGTTCAGATGCGAGCGACGGCCAGCGTCCTTGATGTCACCGGACTCGGTAAAACAGAACTCCAAGCTCGTGTTCTCGATGCCGTCGTCAGTCGGGCGGATGCAGCGGTGGAACTGCCAAGAGAAAGTGTGCCTGCGAACCACGTCGACCGACTCCGCGCGTTGGAGGCAAAGGCAAGAACCTACCGCCGCGATACCGGCCTCGATGCGCTTTTTCTGGCGTTTCCAATTCTCACGCTGAAAGCGAAAAATGACGACGGAGAGAAGACACGGATCGCTCCGGTGTTTCTCTGGCCGATCAATGTCGTCGTGCAGCGGGGAGCGGTCGGCAGGGTGTCGATCGGATTTGATCAGACGCGCGAGGTGCAGCTCAATCCCGCCCTGGAAACCATTCTGGGTCCCGAGGCCGCGGCCCGCTGGCAGGATTGGGCGAGCGATCGGCTCCGCGATGGATTCGACAGCTACGCTGCGGTCTTGAGAACAGTCGCGGAGCAGGTCGACGGATGCGGTGAGAAGATCGTGCCTGTACCTCAGGCAAAAGCGATCAAGGCAACGAATAGGCTCGAGATCCACGGCAGTGGCGCGATCTTCGTCGCGGAGTTTGCGAGCCAAGCGATCGCGAACGACCTCCGCCTGCTTCAACAGCAGCCGCTTGATGGCACAGCACTCGAATGTCTGCTTCGGCTGCGTGCGCCAGAGCCAGCACCGGAGATCGGCAAGGTCTCCCATCTCGAGCGCTACACGACCTTGGAGGCTGATCCGTCGCAAGAAGAGGCCGTTTTCCGAGCCCGTCATGCGCCAGGTCTCGTCGTGCAAGGCCCACCAGGAACGGGCAAGAGCCAGACCATCGTCAACATCATTACCGATTGCATTGGCCGGGGCGAAAGCGTGCTCGTCGTCTGCGAGAAGAAGGCGGCGCTCGATGTTGTTCAGAAACGGCTGGCAGCCGAGAAACTCGATCATCGCGTGTTCCGCATCGAGAACACACAAAGCGACCGCGCGCCGGTCCTCCACCAGCTGCGCGACCAGGTCCCCCGTCTCCTCGAGGCCCGAACGGTACCCGGCGGCAATTCGCAAGCGAAGCGACGCCAGATCGCGACGCAGCTCGACGCAATCGAAGCGGATCTCGACAGCTACCACGAAGCGCTTCATGCGAGCGACGACCGTCTTGGCCTCACCTATCGCGAGGTGCTTGCGACGATCGCCGAGAATGACAAGTACGTCGGAGGACTGTCCGTTCCTGGCCTGAGGTCGCTTCTCGGGGAGTTGAGCGCCGGCGAACTCGAGGCCGTCATTAGCGAATGTACTGGCCTCATCGAAGTCTGGCTTAACGGTGGCGTCTCGGCAAACGCGCTAGCCATCCTGCGCCCCTTCGCGACCGATGGCCCACTTGCCTCAAAGATCGCCTCAGACCTCGCGGCATTGCGCGCCGCAGATGAGATGCGTCTCGCGGCGTTGGCCGAGCGCAAGAAGCTCGATCCCGACTTTCAGGACCTCACTTGCCGTGATCCTGATGCGCTTGGAAAATGGTTGCAAGAAAACCGGGAGGCCCTGCAAAGCACCTCGTCAGACTTGCTCGAACGCGCGAGCCGCTGGCGCAGCTTCTTTGCTTCTGGCGGCAACTATGTCGACGTGGCTGAAGCCGGGCGCAAGAGGCTTGCAACGCTTATCGACACGCTCGATCGTCTCGCCATGGCCGGTCCGGCGTCCCTTGCCCATCTGGCTGTCCGGGAGTGGACCGACGAAGAGCTTGGGCTGCTCACGGGTGCCCTGCCAGCGCTACGTGCCGTCCCGGGGTTCTTCTCGTTCCTCAACGTCGGCCAAGTGCTCCGCCGCCGCCGGGCCCGATCCGTATTGCAGGCCCGTGGCATCGCGGTGGACCGCGCTTCGTGTCTGAGTCACGCCGAGGCCGCAGAATTCGAGGTGCTTATCAGGTCGTCACGAAAAGAGCTGACAGAGATTGGCCTGATATTTGGCGAAGCGCTGGAATGTGACCCCGAACGCGGCCAAATCCTGGACACGGCGCAATACCTTGCAAGCACGCTGGAGGGTTTTCGTGTTCTGGCCGAACGGCTCGAACGTGCACCAGAAATGGATCTGTGGCCGCACGTTGAGCGGCTGGCCAGCGGGCAAGCTGCAACAAAGAAGCGTAGCGTTAAACGCGCTTTCGCTCCCCTTGTCACCGCACTCGACGTCGCCAAGACCATTGCTGAGGCAAACGTCTCGACACTCAGAGCTGCGGAGCGCCTCGCTCCGCATCTGACCGAGGAGACCACGTACGGCATTGACCGAGCCGTCGATGTGTCGGTGGCGCTGCCGTTCGAGTGGAAAGCCGTGGACACGGCCATCCCCGCCCTCGTCGCATTTCAGACTTTCCGACTGCGGGCGGCCATGCTCTCGCCGATAGCCGGCGCCGTATTTGCCGAGTTGGCGCCGGTCTCCGAGGCACTCAGGAACACCGCTGACCCCAACGCCGCAGTCGCAGCGCTGTTGCGGCGTGAAGTAGCAACGGCCTGGAAGGGCGTAATCGAGACGCGGCATCCACAGCTGCAGCAGATCAGAACCCAACTCGAAGCCGACATCACGAAGCTCGGTTCACTCGACGGCGAAATGCGGGACGTCAACCGACGCTACCTCGGCCATGTCGACTCGAATGGCTTGAAGGGGACACAAGAGTGGTCACGGATCTGGTCGATTGGTGGCGTGAATGCTCAGCGTCTTCGGCAGGTTTTCGATAAAGGGCGCAGCCTGGGGCTTCTGAAGCTGCGACCCGTCTGGCTCGTCAACCCGGACGTTGCGAGCCGGATGCTCCCCCTCGAACCTGGACTCTTCGACGTCGTCATTTTCGACGAAGCCTCGCAGATGCGCGTCGTGAACGCCCTTCCCGCCCTCTTCCGGGCCAAGCGCGCCATCATCAGCGGCGATGAAAAGCAGTTGCCGCCGACAAACTTCTTCGGAACGAGGTCGGAAGCTCCTGTCCCAATCGATGATGATGACGAAGATCCCTGGGCAAGACCGGATGACGATCCGGTCGAAGACGGAGCCGATGCGGAGGCCGGCGCGACAACGATCGATCCGCGTGAGCTTGCGGCCAGTGAACGCCACATCAAGGACTGCGAGGATCTCCTCACCCTTGCCTCGGGCCTCATGCCGCCCGCCAGTCTCGATATCCATTACCGCTCTGCCTACCGGGAGCTAATCGCGTTTTCGAATGCGGCCTATTACGGCGGCAAACTCAATGTCCCGGTCCGTCGGCCGGCACAGGACGTCCAGCGCGCAAAGCCTATAGAAGTGCGTCGCGTCGATGGGCTCTACAAGAACCAGACCAACGCGGATGAAGCAGGCGCCATCGTCGATCTGCTTGGGGAGCTGTGGAGTTCAATGCCAACGCCCCCCACCGTTGGCGTCGTTACGTTCAATATGAAGCAGGCCGAGCTGATTGAAGCACGCCTTCAAAAGCGGGCCGACGAAGATCGCAAGTTCGCTCGCTCATTGGATCGCGAACGGACGCGATCTGCCGAAGGGGAGGACGTCGGCTTCTTCGTCAAGAACCTTGAAAACGTCCAAGGCGACGAGCGCGACTGGATTGTATTCTCCACGACTTTCGGCCGCGACGAGAACGGCGTCTTCAAGCGCGTCTTTGGCGCACTGAACCAGCAGGGCGGCGAACGTCGGCTTAATGTTGCGGTCACCCGCGCAAAGCAGAAGGTCGTGCTGGTGACCTCGATGCCGACCTCAGAGATCTCCAGCTTCATCGGTCAGCGCCGTGCGCCCACGATGGCGCGCGACTACCTCCAGGGCTACATGCGCTACGCTGAACTCGTCCACGACGGAGAATTCGAGGCTGCGAGCAGCATTCTGGGCGCGTTCGACACCGTGCCTCACTACGTGACGCCCGGATTGGAGCAAGTAGCCGACGAACTGGTGACCCAGGCACTTGCGGCGCTTCAGAGCGAAGGCTTCGACGCGTCGCTCATGCCCACGGAGGACGCCTTCAGCCTCGACATTGCGGTGACGCACCCTGTCACTGGGCTCTACGCCCTCGGTGTCGAGTTCGATAGCCCCCGACACCACCTCCTTCGACAAGCCCGAGCGCGAGAGGTATGGCGGCCAAAGTTGCTGGCCCGCTCAGGCCTTGTGCTTCACCGGATCCAATCGTCCGCATGGGTGCAGGACCAGGCTCGCGAGCGCGAGCGGCTGATCCTTGCTGCCCGCGCGGCAACAGCAAGGGCATATGCGGCATGAGCAAGCTCGTACTCGTGAATTACAGGATCTCGGATGCCGAAGAGCGCGAGGTACGCCGCAAGATTGCGCTGATCCGGTCCATGCTCGAGCGGTGCGCACGATTGCAGAGCGAATTGGCAGAACTCGAACCGGTCGCAGGAGAGGACTGGGGTGTGCAACTCGCTCGCTATCGCAAGTTCGTGGACGCAAACCGCTGGGACGAGTTCGTCGATGACTACAATCGCCTGTACGACGAGCTTCCGGAGGTTGAGCGGACGCTCGAGAAGGAGCTCGCCGACGCAAAAGCGAAACGACTTCGACTTGAATTAACGGCTGCCACGCTGTTGGCCTCGACCGAAGCATCGTCCGAGCGGAAAGACCTCGAGGCGATTGCCAAGGGCGCGAGCGGCCTTTTCGCTGACAGGTTCCAGGAGGCCCAGTCGAAAATCGAGAAGGCTGTCAGGGACCGGCTGGCAACACCTTTGGAAGTCTCGAACCAATCTGTGACTGCCGACCAGATTGCTTTGGCGAGAGACTTGTTGGCCGCTGCTCCGGCAGAGGCTTGGGCGAGCACGCCAATGGGCGGTTTTGAAGAAGCCAGACAAGCGCCCTATGAGGCGGGGGCCGGAGACGTCGAGTCAGCCAATGGACGCGTGATCCAGCTGTCGGAAAAACTGGCTCGGCTCCAGTCCGAGCTTGTCTCTGTCGATGATCTCGTTGCGCGCCTGCGGGATCTCTGGGCCAAATCCACTTCCGAGCGCGGTCTTCTCATTGATTCGATCGAACTCGAAGCTCAGGACCGCCTCGACGCCGCCAAGCGGAAACGGGACATCGAAAAGGTCATCGAAGAAGGGCTCGCCTGGCTCACGCCATTCAGTTCGCTCAGCGCCGACAATCTGCGCGAACGACTGATAGTGGCTAGTGCCGCGGGCGACCTAGCAGTGGCACGGGCTGCATCGGATGAAGCGCGCACGTGGGCCGAAGCGGAAGGCAGACGCCTGGACGGCGACCGCATTCGGTCGGTGCTTCTGAGCGAGCTTCAGGAACTCGGTTACGAGATCAATGTGCAGGGCGCTGCATGGGACGAGAGCAGCCGCGTTTCGATCAGCAAGCCCTCGGAACCGAACTATGACGTGCAGCTTAGCGCCGCACCCGGCGGCGCCATCCAGTCCAAGGTACGCGCCTATGATCACCCCGGTCGCAGTGGCGGCGTCAATCGTCGTGATGTCGAAGTGGAGCAGGGCTGGTGCGAAGACCTTGCCCGCGTGAACGCGCTGCTTTCAAAACGCGGGCTTACAGCCGAGATTGTTCACGAAGACGGGCCGGGCTCCAGCGAACAGAAGCCGCTGCCGGCCCGAGCGGATCGCGATTTCCAGACGCCTGCCGCGAGACCTATGGAGCGGAAGGTCTGAGCGGAGCATAGGCCGCGGGGTTCCGCCTCGGGCAGAGAGTGTGAGGCAACTTCGCCACAGGCCGTGATTTTCTTCAGAATTGCGCATTCCGGGACCATCCGGCCAGTGATTCCGATTTGATCCGGTCACCTGTTCCAATCTGATCCGGCCACCGATTCCGGGGCATCCGGCCACCCTGTGGACGGGTGCAATCGGGCACCGTTGGGTGATCTTTTGGCG